>JAGUVW010000071.1 GCA_020062665.1 Pseudomonadales bacterium
CAGCCTTGCCAGCGCCAGCGCAGATGAAACTGCACGCCCAGAGCGCGCAACCGCTGCAGCCAGGCCCGCAGTAACGGCGCGGCCTTGTGGCCCACCGGGAACACCCGTTGTGAGCTGCCTACATAGGTTTCGATGCCCAGATCCCGCGCCCAGGCGCGCAATGCCTCGGGGCTGAGTTGCTGCAGCCAGGGCGTAACGTCGTTCTGCCGTTCACCATAGCGTGTCACAAAGCGGGCCATTTCCTCGGCGTGGGTCAGATTCAGCCCGCCGATGCCGGCCCGCAGCAGCTTGCGCCCCGCGCTGGGCATGGCGTCGAACACTGCTACGGTCAGGCCCGCGCTGGCCATGACCTCGGCCGCCATCAGGCCGGCGGGGCCAGCGCCGATCACGGCAACATCAGGAGCATCGGGGGTGGGTGGCATGGTGGCTGGCAGTCACATTTGAAGGTGGCTAATGATACACTCCCCGGCGCGCCACCGGGGCGCAAAAACACTAGTGATCGAACGGAGAACGCCCATGGCAGGCAGCAGTTTTTTCATGTTGATCGACGATATCGCCACCCTGCTGGACGATATCGCGGTGATGAGCAAAGTTGCGGCCAAGAAAACCGCCGGCGTACTGGGGGATGACCTGGCCCTGAACGCCCAGCAGGTCACCGGCATCAAGGCCGACCGCGAGTTGCCGGTGGTGTGGGCGGTAGCCAAGGGTTCGCTGGTGAACAAGGTGATTCTGGTGCCGGCGGCGCTGGCCATCAGTCTGCTGCTGCCCTGGCTGATCACGCCCCTGCTGATGATTGGCGGTGCCTTCCTGTGTTTCGAAGGCGTGGAAAAGCTGGTGCACAGCCTGTTCCACAAAAAGGAAAAAGCCGACCACCACGCGGAAGTGGTGCAGGCGGTGGCGAATCCTGAGGTGGACATGGTGGCGTTCGAAAAGGACAAGATCAAAGGCGCCGTGCGCACGGATTTCATTCTGTCGGCGGAAATAGTGGTGATCTCGTTGGGTACCATGGCGGCGGCCAGTATCACCCAGCAGGCCCTGGCGCTGACCGTGATTGCCCTGGCCATGACGGTGGGCGTGTACGGACTGGTGGCCGGCATTGTGAAGCTCGATGACGCCGGCCTCTATCTGCACAACCTGCAGGGTGAAGGCAAGGCGCTGTTGCGCGGCCTGGGCCGCCTGCTGCTGAGCGCGGCCCCGAAGCTGATGAAAACCCTGTCGGTGGTGGGCACTGCCGCGATGTTTCTGGTGGGCGGTGGCATCCTGGTGCATGGCGCGCCTGGAGGGCATGATTTCTTGCACGCCGCTGCGCACGCGCTGGCAGCGATTCCCGCTGTCGGTGCCGTATTGGCCTGGTTCAGCGAGCCGGTGGTGAACGGCGTGGCAGGCGTGATCGCTGGCATTCTGGTGCTGCTGGTGGTGAACGCGGTTGGCGTCATGTGGAAAAAACTGCGGGCCGCCTGAGCGCCCGCCCGGCAGCGAGAACAGCGTGAGTCACACCGAATTTTCCCCAGCAGAACAGGCAATCCTGCAGTGCATCCTGATGGCGCGGCGCGACGTGCGTGGCAACCGCTTCTGTCCCGATCCCATCGCCGAGCGCGATGTAAACACCATTCTCCAGGCCGCAGCCTGGGCGCCGTCAGTGGGCTTTTCCCAGCCCTGGGAATTCGTGCTGATCACCGACAAGGCCACCCGTTCCCAGGTGGCCGCCAGTTTCGCGGCGGAAAATGCCAGGGCACAACACTTGTTTGCCGACGAAAAGCAGCGACACTATCAGCAGCTGAAACTGGAAGGCATTCTGGACGCGCCGCTCAATATCGCGGTGTTCTACAAGCCGTCGGCGCAGCCGGTGCTGGGCCAGACCTCGATGGTGGAGCCTGGCGAATACAGCGTGGTGTGCGCGGTGCAGAACATGTGGCTGATGGCGCGGGCGCTGAATATCGGCATGGGCTGGGTCAGCATTCTCGATCCGCTCAAGGTGAAAGAAATTTTGCGAGCGCCGGCGCAGCTGAAACTGGTGGCCTATCTGTGCCTGGGTTACGTGAATGAATTCCTGGATCAGCCCGAACTGGAAATCCTGCAGTGGGAACAGCGCAAGCCGCTGGAGACTGTGGTGCATCGGGAAACGTTTTCCGATTGACTGCAACGCCCGCTGCCTCTGAACGAGGTGTCATTGCCAACATGGAAACCCTGCGCGAACAATATCCCTACTTTCACCGCCTGCGGGTGCGCTATTCGGAAATCGACGGCCAGGGCATCGTGTTCAACGCCCACTACCTGACGTACTTCGATGTAGCGCTGACAGAATTCATGCGCGAGCGCGATTTTGATTTCGTCGAACTGGTGCGCAGCGAACAGCTGGATTTTCATCTGGTGAAATCGCTGGTGGAATACCGCTTGCCCATTCGCATGGATCAGCTGATCGATATCGGCGTGCGTGCCGCGCGGGTGGGCAATTCCAGTGTCACCTGGCATCTGGGAATTTTTCCGGCTGACGACGCCACCTGTCTGGCCTGCGGTGAAATCGTGTGGGTATGTTCGAAAATCGGTGAACACAAATCCCATCCGCTACCAGAAGTGTTTCGCCGGTCGTTGCCGGCGCCGGACTAAAAGAGGACTCCACCATGGTTACCGTCTCCGCCTTCTACGCCGCCCTGCTGGGCTTTTTCATCATCTACCTGGGCCGCCGTGTCGCTTACGGCCGGCGCGACAACCGCATCGGCATCGGGGGTGAATCCCACCCGGAACTGGGCGTACTCATCCGCGCACACGCCAATGCAGTGGAAAACATTCCCATCACGTTGCTGCTGATGTTGTTCGCGGAACTCAACGGCGCCAGCGCGTGGTTGCTGCACCTGTATGGCGTGGCGCTGGTGGCCAGCCGCATCGCCCACGCCCATGGTTTTATCGCGTCGAAAGGCCGTGTTCACAAGGGGCGCCTGTACGGCATCATCGGCAACTGGGCGGTGATTGCTGCGTTGGGCATTCACAATATTCTGCTGGTGTGGTTCGGCTGATCAGGCCGGCAGCAGCGGCAGCCGCAGGGTGAACTCCGCGCCGGGCTGCGCATTGCGCACGTCGATGCTGCCCGCCTGCGCGCGGGCCAGCTGCTGCACCAAGGCCAGGCCAATGCCGGTGCCCTGGGTTTCGCGGGTCAGTTCGTTGCCCACCCGATAGAACAGTTCAAAAATTTTCCGCTGCTGCCCCGCTGGAATGCCGGGGCCGAAATCCCGCACGCTGAACAGCGCCTGTTTGTCATCGTGCTGAATCCGCACCACGATATTTTTCTGCGATGCGTCTTTGGAAAATTTAACTGCGTTGTCCACCAGATTGAGCAGGATCTGGATCACCGCATCGGCGTCCACCTGCACGCGCGCAGTGTCGCTGGCAGCAGGTGTTTCGAACTGCAGCGTGAAGCCACCGCGCTCCACCTGGGATTGCAGCCGCGAGCGGATCAGATCCGCCAGACTCGCCAGCGTCATGGCCTGGACATTCAACTGCAGTTCACGCCGCTCCATGCGCGCCAGTTGCAGCACGTTGCCGATCAACCGCGACAGCCGTTCACTCTCATCACAGATGAAATCGAAATATTCCTTCTGCTTGGCTGGTGTCACCCAGCCTTCACGCAGCATTTCGCCGAACATGCGAATGGAGGTGAGCGGCGTCTTCAATTCATGGCTCACCGAAGCAATGAAATCCTGCTGCTGTTGCGCCAGCCGTAACTGCCTGATGCCCAGACGATAGAGCAGTACGAACACCGCCAGCAGCAATGCGAACAGCAGACCGCTCACCAGCGTGATGAGGCGGCCACCGGGCCCGTCCGGCAGATTCTGCACGCTGAAAATCAGTTGCAGGTCACCCATCGGCGCCGACAATCGCTGTTGTAGCAGCAACGTGCCCTGCACATCACGGGCCGCAGTCACGCCCATGCGGTTGTAGCTGGCAGGCGACGTGGTTTCGACAATGTGCACCACCGCGCCGCGATAGGCCACCACCAGCTGACTCAGGCTGGCCAGTGGTGCGCGGCGAAAGGCGTCGGCAATCATCTGTTGAAAGAACAGGCTTTCATCCAGCACAAAGCCCTGCACCAGCCGCTCACCACTGCGCCACACTTTGCGGAAGAACAGCAGCTGGCCACTGTCCAGGCGCACCCATTCCAGTGGATCCACTTCGCTTTCAAACAGGCGGACCGGGCTGGTGGGCAGTGCTGGCGCTGTTGCAGGAGCGGACGCGGCCGGCATCGGTGCGGAGGATATTGGCGCAGCAGGCATTGAAGCGGCAGGCATCGGCGCGGGCAGTGCCACCTGTTCCTTGCGCGTGGTTCGTTTTTCCTCGGCCGGCTTGAACGCGGATTGTTGGCGCGGACTCAGTTTCTCCGCCAGCATGCCTTTCGCGGCTTCGGGTGTCTTTTCCTTTTTCAGCTGCAGCTCGTCGATATTGCCCAGGGTTTTCTGCGGGCTGATACGGCGTTGCTGTTCGCTCAACTGGGAAAAATTCTGCTGCACGTCGGCGAAACTGGCGGTGATTTCCGCTTCAAGTGTATCTGCAGTATCGGCCACGGCTTCTGCGCTTGCCGGTGCGGCGCCGCCGGCCAGTGAATCTTCAGTTACGAGCTGCGAGCGCTGCACCAACTGATTGCGGCTCAGAATATCGTGCAGCTGGGCAATGCGCTGGTTGCGCTCGCGAACCGCATTGGCGTCCAGGCCCCAGCGCACCGTCTCACCAGTGCGGGGTAGCAGTGGCGTTTCCAGCTGACCCTTGCCGTCCACCTGAAAATAGCCGAGCAGACCCGGTGGCGCGTCATTGGGTGGCCATTCCGATAACGGTGAACGCTGCAGATAACCCTGCGCACTCTGTCCGGCCACCGTCACAAACTGATAATCCGCTGCCGGCCGCGCTTCCTCGCGCCGGATCAAATCCAGCAGCGCGCCATCGATGCGCTGGGACAATTCTTCCGCCAGCAGTCGCTGTTGATGCAGCGCTTCCCACTTGATCTGCTGCAGCGCGTTGACACTCAGAACGGCCAGGGGAATCGCCAGCACCAGAAACAGCGCCAGTAACAGCAGGCGCAATTGGGTGACAGTGAAACCAGTGCGATAGCCGCGAAATTTTTTCATGGTGAAGCGGCATCCGTCAGCAGGCGATAACCGCCGCCGCGCACGGTGACCAGCCATTGCGGTTGCTTGGGATCGCATTCCAGTTTGCGGCGCAGTTTCGCCATGTGAATGTCCACAGTGCGGGTTTCGATGTCCAGGTCGCGGGCGTAGCCCCAGATTTTGTGCAGCAGTTCTTCCCGTGGCACCGGGCGGTCGCGATGCTGATACAGGTATTCCAGCAGCGCCATTTCGCGCCGGGTGAACGCCACGGATTCGCCACGCACGTTGGCGCTCAGATTGCGCGTGTCGATCTGCACGTCGCCTGTCAGCTTGATCACTGCTTGCTGTTGGGCATCGAAGCCCGAACGCCGCAACACCGCCTGCACCCGCAGCACCAACTGCGCCACGGAAAACGGTTTCGCCACATAATCATCTGCACCCAGCGCCAGGCCCTGCACGATGTCTTCATCGGTATTGCGGGCGGTAAGCATGATGATGGGCTGATCGCGATCCTGCGCGCGTACAGCAGCACAAATATCGAAGCCATTCATGCCCGGCAGCATCACGTCCAGCAGAATCAGATCGAACTTGCCGCTCTGGGCTTTGTGCAAGCCGGTTTTGCCGTCCTCGGCCATGTCCACTTCAAAGCCGTGAAACACAAACACATCCACCAGGCCGGTGCGAATGGCCGGTTCATCTTCCACGATCAGCAGACGGGGTTTGCGGTGCACGGTACGACAAGTCCTTGAGGTGGTAACGTATTTTGATGCTAGCAACTCCCGCTGCAACCCGCACGTAAAGTTTTTGTAAACAGCAGCGCGTTGAATTTACCGAACTGTGTCTGCAACGCCGCTGCCGTGCTCCCTAGACTGGCCTCACCCCGTTCAGTTCAACCACAGGAGACACCGGCCATGGCCATTCTTAGCCGCCTCACCCGGCTGCTGAAAGCGGATCTGCACGCCCTGCTCGATCGCATGGAAGCACCGGATGTTCTGGTGCAACAGGCATTGCGCGATATGGAAGCCGAACTGCAGCAGGCGCGTCAGCAGCAACAGCAACGCCAGCAGCAACTGAACCAGATGGAGCGTCTGCAGCACACTCTGCAACAGCAGTTGCTGCAGCAGCAGTCCGAACTGGATCTCTGTCTGGAAGAGCATAACGATAACCTGCTGCGGCTGCTGATGCGTCGCCATCTGGAAACCCGCCAACAACTGCAATTGCTGCAGACCCGCATGCAGGATCTGCAAGCGCAGATCACCGTGGCCGAGCAGGAATGTCAGCAACAGCAGACGGCTTTTTCGGCGTTGCAAGCGCAAGCGGAATGCTGGCTGACACCCGCTGCCCCGGTCGCATCGACTGCCATTACTCAGCCGATGGTGACAGAAGCCGATATTGAACTGGCACTGCTTAAGGCCAGGCGCGAACGGAGTCAGTCATGAATACGTTTTCATTTTCTCGCAACATCGTCGCAGCACTGGTGTTGAGCACGCTGGTGGCTGCCGTGCACGGTGCTCTGCAACCCTTTGCCGGCTCACCGGATGCCTTGCGGATGGCGTTGCTGGTAACGGCCTTCGGTTACCTCGCGTTTCTGCTGCAGCAACTGCGGCCACCGTTTGGCATGGTGCTGATACTGGCGGGAACGCTGCTGCTGTCTTTCGCGCTGCTGGCGTTCAATCCGCCGCTGCTGGTTTGGCTGGGTGTGATGTTGGCACTGCTGTGGCTGGTGCGCTGCGTGCTGCGTTATCAGCATCTCACTCACTGCATGCTGGATGCGCTGATCAACGGCTTGGCCATTTGCGCAGGTCTCAGCGTTGTGCTGCATACCCACAGTCTATGGCTGGGAGCGTGGAGCTATTTTCTCGCGCTGGCCTTCTGCGCGCTGCTGCCTTCCCGTCAGCAGGCATCCTCTGCTTCATCCTCGTATTTTTCCAGCTTTCAGCAAGCCCGTTCCAGTGCGGAAAGCGCGCTGCGGCGGCTACAGAAAAATTCCGTACATCCCTCGTGAAAGACCGGAGATCCAACATGAAGACATCACTTAAAACCATGCTGTTTGCTTCAGTCCTCGTAGCCGGTACCGCCATGGCGGTCGGCCTGCTGCCGCACACAACGAAACCACAACCCATTCCCACACCGGTGCAATTGCCCACCGTTGCCAAGCCCAAAATCGAAGTCGTGTTCGTGCTCGACACCACCGGTAGCATGAGTGGCCTGATCGACGCTGCCAAAAACAATATCTGGTCCATTGCCTCTACCATGGCGTCGGCGCAACCGGCGCCGGAAATGCATCTGGGGCTGGTGGCCTTTCGTGATCGCGGCGATGCCTATGTGACACAGGTTTTCGATCTGTCGCGGGATCTGGATTCCATGTACGCAGCATTGATGGACTTCCGCGCCGATGGTGGCGGCGATGGCCCGGAAAGCGTCAACCAGGCGCTGCATGAAGCGGTGACACGGATGAGCTGGAGTCAGGACACCAACAGCTACAAGGTGATTTTTCTGGTGGGCGATGCACCGCCGCACATGGATTATCCCGATGACGTGAAATACCCGGATACGCTGAAACTGGCTACCGCCAAAGGCATCGTGGTCAACACCATTCAGGCTGGCGAGCAGGCCGATACCCGCACCACCTGGCAACATATTGCCAGCCTGAACCAGGGTCGCTTCCTGCAGGTGGAACAATCCGGCAGTGCGGTGGCAGTGGCCACGCCGTTCGATGACAAGCTGGCGCAACTGGCGCGGGAACTGGATGAAACCCGACTGTTCTACGGTGATGCCGACAAGCGCGCCCAGCTGCGCAAAAAGGAACAGGCGGCAGAAAAAGTTCACGCTGCCTCACCCGCAGCCGTTCAGGCCAAGCGCGCGGAGTTCAATGCCTCCGGTGCTGGGGCGAGCAATTTCCTCGCCGACAGCGAACTGGTGGACGCGGTGAGCAGCGGCAAGGTTTCGCTGGAATCCCTGCGCAAGGAAGAACTGCCGGCACCGCTGCAGACACTGAAACCGTCCGAGCAGAAAGCCGTCATTGCAGAGAAAGCGCAGCAGCGCGCCGCGCTCAAGGAAGAAATTGCCCGTCTCGGCGCGCAACGTCAGCAATACATCAAGGACAGGATCAGTGCCAATGCGGTGGCAGAATCCCTCGACGGTCAGCTGTACGAAACCGTGCGCACACAGGCGAAAGCCAAAGGTTTGGCCTACGATCGCGCGCCTTCACTCTAACCGCCGCTTGAACGCAACGCGCAACGCAATACGACATCAGCAACGGGCGGCCTACTTGGCCGCCCACTTGTCGCGCAGGGATTTTGGCCCGATGTCTTCCACGCTATAGCCAGCGGGATGCGTGGGATACTGCAGCAGCGTGCTTACCTGCGGATATTTGTTCTTCGGTAGCAGACGCAGCAACCTGGCCCGTACCCGCAACAGCGTTTCCACCCGGCGCCGGGTCTGGTCACTGGGAATCGGATAGTCCATGGCTTTCAGTAACGGCTCGTCCATCAGTGCACACACCAGCGGCTCCGCCGATTTCCACAACGGCTTGGGCAGGTAGAAACTCAGCAGCAGATCCCGCGTCGCATTGGCAACCCGCTGGGTGGCGGCGATGTTGGCAAACGTACGCGCCTCGTAATCGCGGCTGAACTGCTCGAAGGCTTCAAAGGTTTCAGGAATGGCGTTGATCCGCATTCGCGTCCCCACTTCACGCCAGAAGTAAAACAGCGCCAACCGCTCATTGGGATAGAGCTTGCGCCAGCCAAAACGCTCGATCCAGCGAATGGGCTCGAATACAAACGTGGAAAGCGTATACAGAAAATCATCGTTGCTGATGCTGTACTGGCCGTGGATGCGATTCATACGCTTCAGAAAATTCATGCCGCGCTCGGACTGGAATCCATTCACCATGATTTCGTTGATGATGATGGCGGTATCGTCATAGCGGCGTAGCGTGTCATTGGCAAATTCACCGGTTCTGTCCAGCAACTCTGCAATGGTGGGCACGGCAAAGGTGCGGAACAGCGCCAGCTCCAGTGCCCGGGTCATGTCCCAGGGAAACTCCAGATACGACGTCAGAAACACAATGCGCTGGCAATCAGCCTGCGGATCGAGCCGCGCGATTTCTTTCTCTATATCGATTCGTTTCTTCATGTGTCCCCCGGAAAGACGAGTTGGCAGTGAACCGGCAGGCTAACACAGACACAGATCTCTGGGCATGACCTCGCGTGTGGGCAGGCTGATCGATTGTGCCAGTCGGATCGAGGCGGCCACGGAAAAGGACTGCGGCGCCTCAGCCTCGCTCCACCCGGTTGCGGCCCAGGGATTTGGCCCGGTACAGCGCCTTGTCGGCACGCTCGAAACAGGTTTCGATTTCGTCGCCTTCACTGAAGGACGCCACGCCAAACGACGCGGTTACCGGCAGGCGCTCGTTATTGAAATTGAATGGACACTCCGCCACCGCCAGACGCACTTTTTCCGCCGCAGCCAGCGCGGACTGCTGATCGGTTTCCGGCATGATGATGACAAATTCCTCGCCACCATAGCGGGCCACGAAATCCTCGTTGCGCACCTTGCGGGAAATTTCCCGCGCCACCAGCTTCAGCACTTTGTCGCCGCGCAGATGGCCCAGCGTGTCATTGATGTGCTTGAAATGATCGATATCCACCACGCAGATCGACAGCGGCCGGCCATGGCGGCGCCAGCGGGAAAATTCCCGTTCGATCTGCTCGTCATAGGCCGCGCGGTTCGGCATTTCGGTGAGCGCGTCGCGCAGGGCTTCGATGCGCTGGGCCTCCAGACTGCTTTTCAGTTCGGTGGCTTCCGCCTCCATCGACTCCATGCGTTGTGCCAGCTGTTCGATGCGGCCGAACACATCATCGCGGCGCTTTTTTTCCTCGCTGTGAAAGCTGTCCACCGCAGCCACGATGCGATTGACCATGCCATCGATTTCATCGCGCAGGCGGTGAATGTCCTCGCCGCCGTCCACGCTGGAGCGAATCTCCTTCAGCTCCTTGCGCACGTCGGCGTCGAGTTTTTTCTGGTTGCGCAGTGATTGCTCTTCGCCGGCGCGGGCGGTGTCCAGAAATTGCTGGATGTCCTGCAGGCGCTGATGCAGCGCCACCAGAAAACCTTCGAATTCCTTCTGCGCCATCATGCGGGTGGAAGCCACCAGCTGCGCGGCCTCGTCCAGCATGTCCGGCAACAGATCCAGCGCGAATTCGCTTTTCACGCGATCCACCAGCTTTTCCTTGCGGCTGGTGAACTCGACCGGCACTTCCAGATGATCCAGCAGACTGCACAGAGTGTTGCGCAGGCGCTGGGTGAGCGCGCTGTTGTCCTGGCTCGTGGACTCGTCGCTGCCGGGCAGCGGCACATCCTGGCCATTCACCTGATCCAGGTTGGCCAGCATGGCATCGGATTCGGCGTGCACTCTGGTTGGCGCGATCGACGGAGCGGCAGTGGCCGCCGACATGTCGGCCGCCGGCTTTGCGCCGCCAAACAGACGCGAGAAAAAGCCGCCGCGCTGCTGGCTCAATTCCTCGATCTTGGCCAGCAGGGTCTGGCGAATCTGTTCCTGCACCTGCTGCACGCCCTGCCACATTTCCAGCTTGGTGCCGTTGCTGGCAATCAGGCGCGGCAGATCCTTGCGCAGTTGCTTCAGCGCGGACTTCTCCTGCCGTGGCAGATCCATTTCGGCATAGCGATCCAGATGATCTTCCAGCAGTGTCAGCAACTGGTCGTGCTCCTGCTTGCGGCGATCGTCCAGTGCCACCACCGTGCGTTCCAGCTGCGCCACCAGCGGCTCCAGCGTCACGATGTCGCGGTTGCTGCGCAGGTTGCCACGCAGTTCGGCGAGCTGTTCGTCCAGGGAAGTATCCAAGCCGTCAGCGGCCAGGCTCACCCGCACCAGCCCACGCCGCAGGATGTCCAGGCGCTGCAGATCCTTCTTGTGGCTGGCCTCGAATTCTTCCAGCGCAAGCAGGTACTTTTCTTTCCAGTTCTGAATACCGGGATCGGCCATACGGTCGGGGCCTTGTCGTGAGGCGGAGGTGGGAATATTCCAATCAGTATAGAAAAGTTGTGGAAATAAGGCGGGCGGGAACAGCAGGATTTTGTGGTCGGGTCATATCTTGCGTGCCACGGGCGGTTCTACCCGGGCGGAATCGTTGAGGGCGTAAGCCAGGCCCCGGGGTAATTGCACTTCCATGGCGATGGGGCGGTGATCGGAATAGTCGTAATCCAGCACCTTCACGTGATTGATCTTCAGGCTGGGGGACACCAGGATGTGGTCGATGTTGCGGGTGGGGCGCCAGCTGGGATACGTGTGATGGGGGCCGTTCACCTGGGTCAGGTGGGTATCCCGCAGCGGTGTATCGATGATCTGTTCGCTGCGGCAGTTCATGTCCCCCATCACGATCACGTGCTCGTGGTGCTGGATGATCTCGCGCACGTAAGCCAGCTGGCGGAAGCGGGCTTTCTCGCTCAGGGCCAGATGCAGGCCCACCAGCACCAGGGTGTTGTCGGCATCGCCGTACTTGGCCACGATGGCGCCGCGCCCCTTCAGGCCCGGCAGCTTGTGATCCTCGATCTCGTAGGGCACAAAGCGCGACAGCACGCCATTGCTGTACTGCCCCAGCTTGCCCAGGTCCCGATTCAGCTGCTGGTACCAGTACTCGAAGCGGGCCAGATCCGCCAGATACGACACCTGATTCACAAAGCCGCTGCGCAGGCTGCCGCCATCCACTTCCTGCAGCGACACCAGATCATAGTGCGCCAGCACTTGGGCAATGCTGTCCAGCCGCTGCAGGCCGCGCCAGTCCGGCAGCACATGGCGCCAGCTGCGGGTGATGTAGTGATGAAAGGAGCGCGTGCCGATGGCCGCCTGGATGTTATAGCTGAGCAGCCGCAGGGTGGAGGGCGGCTCAAGGCGGGGACTGGGTTGGCTGCGGGAAGGATTGATGTTGAAACTCACGAAATCGACCTGCTCAGACCGCTGTTTCCTGCTATCAGTCTAGGCGTTTTTGACGTCACTGCGGTGACAGCCTCAAACGCCGGATTCACTGTAACGGGAAATGGCGATTCTGTCTGCAGGCCGGTTCTCACTGCGCGAGGCCGGTGGCAGCGCCCACCCGCTCCTTGTCCAGCAGATACTGCACCACCGGCAGCATGGCATCCGGTGCCTTGCCCTGCTGCGCCTTCACCAGATATTTGGCATTCACCACCAGTGCCGGCACGCCCCGCAAACGGTAGTTCTTGGACAGTGCCTCGGCCTGCCGCACCTTGGTCCGCACCGAAAAGGAATTGTAGCGTTTGTTGAAATCCTGCTCGGTCACGCCAAACTGGGTGAAGAAGATGGCCAGCTCTTCCTGGTTGAACACCTTTTCCTTTTTTACATGCAGGGCCTGGAACAGCTTGTCCGAGATTTCATCCAGCTTGCCCAGGGACTCCGCCACGTAATAAGCGTGGGCATGGGGCACCCAGTGGTTGTTCATGGGCGCCGGCGTGCGGACGAAATGCACATCGGCTGGCAGGGTCTTGCGCCACGCATTCAGGGGTTCTTCCAGCTGAAAACAGTGTGGGCAACCGTACCAGAAGAACTCCCGCACCTCCTGTTTGCCGGGGACTTCCACCTTGCCCGGTTGCGGCAGCAACTCATAGTCGACCCCTTCCTTGAACGGGCTGGCGTGGGCTGGCAATTGCAGGGCCAGGGCAGTCACCAGGGCCATCAGAATGCGGGAAACAAATGTCATGTCGGATTCCTTCTGGAAGAAAAGCGGCGGGTCAGCGATAGACTGGATTCCAGTATGGAGGTTCCCACTGAATCCCGCCTGAATGTGGTTGCCCACCACAAAAAAAGGCAGCCGGAGCTGCCTTTTCGGGGGCTGGCGCTGTTACTGCAAGCCGTTGATATAGCTGGCCAATGCTTTGATTTCCTTGTCGCTCAGGCGGGCAGCGGTAGCCTGCATCATCTTGGCTTCGCCGTCGTTGGTGCGACGCTTGCCTTCAGCATCTTCGCGGCCGGCGGCACGGAAGGCCTTCAGCTGGGCTTCGGTATAGGCGGCGTGCTGGCCCGCCAGGGAGGGGAAACCGGCTTCAGCCATGCCTTTGCCGGTGGAGCCGTGGCAGGCGGCACAGGCCGCAACGCCGCTGGTGGGGTTACCGGCCCGGAACACCTGCTGGCCCAGCTCTACCAGCGCAGGATCGGCAGCACCACCCTTGGGGGTCTGCTTGGCGTAGTAGGCGGCCAGGTCGGCCATGTCCTGCTCGCTCAGGCCGGCAACGATGGCCATCATCTCGGGCACTTCGCGCAGGCCTGCCTTCATGTCCTTCAACTGCTTGACGGTGTAGGACTCGGACTGTCCTGCCAGATTGGGAAAGTTGGGAACCATGCTGTTGCCATCAGTGCCATGGCAGGCGCCACACACAGCGGATTTGGTTTGTCCTGCGGCTGCATCGCCTCCAGCCACGGCCAGATTCATGCTGCCACCCATCAGGGCTGCCAATACCAGCGTCTTTGCTACCAATTTCATAATTACTGATTCCTGTTCATGCAAACGGGCCTCTGCAGGGCCCGTTGTCAGCGCGTGTCGGTGAGGGGGTTACTTGGCCATGAACTCGATGATTTCTTTCAGTTCGGCGTCAGAGCAGTCATTGCACAGACCCATGGGGGGCATGGCGTTCTTGCCTTTCTTGGTGCTCGCGACCATAGCGTCGATACCAGCGGCTATACGGGGTTCCCAGGCAGCCTTGTCACCGGTCTTGGGAGCGCCAGCTGCGCCAGTGCCGTGGCATGCGATGCAGAACATGTTGTATTTTGCCGGCGGTTCGGCCTGGGCAGACACTGCGGCCAAGCCCATGGCCAGGGCAGCGGAAGCTATCAACAGACGTTTCATGATGGACCCCTCGTCAAACTGTCTCGAACGCATGGCAAGGATTGGCACAGTTCCCGGCGGGAATCCTCTCTGGATGCAGCCCTTGCCCGTTAAAAAGCCCCGGAAGTATATAACAAACCCTTGGCGAGCGGTAATGTCCTTTACAGGGTATGGGCATATTGGGGACAATGCCGCCTCCCTCAGCCGACCCCGTCCGTGTCATGGATATCAAACCTTTCACTGCGGTGCTGCGCCAGGCCCGCTTCGAACTCAGCGCCCCCGACCTGAAACGCTGCCCGCCGGAGCAGGGAATCGAAATCGCCTTTGCCGGCCGTTCCAATGCGGGCAAGTCCAGTGCCCTCAACACCCTTGCCGACCAGAAAAGCCTGGCCCGCACCAGCAAGACCCCCGGCCGCACCCAGCTGATCAACTTCTTTCCCATCAACGAGCAATGGAAGCTGGTGGATCTGCCCGGCTATGGCTACGCCCAGGTGCCCGAGCAGCTCAAGCTCGACTGGCAGAAACACATGGGGGAATACCTGGAAAAGCGTGAATGCCTGAAGGGCCTGTTCCTGGTGATGGACGTGCGCCATCCGCTGAAGGAATTCGACCGCATGATGCTCGATTGGTCGGTGCGGTTTGAAATGCCGGTGCACATCCTGCTCAGCAAGTGCGACAAGCTCAATCGCGGCCCCGCTGCCAACGCATTGCAGGCCGTGCGCAAGGAAATCAAAGCGCTGGGCGGGCAGATCAGCGCGCAGCTGTTTTCCTCTCACGACAAAACCGGTGTCGACGAAGCGCGGGAAGTGCTGGCGCGCTGGTTTGGCTATGAGCCACCGCAGGTCACCGGCACCTGAAACAGCGTCTGCTGATTGCGTTTGTTGTTCAGATTCTCGCCGGATTAGATCCGTCAAAATTCAGGCAAAAAAAAGCCGACAGTCTTGGGGCGAACTGTCGGCTAATGTCCGGCTCTTGGGGGAAAGCCGGTTTGCTGTAGCCGATTGGGATCGGCTGATTGGGGATTGCTGCCTTAGCTTCATGTATTGAGACGATCGGTGCCGGAAAAAGTTTCGCACTGAGGGCAAAAATTTTTCCTTTTTAAGATCGCTGGGCCAAGGGCGGGGACAATCCTTCCTCTTTTCTTATCGTTATCAAGCCCATCAGATTATGGTTGGCAACATTGGGGGATTGCCTAATCTAATGAGCTTGTTCCCAATTATCCCCTACACCGACTTCCACTAGCAAGGGCACCGTTAACATTGCGGCATTTTGCATTAATTCCGGTAGTTTTTTCGCCACAATGTCCAATTCCTGATCAGGCACTTCCAGCACCAGTTCGTCGTGCACCTGCATGATCATGCGGGTTTTCAGCTGATCTTTTTGTATCCACGCATCCACGGCAATCATCGCGCGCTTGATGATGTCGGCGGCGCTGCCTTGCATGGGTGCGTTGATGGCAGTGCGCTCGGCGGCCTGCCGGCGTGGCACATTCTTGGAATTGATTTCCGGCAGATACAGGCGGCGACCGAACAGGGTTTCGACGTAACCCTGATGCGCGGCGGTGCTGCGGATGTTGTCCATGTAGCGATGCACACCGGGATAGCGTTCGAAGTAGCGATCGATATATTCCTGTGCTTCCTTGCGGCCGATGCCCAGCTGTTTGGCGAGCCCGAACGCCGACATGCCGTAGATCAATCCGAAGTTCACCGCCTTGGCATTGCGTCGCATGTCGTGGGTGACGTCATCGATGGCGACGCCCATCACTTCCGCCGCCGTGGCCTTGTGAATGTCGAGACCTTTTTTGAACGCGTTGAGCAGGCTTTCATCGCCGGACAGATGGGCCATGATGCGCAGTTCAATCTGGGAATAATCCGCCGCCAGCAGCTTGTGATGTTTCGGTGCGATGAACGCCTGGCGGATGCGGCGGCCTTCTTCCGTGCGCACGGGAATGTTCTGCAGGTTGGGATCGGTGGACGACAATCTTCCCGTGGCGGCCACTGCCTGTTGGTAGGAGGTGTGCACGCGGCCGCTGCGTGCATTGATCAGCTCCGGCAATTTATCCGTGTAGGTGGATTTCAGTTTGCTGAGGCCGCGATATTCCATCAGCACTTTCGGCAGTTCGTATTCCAGCGCCAGTTCGGCCAGCACCGGTTCCGCAGTGGAGGGTTGTCCGGTAGGTGTTTTCTGCAGCACGGGAATGCCGAGTTTTTCAAACAGGATTTCGCCCAGCTGTTTGGGTGAGCCCAGGTTGAACGGCTGGCCGGCAATGTCGTAGGCCTGCTGTTCCAGTTCCACCATGCGCTTGGCCAGCTGCTGGCTTTGCAGACGCAGCATATTTGTGTCGATCAGCACACCGGTGCGTTCGATGTGCGACAGCACGGGCAGCAGCGGCATTTCGATTTCCTCGAAAACTGTGCGCAGCGAGGATTCCTGTTCCAGTTTCGGCCACAGGGTTTGATGCAGACGCAGAGTGATATCGGCATCTTCGGCGGCATACTCGCTGGCTTTTTCGATGTCGATCTGGTTGAACGTTAATTGTTTGGCGCCCTTGCCGGCAATATCCTCGAACGCGATGGTTTTGTGGCCCAGGTATTTCAGCGCCAGGCTGTCCATGTCGTGGCGGGTAGCGGTGGAATCGATGACGTAGGATTCCAGCATGGTGTCCCAGCCGATGCCGTGCATGTGGATGTCGTAGCGCACCAGCACGCTCTTGTCGTATTTCAGGTTCTGGCCGATTTTTTTCGGCGCGTCGGCTTCCAGCAGTGGTTTGAGTTGCTGCAGCACCCAGGTGCGATCCAGCTGATCCGGCGCGCCGGGATAGTCGTGGGCCACTGGCACGTAGGCGGCCTTGCCCGCTTCGATGGCGAACGACAGGCCCACCAGTTCGGCGTCCATGTAGTTCAGGCTGGTGGTTTCGGTGTCGAAGGAAAACGCGCTGCAATGCTTGAGCTGCTGCAGCCAGTGATTGAAGTCGTCCTGGGTAAGAATGCAGTGATAGTCCTGCTTCACGGTTGCGGGTGGATCGGATGCCGGTGCACTGGAAGCAAACAGGTCGCCGGTGGTACCGGATGCTGGTGTTGCTGATTTCAGCTGGTCGGATAATTCCGCGATCCAGCCTTTGAATTCCAGCTCCTTGTACAGTTCGAACAGCTTTTCTTTATCCGGGGTGGCGAGAGTCAGATCCTGCGGCTTTTGCTCCAGCGCGACATCGCATTTGATGGTGGCGAGTTGCTTTGACAGCGGCAGATAACCGAGGCTTTCTTTCAGATTCTCGCCCACCTTGCCTTTGATGTTGTCGGCATTGGCGATCACACCGTCCAGCGAACCGTATTCCTGCAACCACTTCACGGCGGTTTTTGGGCCGCATTTGGGCACGCCGGGGATGTTGTCGACACTGTCGCCCACCAGCGTGAGGTAATCGATGATCTGCTCCGGTGCCACGCCGAATTTCTCGATCACACCGTCGCGGTTCATGATGGAATCGTTCATCGTATTGATCAGCGTGATGTGATCGTTCACCAGCTGTGCCATATCCTTGTCGCCGGTGGACACCAGCGCATCGATGCCCTGCTGCGTGGCCTGCATGCAGAGGGTGCCGATCACGTCGTCTGCTTCCACGCCGTCGATGATCAGCAATGGCAGGCCCATGGCGCGAATCGCGTCGTGCAGTGGTTCGATCTGCGAGCGCAATTCATCCGGCATGGGCGGGCGGTGCGCCTTGTACTCCGGAAACAGATCGTCGCGAAAGGTTTTGCCCTTCGCATCGAACACCACCGCCATGTGTTCCGGCTGGTAGTCCTTGATCAGTTTTTGCAGCATGCTGAGCACGCCCTTGATGGCGCCGGTGGGCTGGCCTTTGGACGTGGTGAGCGGCGGCAGTGCGTGAAACGCGCGATAGAGATAGGAGGAACCGTCGACGAGAATCAGGGGTGGCTTTTTGGACATGGGGATCACTACGCACCCAGCTCCAGCACGCAATCCATTTCCACCTGCGCGCCTTTCGGCAATGCGGCGACGCCGATTGCGGCGCGCGCGGGGAAAGGCTGCTGGAAGTAGCGCGCCATCACTTCGTTCACTTTGGCGAAGTTGCCCAGGTCGGTGAGAAACACGTTCAGCTTCACTACATCCTGCAGCGAGCCACCGGCCGCTTCTGCCACCGCTTTGAGATTGTCGAACACGCGCACGATATGGGTTTCGATCGGGCCGTCCACCAGATTCATGCTGACGGGATCGAGCGGGATCTGGCCGGACAGATAGACTGTGTTGCCGACTTTCACCGCCTGCGAATAGGTGCCGATGGCGGCGGGGGCTTTGTCGGTGGAAATGATCTGGCGCTTGCTCATGGAGGGGCTCCTTGGATTTTTGTTAGCCTGGAATGTGGTGACGGTTGGAAAGGAGAATAAGAACGCGATTCTATCAGTTCCGCACCCGCGAAATCCGCGTCACCGCCTTGAGGGTGCGAATCCGGCGCAAGGTTTTCGCCAGATGCTTGCGATCGTGCACCGAAATGCGCAGGCTCACCACGGACAGATGGGCGTCCTTTTCCTTCAGGTTGATGGTTTCGATATTGGCGTCCGTCTGCGAAATCAGCGACGCCAGCACGGCGAGCGCGCCACGTTCGTTTTCCATCTGCACCCGCAGATCCACCGCATATTCGCCACCGGCGTCACTGGCCCATTCCACGGCCAGGCATTTCTCGGGATTTTCCTTCATCTCGGTGGCGATGTTCTTGCAATTGTCGCGGTGAATCACCATGCCGCGGCCGGAACTCAGGTGGCCCACCACCGAATCACCAGGAATCGGCCGGCAACACTTGGCCAGATTGATGATCATGCCTTCGGCACCGCGAATCACCAGCGGGGTGGTCTTGGTCTTGGCCGCCTGGCTGGCATCTTCCTGCGGCAGCAATCGGCGCGCGGCAATCTGCGCCATCTGGTTTCCCAGGCCGATGTCTTCCAGCAGATCATCGAGCTGCTTGAAGCCGGACACCTGCAGGGCCTGCTGGATGCGCTCGGCGGGAATGATATCCAGATTCAGCTCGAAGGCATTGAGCGCCTTGTCGAGCAGGCGGCGGCCCAACGACACCGACTCGGAACGGCGCTGGGTTTTCAAAAAGTGGCGGATGTTGGCGCGCGCTTTTGCTGTGGTGACAAAACTCAGCCACGCCGGATTGGGGCATGCACCAGGGGCGGTGATGATCTTGATGGTCTGACCGCTTTGAATCGGCGTCGACAGCGGCACCAAACGATGATCCACCCGCGCCGCCACGCAGCCGTTGCCCACGTCGGTATGCACGGCATAGGCGAAGTCCACTGGCGTGGCGCCCTGGGGCAATTCCAGGATGTCGCCTTTGGGTGTGAAAACGTACACCTCGTCCGGGAACAGGTCGATCTTCACGTTCTCGATGAATTCGAGGGAATTGCCGGCGCGCTGCTGCATTTCCAGCAGGCCCTTGAGCCATTCCTTCGCGCGATTCTGCGCGCCGCCCGCCGGATCAGGATCGGATTTGTAGAGCCAGTGCGCGGCGATACCGTTGTTCGCCATCGCTTCCATGTCCTCGGTGCGGATCTGGATTTCGATGGGCACACCGTTCATGCCGATCAGCGTGGTGTGCAGGGACTGGTAACCGTTGGCCTTGGGAATGGCAATGTAATCCTTGAAGCGGCCCGGCACCGGCTTGTAAAGATTGTGCACGGCCCCCAGCACGCGATAGCACATATCCACCGAGTCCACGATGATACGGTAGCCGTACACATCCATGATCTCGTTGAAGGATTTGCGCTGGGTTTTCATCTTGTTGTAGATGGAATACAGGTGCTTTTCCCGCCCCATCACCCGCGCCGTCAGGCCGTCCCGCTCCAGGCGCTTGACGACGGCGTCGTGGATTTTGTTCACCATGTCCTTGCGGTTGCCCCGCGAGGCTTTCACCGCTTTTTTGATGCGCGCGGCACGCATCGGGTACATATGGGTGAAGCAGAGGTCTTCCAGTTCGCAGCGGATGTTGTTCATGCCCAGACGCAGGGCGATGGGGGCGTAGATTTCCAGGGTTTCCAGCGCGATGCGGCGACGCTTTTGCGGATGCAGCACCCCCAGCGTGCGCAGGTTGTGCAGGCGGTCAGCCAGTTTTACCAGCACGACGCGGATGTCCTTGGTCATCGCCAGCACCATCTTGCGGAAGTTTTCCGCCTGGGCCTCGGCCTTGGATTCGAACTTGATGGCGCCGATTTTCGACACGCCGTCCACCAGTTCCGCCACGGTGGTGCCGAAGGCGTCGGTCAGCGCTTCTTTCGAGACATGCGTGTCCTCGATCACGTCATGGAGCAGCGCGGCCTGCAGGCTCTGGGCATCCATGTGCATGTCGGCGAGGATTTTGGAAACGGCGAGGGGATGAACGATGTAGGGGTCGCCGGAGCGGCGGTACTGGCCTTCGTGGGCCTGCTCGGCAAAAAAGTAGGCACGGCGCACGTCCTCCGCCACCTCGGGTGGCAGGTAGTGCAGCTTTTCTATAAGGGTTTCAACCGTTTGCACGCGCCCAACCTCACTTCTTCCGGTTAGTGTAAAGGGATTGGGCGTTGCTGAGAAGGATTATCAGGTGCGTAGATTTTACTCGTCGTCGTCGTCCGGGATGGCAGAAAACGCGTGACGGAAGGTGACGGGTTCCTTGTATTCGCGGGGCTCGGGTTTGCGGCTCAGGATGGACTGATCCACGTAGCCTTCGGCGATTTCGCGCAGGGCCACCACGGTGGGTTTGTCGTTTTCCCAGGCAACATAAGGATCTTTGCCGCCGGTGGCCAGTTGACGGGCGCGTTTGGACGCGACCAGTACCAGCGAGAATCGGTTGTCCACTTTACCCAGACAGTCTTCAACGGTTACCCGTGCCATGGTTCTACCTCGGTTGGAATTTCAAGCAAGCCGCTTAGTGTACCGGTTTGGCGGCGGTTGACAAGCCTGTGTGTGCTTACGCCAGCAGGGAGCGGATCAGGGTGCTGTGGCGTTCGACCTGGCTGAGGATGCGCAGACGCTGGGCGAGCACGATGGCCTGCATTTCCTTCAGGGCCTTGTCGAAGTTGTCATTGATGATCAGGTAATCAAATTCCACGTGGTGGGAGATCTGCTCGTTGGCTTGGGACATGCGCTTGCGGATGACCTCCACCGGGTCCTGGCCGCGGCCGAGCAGGCGTTGTTCCAGCACTTCCCGCGAGGGGGGCAGGATGAAGATGCTCACCGCGTCGGGCATCTGGCGCCGGATCTGCTGGGCGCCCTGCCAGTCTATCTCCAGCACCACGTCCACGCCGGCCTTGAGTTTGTCCGCCACCGTGTGCTTGCTGGTGCCGTACAGGTTGCCGAACACCTGGGCGTGTTCCAGAAAGGCGTTGTCGTTGAGCATGGCGGTGAAGCCATCCTGGGTGACGAAGTGGTAGTTCACGCCATTCACCTCGCCCGGCCGTTGGGTGCGGGTGGTGTGGGACACGGATACATGGATGTTGGGGGTGGATTCGATCAGCGCCTTGACCAGGCTGGTCTTGCCTGCGCCCGAGGGGGCTGAAACCACGAACAGGGTGCCTTGCATGGTGTTCCTTCTGGCTGGAATGGGTTCGATCTGTCTGAGTATAGACGCTGTGATCCAGGCGCGTGGAGCGGGCAAAGGCCGGCCGGATGCGCGGAGCGGCTTGAATTATACGGGGATTTTGCCGCTGACGTTACCGGCAGGAGTGGGGAGGGGGTGTTGTGGTGCCGGGCTGTGCTATGGTGCACTGGCAAATATGGTACTATAGTGCAATTATTAAAAGGGGGTGTTTATGGCCGCATTCCGGCCCGCGGCCTTGGCGAGAATCGCCGGGCTGTTCCTGCTGACCCTGTTGCTGCAGGGCTGTTTCTGGGAAAACTTTTCGAAAACCGAGCGGGTAGACCCGCAGGTGCTGTATTCGCCCCGCAACGCCCAGGAGTTGGTGTACTGGGTGAAACAGGCGACGGACCAGGGCAAGCGCATCCGCATGACCGGCTCGGGCCACAGTCATTCCGATGTGGCGGTGACCGATGAGATTCTGCTCACCCCCTACAAGCTGAACCAGCCGCTGCTGCTGGATTCGGCGCGTTTGAAGCAGCCGGCCCTGACCCGGCTGGTGCGGGTGCAGAGCGGCATCCGCATCCGCGAGCTGAACCAGCATCTGGATCGCAACGGCCTGGCGCTGGAAAACCTGGGTGGTTATGACGGCCAGACCATCGTGGGCGCGGCGATGACCGGCACCCATGGCTCTGGCCTGAACTACGGCCCCATCGCGTCGCAGATCCGCAGCCTGCAGGTGGTGGGGGAAGGCGGTGTGGTGTATCAGGTGGAGCCTTCCGCCGGCATCACCGATCCGGCGACGTTTCCCGGCTCCCTGGAGGAATTCCCGGAGATTCCTGTGACGCTGATTCAGGATGACACGATTTTCAATGCGATGACGGTGAGCATCGGTTCCATGGGCGTGGTGTATGCGGTGGTGTTGCAGACCGAGCCGAAATTCTGGCTGCGGGAAGTGCGCACGCTGACGCGCTGGAACGCGATCAAGGCGCCGGGCGGATTTCTCGACCGTCTGCAGAACGGCGAGCCGCTGGTGGAGGGCGACTGGCAACCGGATTATGTGGAGCTGCAATACAATCCTTATCCCATCAACGGCGATCACAGTGTGCTGATCACGGCGCGCTACAAGTCGTACACACCGCTGATTACGGAAGGCGAGCGCGGTCAGGCCGGCACTGAATTGCTGTCCGGCCTGATTACACTGGTGGAAAAACCGTTGAGCTGGCTGATCAACAACGCGCCCATCCTGGCGCCGCTGCTGATCGAGCAGAGCCTGAAATCGCAGGTGGATGATGGTTACAACAATGTCAGCTACCGGATTTTCAATATCGGTGTGGTGAATTACACCAACGCGATCGCGGTGGAATCTTTTGTGCCGCTGGAACAGACCGTGGACGTGGTGGAGCGGGCCTTCGCCATTGCCGCTGAATTGCAGCAGCGGAAAATTCTGCACAGTGCGCCAGCGTCGGTGCGGTTTGTGAAAGGTTCTGATGCGCTGATCTCGATGACGCAAGGTCGGCCCACCACGGTGCTGGAGCTGATCGTGGTGCAGGGTGTAAATGGTGATCGGGAATTGCTGCGCACTTATGAGCAGACCCTGCTGGATGAATTCGACGCGCGTCCGCATTGGGGGCTGGATCTGAGCGTGCTGCAGGGCGATGCTGATCTGCGCCGCATTTATCCGCGCTGGGATGACTGGCTGGCGGTGTACCGGCAGTTCAACAGCCAGGGTGTGTTCGATGGGAAAGTGACGGATCGCCTGGGCATTTCAATGGGAAATCGTGATGAGTGAAAAAATGGCGTTCAAGGGGCGCTGGGTGCTGGTGACCGGCGCTTCGGCAGGATTGGGCGAGGCCATGGCGCGGCAACTGGCGCAGCAGGGCGCCCATCTGATTCTGGTGGCGCGGCGGCTGGAGCGTTTGCAATCGTTGCAGGCAGAATTGCAGCAGAAACATGGTGTGCAGTGCCGGGTGATCGCGGCGGATCTGGCCAGGCCCGACGATGTAGAGCGGGTGTTTCTGGAAGGCATCCAGCAGCCGGTGTATGGCGTGATCCTGAATGCGGGCGTCACCCATTTCGGCTGGCATCGCGATCTGGAATGGACGGCGTTTGAAAATCTGCTGGCCACCAATCTGACCAGTGTGGTGCGGCTGGTGACACTGTTCGTGCCCTATCTGATCGAGCAACGCCAGCACGGCGGCATTCTGCTGGTGAGCAGCATGGCGGGCTTGTTCCCGGTACCGTATCAGTCTGCGTACGCGGGCACCAAGGCATTCGTCGCGCAGTTCGGCCAGAGTCTGTATCAGGAGTTGCGCGGCCAGCCGGTGTCGATCACCACGTTCTGCCCCGGTGGAATCGCGACGGAGATGACCACCGGCAGCAAGCTGGATTATTTCAGCGACACACCGTTGCTGCAGAGTGCGGAGGATTGTGCGCGGGATGCGCTGCGTGCCTTTGCGCAGCGAAAATATCTGCCGGTGCCGGGATTGCTCAACCGGCTGCAGGTGTTTGGCGCGCGGCTACTGCCGCGCAAATGGCTGGGAATGATTGCGGAAAGGGCGTACCGGAAGGCGCTGCAGTGAACGCTATTCGATATTCTGGATCTGCTCGCGCATCTGTTCGATCAGCACCTTGAGTTCCACCGCCGCCTGGGTGGTGAGGGTGTGCACGGATTTGGAGCCCAGCGTGTTGGCTTCCCGATTGAGTTCCTGCATCAGGAAATCCAGCCGGCGGCCGCAGGCGCCACCTTGCTGCAGGCTGCGGCGCACTTCTTTCACGTGGGTGGCGAGGCGATCCAGTTCTTCATCCACGTCGGCTTTTTGTGCCAGGTAGACCAGCTCTTGTTCCAGACGATCCTTGTCCGGGTTGGCGCTGATTTCGGCCAGGCGGGCGATCAGCTTGTCTTTCTGCGCTTGCAGGATGGCGGGCAGTTGGCCTCGCACCAGCGCCACCTGATCTTCCACTTTCATCAGGCGGTCCATGATGATCTGTTGCAGCACGCTGCCTTCGCGCTGGCGGTTGGCGATGAAGTCGGCGAGGGTGGCGTCCATCAGGGCCAGGGCGGCTTGCTGGATTTCGGATTGGTCGGTTTCGGCGGTCTGCACCACGCCGGGCCAGTTGAGCAGGGTGGCGGCGGACAGGTTGGCGGATTCACCGGTGATGGCGCTGAGGCGGTGGGCGGCGTCGAGCAGTTGCTTGATGAAATCCTCGTTGAGGTCGATGCGGGTGGGGGCGATGTTTTCGGCCTTGATTTTGAGGGTGCATTCCACTTTGCCGCGGTCGAGGCTCTGGCGCAGTTTTTCCCGCACGGGGTTTTCCAGGTCGCGCAGGGTGTCGGGCAGGCGCGGGCTGATTTCCAGGTAGCGGTGGTTCACCGAGCGCAGTTCCCAGGACAGGGTGCCCCAGGGGGCTTTGTGTTCCTTGCGGGCAAAGGCGGTCATGCTGCGGATCATGGGGGCTCCTGGGCTGGGCGGGGACGGTGGGGTAGTGTAACCGAGTTTGGCTTGGGGGAGCGAAGTTCGGGGAGTGGGCCAGATTTGTGGGCGAAGGGGCTGGCGGAATTGGGTATACTGCGGGCCTTTGCGGGGCCGTGGTGACGGCTTCCGACAGCACCCCAGCTCAGTCTTCCCTCATTGTGTTTCTCAAGGAGCCTTCCATGCGTCCCAGCGGCCGTCAACCCGACCAACTGCGCGAAGTACAGATCCAGCGCAACTACACCTGTCACGCGGAAGGTTCCGTGCTGGTCAGCATCGGCAATACCAAGGTGATTTGCACCGCCAGCGTGGAAGAAGGCGTGCCGCGCTTTCTGAAAGGTCAGGGGCAAGGCTGGGTGACGGCGGAATACGGCATGCTGCCCCGCGCCACGGGCACCCGCAATGATCGCGAAGCAGCCCGTGGCAAACAGAACGGCCGCACCCTCGAAATCCAGCGCCTGATCGCCCGCTCCCTGCGCGCGGCGGTGGATCTGAAAGCCCTCGGTGAAAACACCATCTATATCGATTGCGATGTGATTCAGGCCGACGGCGGTACCCGCTGCGCGTCCATCACCGGCGGCTGTGTGGCGTTGGTGGATGCGCTCACCTTCCTGCTCAACAGCAACCGCATCAAGAACGATCCGCTCAAGCGTCTGGTGGCGGCAGTGTCGGTGGGTGTGTACAAGGGCGTGCCGATTCTGGATCTGGATTATCCCGAAGATTCCGACGCCCATACCGACATGAACGTGATCATGACCCAGCACGGCGGACTGGTGGAAGTGCAGGGCACTGCCGAAGGCGAGCCGTTCAAGCGCAGCGAGATGGACGCCATGATGGATCTGGCTGAAAAAGGTATGAAGGAGCTGTTCCAGCTGCAGCAGAAGGCCCTGGGTTGGTGAGCGCCATGAAAAACTACCAGCGCGATTTCATCGAGTTTGCCCTGCGCCTGAATGTGCTGCGTTTTGGCGAGTTCACCCTCAAGTCCGGCCGCAAGAGTCCGTATTTCTTCAACGCCGGCCTGTTCAATTCCGGTTTCGCGCTGGCGAAACTCGGGCGCTTCTACGCCGACGCGATTGTCGATTCAAAACTGCAGTTCGACGTGCTGTTCGGCCCTGCCTACAAAGGCATTCCCATCGCGGCGGCGACGGCCGTAGCGCTGGCGGAGCATCACGAACTGGACATGCCCTGGTGTTTCAACCGCAAGGAAGCCAAGGATCACGGCGAAGGCGGCAATCTGGTGGGCGCGCCGCTGCAGGGCCGCGTGCTGATCATCGACGACGTGATCACCGCCGGCACCGCGATTCGCGAAGTGATGGACATCATTGGCAAAACCGCAGCCAAACCGGCGGCGGTGATCGTGGCGCTGGATCGCCAGGAAAAAGGCAAGGGTGAACTGTCAGCGATTCAGGAAGTGGAGCGGGATTACGGCATTCCGGTGCTGAGCATCGTTAATCTCACCCAGCTGATCGCCTATCTGGAAGAAAAATCCGCCGCCGGTTCCGAGTGGGAACAGCATCTGGCGAATATCAAGCGCTATCGGGAACAGTACGGCATCTGACGTTGCCGTGACAGGGCGGTGGCAGGGGGCTGCGCGTTGATGCTGTCAGTCGCGCAGCTTTTTCAGCGTGGCGTAACCCAACTGCCCCATCTGGCGCAGAATCCACTGGCTGCGTTCCAGCACATAGGATGAAGGTGGTTGTGCCCGGTGCTGCCAAGGATTGGGCAGCACTGCTGCCAGCCGCGCGGACTCCGTCCAGTTCAGATGACGCGCGGGCTTGCCGAAAAAGTGCCGTCCCGCTGCGTCCACGCCATAAATGCCTGGCCCGAATTCCACGATATTCAGATACAGCTCCAGAATCCGCTCCTTCCCCAGCAGCAATTCCATCAGCAGTGTGAGCCAGGCTTCGATGCCTTTGCGCAGATAGCTGCGGCTGGGCCACAGGAACAGGTTTTTGGCGGTCTGCTGGGTGATGGTGCTGGCGCCGCGCACGCGCTTGCCGCGGGCATTGTGGGCGAAGGCCGCTTCGATGGCGTTCATGTCGAAGCCGTGGTGGGAAGGAAAACGCTGATCCTCTGCCGCGATCACCGCTAGCTGCATGGGCTGGGCAATCTGCGCCAGCGGCACCCACTGGTGTTTGGTCTGGGCCGGATAACCGGGAGGATTGAACAGTGCGCGATGCAGTTGCCAACTCCACACCGGCGGATCGACGAAGCGCAAGCCCAGCACCAGCAGCGCGCTCAGCAGCATCAGGCCCAGCAGCATTTTCACTAGCGAGCGCAGCAACAGGC
The DNA here is from genome assembly GCA_020062665.1 of Pseudomonadales bacterium. Classification (GTDB taxonomy): domain Bacteria; phylum Pseudomonadota; class Gammaproteobacteria; order Pseudomonadales; family Ketobacteraceae; genus Ch67. The sequence continues at coordinate 27,278 of JAGUVW010000071.1, forward strand.
GGACAAAACGTTTGACGGGATGGGAAGCGCGCACGGAACCGGCATCGGATGAACAGGGAAGGCGCGCAGTATAGCGTTTGCCGTCGATTCGCCACAATCGATCAGAATCGCGCAAGAACGTTGCCCGAATCCTGCGGTGAAATGGCGCAAATCCACCACAGGTCATGGCCGATGAAAAACCTTCCGCTCCTGAAAGCGTTGTTCCAGAACAGCGTCACCTCTTCCCTGCTTCTGCTGGGATTGATTTTGCTGCTGTTGCAGTTTCCTCTCGCCAAACTCGACAGCCTGATCGCCGAACGCCAGCGCAGTCAGTGGCAGGTGCAGCAGGAGGTCACCGCCAGCTGGGGTGGCGAGCAGCAGATTGCCGGCCCCTATCTGATCGTGCCCTGGGTGGAAAGCGCGCCCACGGCCCTGCGTTTCAATCTGCAGCTGCCGGATACCGAGCGCCGCTACGCCGTACTGCTGCCGTCGCGGCTGAACATCAGCGCCCGCGCCCGCCCGGAGGTTCGCTATCGCGGCCTGTATGAAGTACCGCTGTATCAGGCGGATATTACGGTGGAAGCAGAATTCAGCCGGCCCGATCCCGCCGCCTTTGCGGTGAAACCTGAACAGTGGCAATGGCAGGAGGCGCGGGTGGCGATGACCCTCAGCGATCTGAAGGCCCTCACCGGCAGCATCGACGCAACCTGGCAGCAGACCGCACTGGAGGTCATGCCCGGCAGTTCCGCCGCGCCCGCCGGTTTTCACTTCCCGCTGAAAGATCCGTTCACCGAGTCCGACACCGCGCCGTTCACCCTGCATTTCAGCCTCAATGGCAGCCAGCGTTTGATGGCGGCGCCGCTGGGGCGCACCAGTGTGATTCAGATGGAAGGGGCCTGGCCGGCGCCAGGATTCCAGGGGGAATGGCTGCCCAGCCAGCGTACGGTGACGGCGCAGGGATTCAGCGCACAGTGGGAGATCCCCTTTATCGCCCGGGGCCTGCCGGTGCAGTGGCAGGGTCATTCTGTGGATCTGAAACAGAGCGAGCTGCACTGGGTGGGCGTGCAGTTGCAGCCGGCGGTGGACGCCTATCGCCAGATCGAGCGCGCCACCAAATACCAGCTGCTGTTCCTGCTGATGGTGTTCGGCTTCTTCTGGCTGTTTCAGGCCCTGGCGGCGGTGCCGGTGCACGGTCTGCACTACGTCCTCACCGGTGGCGCGCTGTGTCTGTTCTACCTGCTGTTGCTGTCACTGGCGGAGCATCTGGGTTTTGTCAGTGCCTACCTGTGTGCCAGCGGCGCGGTGATCATTCAGATGACGCTGTACGGCAAGTCCGTGCTGCAGTCCTGGCTGCGGGCGACGGGGCTGGGCGTGCTGCTGGCCTGTCTGTTCGGCTACCTGTGGTCGCTGCTGCAGGAGCAGGATTACGCGCTGCTGTTTGGATCGGCGGGCCTTTTTGCGGCGTTGTCGCTGGTGATGTTCCTCACCCGCAAGCGGCTGGCGGCGGCGTGAAATGAAGAAGGGTGCCCGTACGAGACGTGGCACCCTTCATTGATAAAGCCGGGTCAGGTCAGGCGGCGCGATGCAAGGCTTTTCCCAGAATGTCACCCAGCTCGTTAGGGCTGGCCACCTTGCTCAGGAAGCCGTCGCAATGGCAGCGGGCGAAGCGCTTGCGCTCCGCTTCCGAATTCTTGTACGACACGATGATGATGGGGATGCCCTGCAAGTGCGGGACGGTCTTCAGCTTGTCCACCAGTTGATCCGACGGCATGTCCGGCAACGTGGCGTCCACCAGGATCAGATCGTATTGGGTATCTTGCAGCCGGGTCAGACACTCAAAGCCCAGGGCAAAAAACTTCAGCTGAAAGCACTCATCCAGGGACTGGCGCAGGTAGCGGCGGAAACCCAGATCGTCATCCACACACAGAATCTTGTAAGTGTTTGTTGTCATTGTTATTCCTCCAGCGGCGAGCGCACCCGGATGCACGACGGGCGCATGGAATGAATATAGACAAAGATGAAAAAAATGCCTGAAATTTCACCAAAAAAAGCAAATTTGGTTTAGGGGAGACTGGTCAGCACGACATCCAGAATCAGCTTGCTGCCCACCAGCAGGGTCAGCACCTCGAAACTGCGCTTCACCCACTGATTGCCCTTGATGATGGACAGATGGGCGCCCAGATAGCCCCCCAGCAGAGAGCCCAGCAGCAGCGCCGGCAGCCAGCTCCACTGGATCGGGGCCTGAAACGCCAGGGTGAGAGCGCCGGCGCCGTTCCAGAACAGCCCCACCAGTACCAGCGTGTAGGCCACTGCGCTCTTGTAATCCAGCCCGAACCAGCGCACCAGCCACAGGGTGACAAACAGTCCGGTGCCCGAGGTTAAGCTGCCATTCAGCACGCCGATGCTATAAAGTACCGCACCGCCCACCAGGTAGCCGTAGCGGGTGCGGTGGCGGGGTGTGGTGGTCTGCCCCAAATCCTTTTTGGTGATGGAATAAATGCCCAGTCCGGTGGTCAGAAAGCCCAGGGCGAGTTTGGAGACCTGATCATCAAAATTGAGAATGATCAAGGCACCCGTCACGACACCCGGCAGGCCGCAGACTAGAATGAACAGTGCAAACAAGCGGTTGAGCGTGCTGGCGCGAAAATGGCGCACGGTGGCGCCGATGCCCAGGGCGACACTGGCGATCTTGTGAGTCACCAGCGCGGTGGGAAATGCCAGCCCCAGGAACAGCAGAATCGGCAACTGCAGCAGGCCGGCTCCGCCCCCCGCCAATGCCGACAGCGTGTTGGCAATGAGTGAGGCAGCAAACAGCAGCAGTTGTTGGAACACATCCACAGGCAGGCCCGACAGTCATGAACAGCGCGGCGATCATACCGCAAAGCCCAGCAGGTGAATAATCCAGGCATGAAACGTTTCTTCGCAATGGCAGTTCTATTGATGGTCAGCGCCAGCACCCTGGCGGCGAATCTGTATCGCTACGAGAACGATCAGGGCGTCATGGTGATCAACGATACCGTGCCGCCGGAATTCGTGCACAAGGGCTATGACATCATCAGTCCCAAGGGGCGGCTGATCGAGCGCGTGCCGCGTGCCCTGACGCCGGAAGAACTGGCAGCCAAATCCGCCGAGGATCGTGCCGCTCTCGACCGCGCCAAGCAGGCGGAAGCCGACAAGAAACTGCTCACCATTTTCAGCAGCGCAGCCGATGCGGAACGCGCCCGCGATCGCAAAATCGAAGCCATCGATGTGAACATCAACGTCACCCGCGGCAACATCCTCAAACTGCAGGGCGATTTCAACACCGCCCAGGCCCAGGCGGCGGAGCGGGAACGCGCCGGGCAAAAGGTTCCAGAGTATCTGGTGGAAAACATGGACAGCCTGCGCCGCCAGATCGAATCGGCGGAAGCCTCGATTATCGAACGGGAAATGGAAAAGGAAGTGATCCGCAAGGAATACCAGAACGATATCGAGCGGCTGCGTTATTTGCTTGAGCAGCGCGGCCAGGCCTCCGGGCAATGACTGTGCTCACGCCAGTTGCGTGTCGCAGTGCACTCAGCTGGCAATGAACAGCGAACCGCCCAGCAGATTCCACTGATCATCCCAGCCCGCCGTGGGCGCTCTTGAAAATCCCGAACGCACGAATTGGCAAATCCGTCCTTCCGCTGCCGCCAGCATCAGGTTCGCGCTTTGTGCTGCGCTCAATCGGGTGCGCCGCCCTTCCTTCAGCTCCGCTTCCCGCAACACCTGTTTCAACTGCGTTTCGATGCGATCGTACAGCTGGATCACCCGCTGGCGCAGGCGATCGGTTTCGCCGGTGATGGCGTCGCCGGTGAGGATACGGGTGATGCCGGGATTTTTTTCCGAGAACGCCAGCAGCAGGTGCAGGATCTGGCCGCACTGGGTGAGGGCGTCGGGCTCTTCTTTCAGAATCATGCTGATGCGGGAAAACAGCGATTGCTCGATGAATTCGATCAGTCCCTCGAACATTTTCGCCTTGCTGGGAAAATGCCGGTACAGCGCGGCTTCGGACACGCCCACTTCCTTGGCCAGCGCGGCCGTGGTGATGCGGCCACCGGGCGTGGCTTCCAGCATGTGGGCCAGAGCCTGCAGGATCTGTTCTTTGCGGGATGCTTTGCGCTCGCTGGTGGCCATGGTTGCGTGCTCTTGCCGTTATCGGCTCTTGCGGGTGATCAGGGTGCCCACGCCGGCGTCGGTGAAGATTTCCAGTAACACCGCATGGGGCACCCGGCCATCGATGATATGGGAACTGGTGACGCCGTTATTGACCGCGCTCAGGGCACAGTTGATCTTGGGCAGCATGCCGCCGTAGATGGTGCCGTCGGCGATCAGGCCGTCCACTTCCAACGGCGACAGGCCGGTCAGCACCTTGCCCGCCTTGTCCAGCAGGCCGGCGGTGTTGGTCAGCAGCATCAGCTTTTCCGCCTGCAGCGCTTCGGCCACTTTGCCCGCCACCAGATCGGCATTGATGTTGTAGGATGCGCCGTCTTCACCCACGCCAATCGGCGCGATCACCGGAATGAAATCGCTGTGCACCAGCATGTCCACGACGCCGGTGTTGATCTTTTCCACCTCGCCCACGTGGCCGATGTCGATGATCTCCGGTTCTTTGAGTTCCGGCGACGGGCGGGTGATCATGAGCTTTTTCGCCCGGATCAGTTGGCCGTCTTTACCGGTGAGGCCGACAGCGCGGCCGCCGTTGTTGTTGATCAGGTTGACGATGTCCTTGTTGACCAGGCCGCCCAGTACCATTTCCACCACGTCCATGGTTTCGCTGTCGGTGACGCGCATGCCGTCGACGAAACGGCTTTCCTTGCCGATCTTTTTCAGCAGGTCGCCGATCTGCGGGCCGCCGCCGTGCACTACCACCGGGTTGATGCCGACGGTTTTCATCAGCACGATGTCGCGGGCGAAGCTGTTGTTCAGCTCCTCGGTTTCCATGGCGTTGCCGCCGTATTTGATGACGATGGTCTTGCCGGTGAAACGCTGGATGTAGGGCAGCGCCTCGGACAACACCTGGGCGATGTTCAGCGCTTGGTCTTTACTCAGGGTCATGTTGTTTCCCGTCGGCACGCGGGTGCCGACGTCCTAAATGCGTTGGGTGATGCGTTGGAGATGTGGGGGTTTAAAACGGAATGCTTAAACCGGGTTCCACGGATTTGAGCTGTTCGCGGAAGACAGTTTTCACGTTTTCCAGCGCCGCATCCGTGTCGGCTTCAAAACGTGCCACCAGTACCGGTGTGGTGTTGGAGGCGCGAACCAGTCCCCAGCTGTCGGGGAAGTCTACCCTGACTCCATCAATCTTGACCAGATTGCCGCCGGGGAATTTGCCCTGCTCTTCCAGCTTTTTGATGATGTTGAACTTGGTGCTGTCGGAAACTGCCACGTGCAGTTCAGGCGTGCTGAATTTTTCGGGGAATTCGTTGAACACGTCGTCGGCGTCGAAGGGTTCCATGGAGAGGATTTCCAGCAGACGGGCAGCGGTGTAAAGGGCGTCGTCGAAGCCGTACCAGCGGTCGTTGAAGAAAATGTGGCCGGACAGCTCGCCGCCCACCACGGCGTTGGTTTCCTTCATTTTGGCCTTCATCAGGGAGTGGCCGGTGGCGCACATGATGGCGCGGCCGCCCAGGCCGCTGACCAGTTCCGCCACGTCGCGGGTGCATTTCACGTCGTAGAGGATATCGGCGCCGGGGTTGCGGGACAGCAGGTCTTTGGCCAGCAGCATCAGCAGACGGTCGGGCCAGATGATCTTGCCGCTGGGGGTGACCACGCCGATGCGGTCGCCGTCACCGTCCAGGGCGATACCGAGGTCGGCGCCGGTGCGCTGGACCTGGTCGATCAGGTCTTCCAGATTGTCGGGGTTGCTCGGATCCGGATGATGATTGGGGAAGTTGCCGTCGATGTCGATGTAGAGCGGGGTGATGGTGCAACCCAGGGCGTCCAGCAGTTTGGTTGCCAGGGGGCCGGCCACGCCGTTGCCGCCGTCCACCACGATGCGCATGGGCTTGGCCAGCACGACGTCATTGTTGATCCGATCCAGGTAATCCTTGGCGAGGTCGTGGCGTTCGTAATTGCCCTGGCCGCCCAGCAGCTTGTTGGTTTCGATGCGCTTGCGCAGGCCCTGGATGCGTTCGCCGGACAGGGTTTCGTCGGCTACCACCACTTTGAAACCGTTGTACTCCGGCGGGTTGTGACTGCCAGTGACCATGACGCCACTGCGGGAGCGCAACGTCTTGGTGGCAAAGTACAGCACGGGGGTGGGCACCATGCCGATGTCGATCACATTCACGCCGGCGGCCATCAGGCCTTCGGCCAGGGATTCTGCCAGTTCCTGGCTGGAGTGGCGGCCATCGCGCGCCACGATTACAGCGCTTTCACCCTTGTCGCGGGCCTCGCTGCCCACGGCGGCGCCGATGGCATGGGCCACGTCCCGATCCAGATTCTTGCCGACAATGCCGCGGATGTCGTAGGCGCGGAAGATGTCTGCCGCCACCTTGATGTCCACCCGCAGGGCCTGGGGCTTGGCCATGTCCACCATGTCCAGGGCCAGGGCGTCGGGGCCATCGTCCAGCAGCAGCGGGTCATTGTGGGTGTCGGCGGCGGTGCTGAGCAGGTCGTGGTCGTCGGCATGCAGGTTGACGTCCAGCATGTCGTCGTTGCGGAAGGTGGGGTCGAAATCCGGTAGCGGCTCGGCCTTCTTGCCGCCCTTGGCCGTGTCCTTGGCGCTGCCGATGGAATGGCGCACCTTGGTGTCGTATTCCTCGAACAGGCGGTTGATGGTCTGGGCCAGGGACGCAAAGATGCCCAGAGTGAACGGCTTGGTGTGCTTGTCGCGGGTGGTCAGGGCCTGGAAGTATGCGGCCAGGGCGGTGGCGTTCGCCTGCAGTGCCTTGTTCAGCAGCAGGAAACTCAGCAACCCCAGCAGGGCTACCAGTACGGCGCTGGCACCCGTGATGCCCCAGAGCAGGCCGGCGCTGGCGCTGAAGCGGTCGGCTTCCGCAGACGGGTAGTAGCTGGCGCTGAAGTGCGGGATGGTGCCTTTTGCAGTGAAGCCACTGCCGGACTTGTGGCTGGCATCACCGCTGCTGTGCACGGGTACCGGTTGATTGGCAAAGGTCTGCACGACTTCCACATAGCCGGCGCTGGCGTCCAGTTGCGGCATCAGTTTTTGCAGGGCGGCGAAATCGAAGCTGACGAGCAGGGTGCCTACAGGGCCGGCGGTACCGGGAATGGGTTTCACCACCGTGAGGAATTTGCGGTTGTCGTGCTGATGGATTTCCGGCAGGGCGTCATGGTCCTTCTCGGCCCGGGCAATCATGTCCAGCTGGGCGAAACTGATGGCCGGGGTGGTGCTGGCATCCTTGCGGGCGCTGTTGCGGGCAAAGGCGCGCACCAGGGTGGCGTTGGGTAAGCGGGATTGTAGGTCCTTGGCGGTGGCGGCCAGAGCGGCGCTATCACCGTTGGCGATGGCAGTGCCCAGAGCTGGATCAGTGGCGAGGCCGCCCACGATACCATCCAGGGTGTTGGCCTGTTGTTCCAGATCCGCTAGAAAATGGGCTGCGCCCTGCTGCCCGATCAGCGCCATCTGCTGTTGGCCTCCGCCCTGGATCAGCAACACGAACAGCAGGACGCCGGCCAGCACGACCACGACGGCAGAGCCGGCCAGTGCCGGCAACAGCAGGGGCAGCAGGCCGGATTTGACCGACTGTGCCGGGGCGGCGGCCTTTTCCTGGCGTTCGTCCTTCGCGATCGCGGGCTTTGCCGGTGCGGGATTCGCGGGGGCGGGAGCCTTGTCTGCGGTCGGCGCCTTCTTCTTCGCCATGGGTCGTTCCTTTCAGGTTCTGGTGGGCTGTGGTAGCGGGCGCACACAGCCAGAGGCGGGAGCGCATGTCCCTAGTTCAATTAAGCCTAGCAGCTATCTGCCGCAGCTTCAGCGCACAATTACGGCTTTGGCAGCCTTTGGGCAATCAACGCAACGATGTCGCGGGCAATCTGGCTCTTGCTGGCCAGTTCCAGGGTTTGCTGACCCTGGGGCCAGATCACGGTGACGGCGTTCTGCTCGCTGTTGAAACCGATGTCGCTGCGGCTGACGTCGTTGGCCACGATCATGTCCAGGTTCTTGCGGGCAATTTTCTGGCGGGCGTAGTTCACCACGTCGCGGGTTTCAGCCGCAAAGCCCACGGTGAAGGGCCTGGGTTGCTGGCGGGCGACGGTGGCAACGATGTCGGGGTTCTCGACCAGCGTCAGGGTCATGGTGCCGCTGTTGTCCTGCTTCTTGATCTTGTGATCCGGTGCCTGCTGGGGGCGAAAGTCCGCCACGGCGGCGGTGGCGATAAAGATGTCGGTCTGTGGCACCCGTTCCAGGGCGGCCTTGAGCATGTCCTCGGCACTCACCACGTCCACCCGCTGCACGCGTTCTGGCGTGGCCAGATGCACCGGGCCGCTGATCAGGGTCACCTGGGCGCCGGCATCCCGCGCTGCCTCTGCCAGGGCGAAACCCATCTTGCCGGAACTGTGATTGCTGATGAAACGCACCGGGTCGATGGCCTCCCGCGTGGGGCCGGCGGTGATCACCACCCGCTTGCCGGTGAGGATGTTCGACGGAAACAGGTCGGCCGCCATGTCCGCCAGCTGGGTGGCTTCCAGCATGCGACCCGGGCCTACGTCGCCGCAGGCCTGGGAGCCTTCCGCCGGGCCGAACAGCTTGATCCCCATTTCCTTCAGCTTTTGGATGTTGGTCTGGTTGGCGGGCGCTGCCCACATGGCCTGGTTCATGGCCGGCGCCACGGCGATGGGGCAGCGGGCCGCCAGGCAGAGCGTGGTGAGCAGGTCGTTGCCATGGCCGTGGGCGATGCGGGCGATGAAATCGGCGCTGGCGGGCGCCACCAGAATCAAATCCCCCCAGCGCGCCAGCTCGATATGACCCATGGCGGCCTCGGCCTCGGTATCCAGCAGGGTGGTGTGCACCGGGTTGCCGGACAGGGCCTGCAGGGTCAGTGGCGTGATGAACTCCTGGGCAGCGGCGGTCATCACCGCGCGCACGTCGGCGCCCTGGTCCTTCAGCCGGCGGATCAGTTCGGCACTCTTGTAGGCGGCGATGCCACCGGTGACACCCACGATGATGCGACGGTTCGCCAGTCGAAGCATGAAGTCCTTCCTGCAAAGCGTTGGAAATGGCCGGGAACGGGGTTGATTCGCCACTATAAAGGACAGGTTTTTGATTTTGAACGCGGCCCGGTTCTTTTTTTGCCAACTGTCTATATGTAAACAGGTCATGTGGGGGAATGAGGATATGGCGATCACGGACTGGCCCGCCGACGAGCGGCCACGGGAAAAACTGCTGGAGCGGGGTGGCGCAAGCCTGTCAGACAGCGAGCTGATGGCGATCTTCCTGCGCACCGGCATCAAGGGCAAATCGGCGGTGGAACTGGCGCGGGACCTGCTGGCGCATTTCGACGGCCTGCGCGGGGTGATGGAGGCGCCACCCCACCGCTTCGAAGAGGTCAAGGGCATGGGTCAGGCCAAGTGGGTGCAGTTGCAGGCCTGCCTGGAGCTGGGCAAGCGCTACCTGGAAACCACCCTCGACCGGGCCGACGCCTTCACCAGTCCCGCCGCCACCCGCCAGTACCTGCGGGCGCGGCTGCGGGGCTATCACCACGAAGTGTTCGCCTGCCTGTTCCTGGACAACCAGAACCGGTTGATCCGCTATGAGGAGCTGTTCACCGGCACCATCGACGGCGCTTCGGTGTACCCCAGGGAGGTGCTGAAGCGGGTACTGGCCCACAACGCGGCGGCGGTGATCTTCGCTCACAACCATCCCTCCGGGGTGGCCGAGCCCAGCCAGGCGGATCAGCACATCACCCGGCGCCTGCAGCAGGCTCTGGATCTGGTGGATGTGCGGGTGCTGGATCACCTGATTGTGGGGGATGGCGAGGTGGTGTCCCTGGCGGAGCGGGGCTTGATGTAGCGATAACCACTGCTTCCCAGGCTTTTCAGCGGTTTCCGGGGTGCTGCGGTTGCGTTCACTTCGGGCATTTGGTATAAAGGCGCCCCTCTCGGGTAGAGTATCAACAAGTTTCGAGGTTGTGTCGGCCGCCGGCGTAACCGAAGTGGAGAAGAGCAATGGCTAAGGTTTGTCAGGTTACCGGCAAGCGTCCGATCGTAGGAAACAACGTTTCCCACGCGAACAACAAAACCAAGCGCCGTTTTGAACCCAACCTGCACCACCACCGCTTCTGGGTTGAAAGCGAAAAGCGTTTCGTCAAACTGCGCGTATCCTCCAAGGGCATGCGCGTCATCGACAAGCTGGGCATCGAAGCGGTCCTGGCTGATATCCGCGCCCGCGGCGATAAAGTCTGAGGATTTGACCCATGCGTGACAAAATCAAGCTGGTTTCCAGCGCTGGTACCGGTTACTTCTACACCACCACCAAGAACAAGCGCACCATGCCGGAAAAGATGGAGATCAAGAAATTTGATCCCGTCGTCCGCAAGCACGTGCTGTTCAAGGAAGCCAAGATCAAGTAATTGATCGCTGTGCGAATCCTTTCGAAGCCGGGTCGGCATTGCCGCCCCGGCTTTTTGCGTTTGGGCGGTGGTAAGCCAAATGCCTGTCGGCGTTGCTGGAGGGGGTGGTCAGCCAGTCCGATCCAGTAGCAGGTGGCCTTGGGGCTGCACCTGACATGTCCAGCCGGATTCGATCAGGGTGGTGGATACAGTTTCCGCCACCAGGGCGGGGCCGGTGAATGTCTGCTCTGGTGCCAGTTCATCGCGCCAGAACACGGGTACCTGATTGCCCACGCCGGGCAAATCCACCCAATAGCGGGGGTGTGCGGGTTCTCTGGCGGCCAGTTTTGGCAAGGTCAGAGGCGCTGCTTGCAGTCTGGCCTGCAGCCGCACATTCACCAGTTCCACCGCCATGGGCAGGGCGTGGCCGAAGCGTTGGGCGTGGGCTGAATGGAAGTCTGCGCTGGCGCTGGGTATGTCGTTCCGCCAGGGGATGTTGAGGGTATAGCGCTGGCCCCGGTAGCGCAGGTCCAGGCTGGGCTGAAGGGTGGGAGAACAGCCGGGGGATTCGGCCTGCAGTTCCCGGATGCCTTGCTGTTCCAGCGTCTCCAGCACAGTGTTGATGGCGGGCGCGCCGGTCTGTTCCAGCATCCCCGGCAGGGCCTGGCTGAGTTGCCGCTCCTTGGGTGCCACCAGCATGCCGAAAGCCGACAGCACGCCGCCGTGCAGGGGCACCAGGGCCTTGTCCATGCCCAGGGCGTCCGCCAGGGCACACACGTGCAGGCCGCCAGCACCGCCAAAACAGCACAGGCGGAAGCCTTTCACGTCATATCCCCGCTGAATTGAAATCACCCGCAGGGCCCGCGCCATATGCTCGTTGGCAATGCGAAGGATGCCGTGGGCGGTGTCTTCCAGACTCAGTTGCAGTGCGTCCGCCAGGGGCTTCAAGGCGGCGATGGCGGCGGCCAGCTCCAGATTCATCTTTCCGCCCAGAAAGAAGTCCGGCCGCAAACGGCCGAGCAGGGCGTTTGCGTCGGTGACCGTGGGCAGGCGGCCGCCCCGACCGTAGCAGGCAGGGCCCGGATCG
>JAGUVW010000031.1 GCA_020062665.1 Pseudomonadales bacterium
GCGCTTGCCGGTGGCGGCGAAGATCGCGTTGATCAGCGCAGGCGCAAACGGCGGAACGCCGGGTTCGCCGACGCCGCCGGGCTCTTCCTGGCTGTGGATCAGATGGACGTCGATCGCGGGGGATTCCGTTATCCGCAGCAGCGGGTGATCGCTGAAACCGGATTGCTGCACCACGCCGTTTTTCAGGGTGATGTCGCCCTTGAGCGCAGCGGTGAGGCCAAACATCACCCCGCTTTCCATCTGCATGACGACGATATCCGGGTTCACCACCTTGCCGCAATCTACCGCCACCACCACGCGATGGACTTTCACGTCGCGGCCGGACACGCTGATTTCGATCAGCTGCGCCACGTAGGAACCGAACGACGGATGCACGGCGATGCCTTGATGCAGACCGGGTTGCGAGGGTTTGCCCCAGCCGCCTTTTTCCGCCACTACGTTCAGCACGTTGGCCATGCGGGGATGCTTGCGCAGATGTTCGAGGCGGAACGCCACTGGATCGGCGCCGGCCTTGTGGGCCAGTTCATCCATGAAGCCTTCAACCATGAAAGCGTTGTAGGAATGGCCGACGGAGCGCCAGAAGCCGGTGCGCAAGCCCGGATCGGTGTTGATGACGCGCACTTCGACGTTGTCGACGTCGTAGCCGTATTCGATGGCGCCTTCGCTGGACGGTGTGTCTGCCAGCATTTTGCCATAGAGGCTGGCGCCCAGGTTGGCGCTGAAGCGCACCATGCCGTCGGGCAGCCACGCGGGCAGGACTGCGGGCGCCATTTCCTGGGCGGTGTAGGCCAGTATGGTGGGGCAGACATTCTTGTGCTGCCAGCCGGTGATGCGGTTGCTGGCGTCGAGGCCGGCGCGCATTTCCGCGTGCACGGCGGGGCGGTAGAAATCGTGGCGGATGTCGTCTTCGCGGCTGAAGATCAGTTTCACCGGCAGGCCGCTGGCCTTGGCGATCTGACAGGCTTCCTTCACGTAATCCACGTTCAGGCGCCGGCCGAATCCGCCGCCGAGCAGCGTAGTGTGAATGTGGATGTTGCTGCGGCGCAGGCCGGTGACTTCTTCTGCCATCGCGGCGGACACATCGGTGGCTTGGGTGGGTGCCCAGATGTCGCAGCGTTCTTCGCTGAGGCGCACGGTGCAGTTCATCGGCTCCATGGTGACGTGGGCCAGATAGGGTGCCGTGTAGGTGGCCGCCAGGCGCAGCGTTGATGCTTCGATGGCGTCTTCGCTGTCGCCGTCTGAGCGGTGAGCGCTGCCGGATTCTTCCGCGGCCAGGCGCGCGAATTCGGCCTTGATGTCTGCTGTGGAGCGCTTGGCCAGTGGCGGCAGTTCCCACTCCACGGTGATTTTTTCCAGCGCTTTCTGCGCGTGCCAGAAGCTGTCGGCCAGCACGGCGATGCCAGTGGGGATTTCCACCACTTTTTTCACCCGGGACATTTGGTCGGCGCCATTCAGTTGCCAGCTTTTCACGGTGCCGCCGATCACGTCACAGCGTTTCAGCGCCGCCACGTACAGCTCCGGCAGCTTGGCGTCGATGCCGTAAACCCCCGTGCCGCGCACTTTCATCTGGCTGTCGAGGCGGGCGTTGTGTTTGCCGATGAAGCGGAAATCCTTGTCGGACTTCAGTTTCACGTTCGGCAGCGACAGGTGGCTGGCGGATTCGGCGAACTGGCCGAAGGGAATCCGGGTGTCGTTGTAGATGACGTGGCCATCGCGCAGATCGAGGCTGTCAGGATTGACCTGAAAACGCAGTGCGGCCGCCGCGCGTAACATCTCGCGGGCCTGGGCGGCGGCGGTGCGCAATGTGGTGTGGAAATAGCGCACGCTGGTGCTGCCGCCGGTGACCTGAACGCCATACGCCGGATTGATGAAATCCTTGTGCACCGGCGCGGTTTTCACAGTGATCAGGTGGGGTGCGGTGTTGAGTTCCTCGGCGATGAGGGTCGTCATGCCGGTCATGGTGCCCTGGCCCATCTCGACGCTGCAGAGGTAGAAAATGATGTCGCTCTGCGGCGTGATCTGTAGCCAGGCGTTGGGTTGAAAGCTGTCTTCCTGCGCGAGGGGAAGGCGGGTGGCGCAACCGGACAGCGAGACTTCCACGATCAGTCCGGTGCCGACGATGCCCAGGGTTTTCAGAAAATCCCGGCGGTTCTGCATGGCGTTTCCCTCTGAAATGCAAACGGACGTTTCAGCTGCCCAGATTGTCCTGATACTGCACCGTGGTTGCGGTTTTGTTGTTTTGCATGATGTCGGCGGCGTCGTGAATGGCCTTGCGGATACGCACGTAGGTGCCGCAGCGACACAGGTTGCCGGCCATGGCATTGTCGATATCGGTATCCGTGGGGGACGGATTTTGCGCCAGCAGCGCGCTGGCAGACATGATCTGCCCCGGCTGGCAGTAGCCGCACTGGGGCACGTTGTTGTCGATCCATGCCTGTTGCACCGGATGCAGCTTGTCGGCGCCGAGGCCTTCGATAGTGGTGATGTTTTTTCCTTCCACCGCTCCCATCGGCATCATGCAGGAGCGTACGGCCACGCCGTCGATGTGAACGGTGCAGGCACCGCACAGACCCTGGCCGCAGCCGTATTTGGTGCCGGTCATTCCCAGCAGGTCGCGGATTGCCCACAGCAGTGGCATGTCCGCTTCGGTATCGAGCTGGGTGGGTTTTCCGTTAAGTGTGAATTGTGTCATGACTGGCCATCCTCTCATCTCTGCGGGCATTCTGAACCAGGGGTTGGAGGCTGTAAACCGGTGCACCCGTTGGGGGTAGTCAGCGACTGGCGCGTCTCCACACCAGGGTGCGATTGTTGGCAGGCATGGCGCAATCTTCCAGCAGCGTGAGGCCAGCCTTGCGGGCCAGGGCGGCGATGGCTTCGAAATCACGGATGCCCTGATGTTCGCCCTGGGATTTCAGCCACTGATCGAAGCGGGCATTGCTGTCGCTGGTGTACTGGCCGTTGTAGTTGAAGGGGCCGTAGAAGAACGCGACGCCTTCATCCCGCAACAACGCCGGTATCCAGTGGAACAACCGTTCCACTGATGCCCAGCTCATGATGTGCAGGGTGTTGGCGCTGAACAGATAGGGCGCGGGTGACAGGGCTGTGGTGGTGTCGTTCACGTCGAAGCACAGCGGCGCGGCGACGTTGGGCAGACTGGCGTCGTTGCGCCACGCGTTGATGCCGGGCAGATTCGCCTTCACATCGCTGGGCTGCCACACCAGGTGGGGCAGATGCTGCGCCATGAATACCGCGTGCTGGCCGGTGCCGCTGCCGATTTCGTTCAGCGTGCCGGGCGCGCTGATGTGGCGACTCAACACCTCCAGAATCGGCTGCTGGTTGTTTGCGCAGGCTTGGGAGAAAGGTTTGTTCATGGCAACGTTCCGGCGATGCAAAGCAGGGTTGCCGACAGTTGTAATGATTCAGGCGGGAAATTGCAAAGACAGCATGTCAGCGCCGCACGAGCGTGGCGTGTGGTAAGTCGAGTGCAGCGCCGGGATCAGGCTGTTGATTGCGCGGCGAAGCAGAATTCGATGATCGAGCAGGCGCTCAGGCATTCCACCCGGTATTCCGTGCGTGGCGGGATTTCGAACCACTCGCCAGCGCGGATAACGTGGATGTCGGCGCCGATCTGCAGCAGCAACTGCCCTTTCGTCACCAGATGGCGACTGGTGAAACCATTCTGGCGTGGCCCGCTGCGGGCGCCCTTGTCATAGTGGCTGAAATGCACATCGCAGCCAGCACCCAGATGCACCACGTCCGGATCGTCATCCGGGGCGCCAAACACCGATCGGTTGTGAAAAAAGCTCATGGCAATGTCCTGTCGTCATTCCTGTCCCTGTTGCGTCCCTGTCATTGCTGCGCAAAAGCGTTTCTTCTCGGTTTGCCAACCTGTTTAATTTCGGAGCAATCCAGTGGTATGGTTTGCGACAGGCTCCGATCCTGACCGCACAAACCATCCTCATCGAAACCACCGGAAACCGCAGCAGGTATGCATTTACACACCGTGTCCGCGTTTGAAAGCCTGCCTCCCACAATACGGAATGCATTATCCGTACCCGGCGCGCACCCCTTCTTTAACACGGAATTCTTACAGTTGTTGGAACGCAGTGGCTGCGTGAGTGAAAAGAACGGCTGGCGGCCCTGTCATCTGTGGATCGAACAGGACGGCGAGGCGACATTTTTGTTACCGCTGTATGAAAAGACGCATTCCTGGGGCGAGTTCGTTTTTGACCAGCGCTGGGCGCAGGCCTATCGCCAGCACGGGCTGCCGTACTACCCGAAATGGATCACCGCCATCCCGTTCACGCCCAGTGTTGGACCACGCTGGTGGGTAAAACCCGGCGCCGATGAAGCAGCGTTGTTGCGCGCGGCGCTGGCGCATATTGCCCAGGCGCTGAATAGTGGACGCATCAGCAGCTGGCATCTGCTGTTTTCGTCCCGGCCGCCGGAGGTTGATGGCGGCGTGCCGTTACTGCCGCGCCATGATGTGCAGTTTCACTGGCACAACCAGGGCTATCGTTCATTCGAGGATTTTCTGGAGCGGCTGAAATCCCGTCGCCGCAAGAATATTCGCCGCGAGCGCCAGAAAGTGGCAGAGCAGGGGGTGACGCTGGAGTGTCGCGAGGGGGTGGAGCTGAGCGCGCAGGACTGGGCGGATTTCTATCACTGCTATCGCAACACCTATCGGGTGCGCGGGCAGGAGCCGTATCTGAACGAAGCGTTTTTCAGCGCCATCGGGGCCGCGCGTCCGCATCAGATCATGATGGTGCAGGCCTATCGTGCGGGCAGGTTGGTGGGCGCAGCGCTGTGCTTTTACGATGCCACGACGCTGTACGGCCGCCATTGGGGCGCGCAGGATGACATCGACTGCCTGCATTTCGAAGCCTGCTTCTACCAGGGCATCGAGTTCTGCATCCGCAAGGGCTTGCAGCATTTTGATCCGGGCACGCAAGGGGAGCACAAGCTGATGCGTGGCTTCGAGCCGGTGCAGACCACATCGTGGCACTGGATTGGCCATCCGGCCTTTCGCGACGCCATTGCCGATTATCTGGAGCGGGAAAAACACGAGGTGCTGCGATATCAGGAAGTGGCGGGGGAGTGGTTGCCTTACAAGGTGGAATCCTGAGCGGCCCCCAGGGAAGGGTTCACGGGGGGACGCCCAGTCCGTGTCCAGCTTCGATCTACCGGCCGCTCAGGATTGCTTTATTGACGTAGCGTCACCTGCAGCGGCGGCATCGGACATTCCAGCGCCTCGCACACTGCCCGCAGCACTTCCAGCTCCCGCAGTGTTGCCTTGTTGTCGTGCAGCACGCAATCCACGCAGGCATCGATCACCGGCTGCTTCAGCAGCGGCGTAAGCTGAGTCAACAGATCCAGCGCAGTCGTCAACTGCTTGGGCGTGGGCATGGACGCCAGTGCCTGCGACCAGTCCGCGCCAGAATAGCTTTGCATGATCTGCTGGAAATTCTGCTGCTGACGTTCGCGACTCTCGCCGCTGCTTTGCACGATAGCGCTGAACAACAATGCCAGCGACGATTCAATGGTGCTGAACGACTTGATCGCCCGGTTGTGCCGTGGCGCCGGCTGCAGCGCGCGTCGTACCAGGTAACTGATGATGAATTCACTCAGGGTCACTTTGCTGTCGATGCGAATCAGCTGATCGCACAACGCAACCACCCGATCCTGCTGTGCGGCACCCAGGGTGCGTAGCGTGGCCAGTGTGATCTCCAGCAACGGTAAACGCAGGGCCGGATCGCTTTGCTTCACCACACCGTACAGACGCGCGGCTTCGCGTGCACCGGCGTCGTCACGCTGACTGCCGATCAGCGCCAGACTTTCCTGACCGTGGCTACGCATTTCCGTGAACAGTAGTGCGTACAGCAACACATCGGCCTGTGCTGGATCGTGCGCGGCGGCGTGCAATTCCGGTGGAATGGCTTGATGCAGCTGGTGGGCGAATTCTGCGTGCGCTGGCGTGGGGGTGCCCACCGAGGCTTTGATGGCACCGGCCTGTGCCGCGTTGACGCGGCTGGTGGCACCGAAATTCCCGCTTGCAGCAGTAGCCGCCGCACCAGCAAATCCAGCCGCGTTCGGCCCGACAGCGGTTGCAGGTGTCGGCGCTTCCCCCGCCGAAACCGCGCCTGCTTGCCGCTTCTGCCAGCGCGCTTTCAGGCGCGGCATCAACTGCGGATCGATCGCCTTGATGCGTTCGTCGATGGGTGGGTGCGTGGCCAGCATGCCACTCATGCGCACCTTCAGCGTTTCACCAAAACACATGTGGCTCATGTCTTCGGCGTGGCGATTCATCAGATTCGAGTGACCACTGTGAGCGCCGATCGCATACAACGCGCCAGCAATGCCGTCGGGGTTGCGGGTGAACTGCACTGACGATGCATCCGCCAGAAATTCCCGCTGCCGTGAAATCGCCGCTTTGATCAGGCGCCCGAAAAACAGCCCAACATAGCCGATCGCCATCAGCGCCAGACCCAGCACCGCGAGCTGGCCGCCGTTCTTGCTGTTGCGGGAACTGCGATGACGCTGGCTGCGCAGCAGAAATTCGCCGATCTGCCCGATCAGCAGAATCCCCGCCAGAATGCCGATCAGGCGGACATTCAGCCCCATGTCGCCGTTCAGAATGTGCGAAAACTCATGACCGATCACGCCCTGCAACTCGTCGCGGGTGAGCGTATCCAGCGTACCCTGCGTCACCGCCAGCACTGTGTTGCCCGGCTCTGTGCCCGCTACAAATGCGTTGATGCCAGGCTCGTCCCGCAGAATGAAAATGCGCGGCACCCGCGTGCCCGAGGCGATGGCCATTTCCTCGGTGATATTGATCAGCGTGCGTTCCTGCAGGTTGCGCGTGTTGGGATCGATCGGCGTGCCGCCCGCCATCAGCGCCACCGCCAGACCACCCTTGCTCAACTGCGCCAGGCGAAACAGACTGCCGCCGGCAATCACCACCACGGTGCCCAGCGCGATCAGCCAGCACGGCCCCGATTGCACCCACTGTAACGGCGTCATGAACTTCACCGTGCTGATCATGGCCAGCGCGATGTAAATCGCAGCGTTCACCGCCACCACGATCAACACCACCGCCGCAACAAAATACGCCACCAGCAGACTGGTATTGCGGCGTGCCCGATGCTGGTTTTCGTAAAACGACATGGCGCTCAGTTGAAGGACACTTTAACGGCCTTGCGGGCTTCCTGATCCTGCAGCTCCAGCAATTCTGCTGCCGCGAATCGGCCGCCGGCCACGATGCTGTTGGGGAACTGCTCGCGATAGGTGTTGTACTCCATCACCGCGTCGTTGAACGCCTGGCGTGAAAACGCCACCTTGTTTTCGGTGGAGGTCAACTCCTCCATCAGGCCGTTCATGGTGGTATTGGCCTTCAGGTCGGGATAGTTTTCTGACAGGGCGAAGAACTTCATCATCGCGCCGGACAGGGCACCTTCTGCAGCGGACAGTGCCTTCATCGCCTTGCCATCTTCCGGGTGGGCAGCGGCAGCTTTGGCGGCCCCCAGTGCATGGTTACGGGCTTCGATCACGGCAGTCAGTGTCTCCCGCTCGTGCTTCATGTAGCCCTTGGCGGTTTCCACCAGATTGGGAATCAGGTCATAGCGCCGCTGCAACTGCACATCGATCTGCGAGAACGCGTTCTTGAAGCGGTTCTTCAGTGCCACCAGCTTGTTGTAGATGGAAATGAAGTACACCACGATGGCGGCGATGATGATCAGCGTAATGATAGTGCCCATGATGGATCGTCCTTAATGCGGTTGAGATTTCATGATAGCCGTTTCCGGCGCCATTGCTGTGAACGGTTCGAAGGGATAGCAAAACCGGGTTGCATGCGGTGGTAGGTCAGCCCGAGCGGGCTTCATTCAGCTGCTTTTCGTACACCGTGCGGAATGCCTGAAGATAGCGGATCTGGAATTCCTCGGTGTTGCTGTGATAGTGGGCCACGGCCTTTTCCAGATCGCCGTGTTCCTTCAGAAGAGCCTTCAGGTAACGGGCGGCGTAATCCAGGTTAGTGGCAGGATCGAACAGCTGCTGCATGGAATCGAAATGGCGGCCGTGGAATTTCCAGTTGATCTGCATCAGGCCGATATCCACGCTGCGCACGTCCAGTTTGCGGATTTCCCACTGATGAGGGACTTCGGTGTCGAGGAATTTCGCCCGTGCCAGCAGATCCTGCAGGGCCAGCTGGGCATCGCGACCGGTAGGAAAAAACAGCCGGTGGGAGCTGTCCTTGTACATCACCCGCAGCAACCAGGGGCGTTTCTGCACCCGGCGGATCAGTTGCACCGCCTGATAAGGCGATTCCGGCTTGAAGCTTTCCCAGTTGATGTTCACCGCCCAGGGGTGCATGGCGGACTCCACCAGGGCGATGGAGCGCAGCAGCTCCGCGCTCACCTGGTGACGCTTGGCAGTGCGCTCGAACAGGTCCCCTTGTGCCTGGGCCATGCCGGCCAGCAGCAGAAATCCCAGCGCCAGGAGTTTGCGAACAATCCCGATCACAATCTTTAACTCATTATTATTGGTGTTGGAGCCGCCTACTATAACCCGGCCGGACGTGGTTTTCCTGTGTCATTCTGCGGCAAAAATGTGCTTCATGCAGGGCGTTCAGGCGATCCGGTGGGTGCCCGTGATGACCGGGATATCCGTGTCAACATCGCAAGCTAGACAAAAGCTGAATAGGGGGCGCAATACTTGACCAAAACACTCGGTTAAGTGTTCAATCAATCTGATTCGGCAAAACCGCACCTCGTTTGTTCATTTAATGTACAATTCGGGTTCAGGTGGCGATCGAATTGGTATAGAATCCGGCGTCATTTTTGGCGCTTGTAAAGATGCCGACCCTATGGGTTAATTCCACCAAGTCCCTTAGTCGGGGGAGACCCCTTGCATGAAATTTCTGGATTTGTCTTCCATGGGCAGTAAATCAATGCCTGATATCGCCTCCATCGCCCAGCCCAAGGCCCCTGGTCTGCTGGACTGGGTGGGCATGGCCGAGATCGAGGTACCGCTGGTAATCCCCACCCGGACAGGCGCACTTGCTCATTCGGTGGCCAAGGCGCAAGCCTATGTAAACCTGGTGAATCCAGAGGCCAAGGGCATCCACATGTCCCGCCTTTATCTGCTGCTGGACGAAGTCTGCAGCCAGACCCTCACCGCCAGCGCTCTGCGGGACGTGCTGCAGCGGTTCCTGGAATCCCACCAGGGGCTCAGCGACCAGGCGTTCGTGGACTTCCGCTTTGATTTTCTGGCCCGCCGCCCGGCGCTCAAGAGCGAATTCAGCGGCTGGAAGGCCTATCCCTCCCGCATCATTGCCACCGAAGGCCCGGATGGCTTTCAGTTTGAACTGATGGTGGAAATTCCCTACTCCTCTACCTGTCCCTGTTCTGCAGCCCTGGCGCGCCAGCTGATCCAGCAGCAGTTCCGCAAGGATTTCGGTCAGGGCAAGCCAGTGTCGTCCGATGACGTATACAGCTGGCTGGGTTCCGAGCAGGGCATCGTGGCCACGCCTCACAGCCAGCGCAGCATCGCCCAGGTCAAGGTGCGGTTGTCTGATGACACCACCAGCTTTCCGCTGGAAGACGTCATCGATCAGGTGGAAGGCGCGCTGAAAACCCCGGTGCAGACCGCCGTGAAGCGCGAGGACGAGCAGGAGTTCGCCCGCCTGAATGGTCAGAACCTGATGTTCTGCGAAGACGCCGCCCGCAAGATCCAGAAGGCGCTGAACGAGCAGGTGGGTTATCAGGATTTCTGGGTGCGCGTGAATCACCTCGAAAGTCTGCACGCCCACAACGCCGTGGCCATCGTCACCAAGGGCATCAAGGGCGGGTATCTGCCGATTCCGTGAACTTGGTTACTTGAAGCAGTCACAAAGCCCGTGTACTTTCCAGGTCGCGGGCTTTTTTGTGCCTTGTGTAACGTTGGTGGCGGAAGTGGAGCCTGGTGGTGTCGGGTTCGCTTGCCGCGTGATTTGATTCAGATGCAAAGAAATGCAAAACAATAATCAGGGAGTGAATTATGAGACCAATAGTGCGTGGAATTGCCGTGGCAGTTGCTGCGGTGGGGATAGCGGCTTGTGTGAAGCAGGCGTGGCGGGTGACTTATCCGGGGCCGGTGGATTACAGCCTCGGTACATCCATATTGGTCGCGGAAGATGGCTCAAGCTTCATGGCCGGTTACCTGGACAGTCAGCAGTTGTTTGTGGCCGCCTATGATGCAAACGGCCGCAAGCGCTGGGATAAGGTGATTACCGGATCGGATTTCGGTGCACATGCCTATCGGCGAAATCTGGCATTGGATGCGGAAGGCAACTTGTACCTGCGCTGGAATGATCTCTATCCAAGTGCCACCTATCTATACAAACTGGATTCCAGTGGCAATCAGGTGTTCGAGCGTCAACTTGAAGATGGCCACTATCTCGTCAATATGCAGATGGGTGATGATGGCAACTTCTATATGGATGGATTGTTTGGAGGTGGTGTCGGTGCCTATTCTGCCGATGGTGATCTGTTGTGGCGCTTTCCCGCTCCTGGCTCCGTTGAGGTGCCGGGTGATCGCGAACTCGGACAGTATGAAGGGCGAGTCGGCGACATTCAGGTAAGTTCAGCGGGTGGAAATGCCAGCACAGGCTACAGCTTTTTTACGGGTGTCGGCGTTGCGCTCGCAAACGGGCAGGTTTACTTCGGTTCGCCGATAGCGATCACGCTACTTGATTCCACCGGCCAAGTGGTCAGCGAAGTGACCGCTGCTGAGTTGGGACTCAGCTCCATTTACAGATTACTTGCGCAGGGCGATGCGTTGCTTGTAATTGGCGCAGAACAGGGAATGGTTACCAGCGTGGTGCTTGACGGTGACCTGCAGGAAATTTCCCGTCAGGTGTTGGTGCCTGGTGAGCCCAATGACGTGATCGTTTCATCTGCTGCGGGATATACCTGTGTCGGCATTGATCAATACGTTGGATTGGCTGGCAATGTTGTGCAGGTGATGAAGCTGGGTGCCAACGGAGAGGTGTTGTGGTTCAAGCAAATCGCGAAGGAAGGTGGCACTTGGGAATATGCGGTTGTAACAGCTGCCGATGGCGCCTGCTATCTTAGTGCGATGATTGCACAGACAGGCGGTCGGATACTTTCCCGCACCGAGCGCTATGCGAATGCGGGTGAGCCAACGGATACCGTTGCGCTGCAGGACTTTGCCATGTATGGCGTTGTCGTGCAGGGCAAAGGAATCTATCACGTGGGTATTACGGGTGAGTATGACGGGTCTGCGACGATTGCAACGTTGGACAAGCGGTCCAGGAAATAGCGTACCCTTGCCTTGGCCGTCATAAAAGAATCAGCCCTGCATTGCAGGGCTGATTTTGTGTGCCGCCAGTTGGTTTAAACATACCCATTCGCCCGAAACCACTGCAACGAATCCTTCACCGATACCCGCACATCACGCGGCTTGTAACCCAGCTCCTGCTTCGCCTTGCTCACATCCATGAAGATATATTGCGCGCCGTAGCGCACGGCGCCGACAGATATCGGCGGTTTTTTGTGAGTCACATTCTTGGACACCCATTCGGCCACCAGCGCAGTACCCTCCAGCACCGGCGCAGAAACCGGAATCATCCGCTCCTGCTTTTTGCCTTCCACTTCAGCCACCAGCTTGCAGAACTGTTCCGCACTCAGGTTTTCATTCCCCAGAATATACAGTTCCCCGGCGCGGCCTTTTTCCGCCGCCAGAATATGGCCTGCCGCCACGTCGCGCACATCCACCACGTTGAAGCCACCGGGCAGTTTCAGGCGCGTCATGCCTTTGGCCATGCTGATGATGATGTCGCCGGTGGGTGTGGGCGCGATGTCGCCGGGACCGAAAGGAAATGCTGGATTAACCACGGTGAGGTTGAGGCCGTTGCGGGAGAAGGTGAGGGCTTCCTGCTGGCTCAGGTATTTACTCAGCACGTAGGGCGTGGCGTCGTATTGATTGAAAGGCGTGGTTTCGTCTGAAATCTCCATGCCCGGTTTGATGCCGATGGCGGACAGCGAGCTGGTGTACACCACCTTTTTTACATTTGCGGCGTTCTTGCAGGCCCACAACATGTTGCGGCTGCCCTGCAGGTTTACCTCCCACAGCGGGCGCCAGTCTTCCATCCACACGGCGTACACGGCGGCCATGTGAAAAACGGTGTCCACGCCGTCGACGATTTTCCTGCAGTATTCCGTGTCCAGAATATTGCCGCGCACGATCTCGACATTCAGGTGATCGATGTTGCGGGTGTTTTCATTGGGCAGGGCGCCCACACGGACTTCAATGCCCTTGTCGCAGAGTTGCTGGACAACGTGTGATCCGATAAAGCCGGCGCCGCCGGTGACCAGTGCTTTTTTCATGGGGAATCCTGACGCGAGGGAAAGCAAATACGATAGCACGGCCACCTGCCCCTGTTATGGCGTGGAACGACAGCCCATGTGACGTCTGTTACCTGTGGGCGCTTTTTGCACCTGGAGCGGCGGGGCGTTGTGGTGATTGAAAATTGAACAATAACCTCGTCGCCATGATGAACGCTGCGATTGGCTAAGTTGGGACAATTTTTGCGTTTGTTGGGACATAGGGTGACTTTGGTCACCCTGCTATTCTGTCCTTGTCATTGCGCTGTGGTGGAGACGGCAGCCCGCCCCCACAGGCTCTGGCATTTAGCAAAAAATGAAGTCAATAAACTTTCTGCAGGTTATTCCCGCGTCCAACGGGTGCCTTCCTTCGAGTCCTCCAGCACGATGCCCTGATCTTTCAGTTCTTTGCGAATCGCGTCAGCGCGGACGAAGTTTTTGGCCTTCTTCGCGTCGATGCGCTCCTGGATCAACTGCTCAATAGCGTCATCAGACAGGCCACCGCTGCTGGAAGCCGGCGCCCACTTGAACCAGGCTTCGGCGTCCTGATTGAGCAGTCCAATGAAACTGCCGGCCTTGCGCAGGATGGATTGCAGCTTGGCCTTTTCCGCGCCGGTGGTTTTGTTGATTTCACCGGCCAGCGCGTGCAGCACGGACAGGGCCTGCGGCGTGTTCAGGTCATCCAGCAGATAGCCTTCCAGCTCGTCCAGTTGCGGGTGTTGCACGCCGCTGTCCACGGTCACCGCCGATTCCCGCAGCGCGCCATAAAGACGATCCAGCGCTGACTTGGCGCTGCTGAGCAGATCGCCGGAAAAATCCAGTGGCTTGCGATAATGCGCGGTGAGCAGGGCGTAGCGGATCACTTCGCCGGGCCATTCCTGCAGCAGATCGCGCACGGTGCGGAAATTGCCGAGGGATTTCGACATTTTCTTGCCGTCGATATTCAGGTAGCCGTTATGCAGCCAGTAGCGCACGAACTGCTCGTTGCCGTGCTCGTGGCAGCAGGTACCCTGGGCGATTTCGTTTTCATGGTGGGGGAAGATCAGATCCATGCCGCCGCCGTGAATGTCGATAGTTTTGCCCAGGTGTTTGTTGATCATGGCGGAGCATTCGATGTGCCAGCCGGGGCGACCGCGGCCCCAGGGGCTGTCCCAGCCTGGCAGGTCGTCGCTGGAGGGTTTCCACAGGACAAAATCTGCAGGTTCTTTTTTGTAGGGCGCAACTTCCACTCGCGCACCGGCAATCATGTCGTCCATATTGCGCTTCGAGAGTTTGCCGTACTGCTTGTCGGTGCTCACCTGGAACAGCACATGGCCTTCGGCTTCGTACGCGTGGCCGTTTTTGATCAGCGCCTGGATCTGCTCGATCATGGCGTCGATGTTGTCGGTGGCATAGGGTTCCAGCGTGGGCTGCAGGTTGTTGAGCTGCCCCATGTCCTGGTGATAGGCGTCGGCGTAGCGTTCCGCCAGAACGCGAATGGGTTCGCCATTTTCCTTCGCCGCGTTGTTGATCTTGTCGTCGATGTCGGTGATGTTGCGGGCGTAGATCACATTGGGAAAATGCCGGTTCAGCAGGCGAAAGAGTGTGTCGAACACTACCACCGGGCGGGCGTTGCCGATGTGGACGAAGTTGTAGACCGTGGGCCCGCACACGTACATGGTCACCCGGTTGGGATCGAGCGGGGCGAAGGGTTCTTTTTGCTGGGTCAGTGTGTTGTGCAGGTAGAGTGTCATGGTCGGTTCAACTTCGCGGTTCTCGTTGCGCTGGCGTTTCGTGTGGCCTGGCGCGTTGGGGTGATCGTTTGTTTGTTCAGCTGCTTTGTACTTGGTCGTGTGCTTCGGGTGCGCATGGTGCGTTGCGCTGGTTCTGGTTTGTGCGCGGGGCGGGTGAAGGGGCATCCTTTTTCCTAAATCAGGGTCACACATCCATGTGCGACCCTGAATCGTCTTTGGCGCCGCTACGCTATCCCTGCTTCGCAGCGCCAAAACGACGGAAAAAGGACGCCCCTTCACCCGCCTGCAAGTTCGTGCCGGATTCTTCACGGAATCTCGAACCGAATTCTCAAGAAGTCATCGCGCTGTTGATTTTGCGTCGTTTTGAGCGCAATGGGCAGGACAGCCCATTGTGATCAAAGTCGATTGCAGGAGCGACAGGGATGTCGCGGACGCATTTAGCAAAATTAACAGCGCGATGGCTTCCCGCTAGAACCAGAAATCCATTCAATTACCACCAGGCTGCGTGAACGGCTCGAGCAAAAACATGTCTGGTGCACAGCGTACTAATTTAGCCGAACTGAACCGCCATCAAACCGGCAACTTCGTCGCCGCCACAATCCGCTCCAGCGCTTCCGCAAATGTCACCACTTCATTCTGCTGGCTGCCCAGCTGGCGGATCGCCACTTTCTGCTCGGCAGCTTCCTGTTTGCCCACTACCCAGATCTGCGGCACTTTCGCGTTGGAATGTTCGCGCACCTTGTAGCCGATTTTCTCGTTGCGCAGATCCGCCTGGGCTTGAATGCCAGCCGCTTTCAGTTGTGTCACCACCGACTCCGCCCATTCCCGCGCATCATCAGTAATGGTGGCAACGACAACGGGAACGGGAGATAGCCACAGCGGGAAGTGCCCGGCATAGTGCTCGATCAGAATACCGATAAAACGCTCCATCGAACCCACAATCGCGCGGTGCAGCATGATTGGACGCTGGCGTTGGGAATGTTCATCCACGTACTCGGCGTTCAAACGTTCCGGCATCATCGGGTCGAACTGCACGGTGCCTACCTGCCAGGCGCGGCCGATGGAATCCTTCAGGTGATATTCGATTTTCGGGCCGTAAAATGCGCCTTCGCCCGGCAGTTCCTCCCAGGCGACGCCCGCGCTTTTCAGCGCCGCTCGCAAGCCGTTTTCCGCCTTGTCCCAGGCTTCTTCAGTACCGATGCGTTTGTCGGGACGCAGTGCCAGCTTTACCGAAATATTGTCGAAACCGAAATCCGCGTACACCTTCATCGCCTGCTGATGGAATGCGGTCACTTCCCCCTGCACCTGATCCTCGGTACAGAAGATGTGGCCGTCGTCCTGGGTGAATGCGCGCACGCGCATGATGCCGTGCAGTGCGCCCGAGGGTTCATTGCGATGGCAGCCGCCGAATTCTGCATAACGGATCGGCAGGTCGCGGTAGCTGTGCAGCGTGTTGTTGTAGATCTGCACGTGGCCGGGGCAATTCATCGGTTTCACCGCGTAGGTGCGCTTTTCCGACTCAGTGAAAAACATGTTTTCCTGGTAGTTGTCCCAGTGACCGGATTTCTTCCACAGACTCACGTCCATGATCTGCGGGCCGCGCACTTCCTGGTAGCCGCTGTTGCGGTAGACCTGGCGCACGTACTGCTCAACCTTCTGCCAGATCGACCAGCCTTTCGGGTGCCAGAACACCATGCCCGGCGCTTCTTCCTGCTGGTGGAACAGATCCAGTTCCTTGCCCAGTTTGCGGTGGTCGCGCTTGGCGGCTTCCTCCAGCTGGGTCAGGTAGGCTTTCAGTTCCTTGGCATCGCGCCAGGCGGTGCCGTACACCCGCTGCAGCTGTGCCTTGGTGGCATCACCGCGCCAGTACGCGCCAGCGGTTTTCATCACTTTGAAACCCTTGCCCAGCTTGCCGGTGGACGGCAGGTGCGGGCCCCGGCACAGGTCGATGAAGTCGCCTTGGCGGTAGAGGGAAATGACTTCGTCTGCCGGCAGATCACGGATCAGTTCGGCTTTGAACGCTTCACCCTGGCTCTCAAAAAACGTGATCGCTTCATCCCGATCCCAGACTTCGCGCACGATGGGCAGATCGCGGTCGACGATCTCTTCCATGCGCTTCTGGATCGTGTCCAGATCTTCCTGGGTGAACGGCTTTTCCCGATAAAAATCGTAGTAGTAGCCGTTCTCGATGGCGGGGCCGATGGTGACCTGGGTTTCCGGGAACAGTTCTTTCACCGCCTGCGCCATCACGTGGGCGGCGTCGTGGCGCAGCAGTTCCAGCGCCTCGGGGGATTTGGTGGTAATGAATTGAACGGTGCAGGAGGTGGTCAGGGTTGTCGTCAGGTCCATCTGGTTGCCATTGACGATCATGGCAAGGCTGGCCTTGGCGAGGCCGGGGCCGATATCGGCGGCGAGTTGCAGGCCGGAAACGGGCTGCTCGTAGTGCCTGACGCTTCCGTCAGGCAGAGTAATGGCGATGGACATGGTCGGTTGCGATTCCTGTTGATGACTGACAATCACCCCTGCATGGGTGGGTCGACCATTCTATAGAAGATATAGGGAAATTTCAGCGCCGGGCG
Organism: Pseudomonadales bacterium; assembly: GCA_020062665.1. Taxonomy (GTDB): domain Bacteria; phylum Pseudomonadota; class Gammaproteobacteria; order Pseudomonadales; family Ketobacteraceae; genus Ch67. Next base: position 16,693 of record JAGUVW010000031.1, read on the forward strand.
ATGGCGCCTTTCATGACCCCTTCATAGGCCCGCACCTCGAACTCGTGATCCGGGTCGTCGGCCTTTAGGTGGGCGGCAATGTGGTCGGCCAGGTATTCCACGGTGGAATCCGTGTCGATCAGATAGACCTGGGTGGCGGGAAGGGTCAGTTCGAAGCGGCCCTGCTGGGCGTCGTAGCCGAACTGGATGTAGTCCACGCCGCTTTCGCTGAATTCCCGCACCACGTCGGAACGGGTGCCGATGTAGATATCTTTCCACTTCAGGGCCCAGGCTTTTTCCAGCAGGGGATCACGCTTGCCGTTGCGCAGGATCTTGAGGCGGGAACGATGGCCGTGGGCGATGCGCTGGCAGTTGCCCCGGTGTTTCTTGAGGCCGTGGGAATAGTGATAGAAGGGGCCGGCGCCTTCCTCGGGGCGCAGTTCGATCACTACCTGTTTCACATTGGAAGGCACGGCGGTCATCACGGCCTGTTGCAGGGCGGGTGTGAGGTTGGCGGGGGTGACGTCGTCGCAATCCAGCAGTTCCACCGCGTCGATGGGCGACAGATGACGGAACAGGCGCCCGCTCTCATCCTGCCATTGCAGTTCGGTGTTGCCGTAGGTTTCCTTCACCTGCAACTGGGGCAGGCCACGGGGAATCACCAGCTTGTGGTCGATGAGCCCTTCCACGGCGTCGCGCACCTGGCGCTTCACCAGTGCGAAGTCGAACACCATGCCCTGCTCATCCAGCTCGCCGTGCAGCTCCACGTCCACGATCCAGCTTTCCCCCAGGATTCCCCGTGTTGCGTGGGCGTAGGAAAAATCCAGAACGGTCAGATGTTTGACGAAGAGTGCAGACATGCGCAGGACTCGAAAGTAGGTGATCAGGCACGATCAGTTATAATACGCTTCCCACTTGGGTAGCGCCATTCTCTACAGTATAGGAAGCGAATCATGACCAGTCTGTTAATCACCAACGCGCATATCGTGAACGAGGGACAGATTCGCCAGGGCGACGTGCTGGTTCGCAATGGCCGGATCGAGAAGATTGGCGGAAACCTGGCGTCCAGTAAGGCCGACCGGGTGATCGACGCCGCCGGCAAACACCTGCTGCCGGGCATGATCGACGATCAGGTGCATTTCCGCGAGCCGGGCCTGACCCACAAGGGCGAGATCGCGACCGAATCCGCGGCGGCTGTGGCGGGCGGCATCACCAGCTACTTTGAAATGCCCAATGTGAACCCCCTCACCATCAACCGCGCCGCCCTGGAAGACAAGTACGACCGCGCCACGCAGAAATCCATCGCCAACTTCGCCTTCTATCTGGGCGCCAGTAACGACAACCTCGACGAGATCAAGTCCATCGACCCCAACGCCGCCTGCGGCATCAAGGTGTTCATGGGCGCCTCCACCGGCAACATGCTGGTGGACAATCCGCAGACTCTGGAAGGCATTTTCGCCAACAGCCCGATCATCGTGGTCACCCATTGCGAGGACAGCCCGATGATCAAGGCCAACGAGGATCGCTACCGGGAGCAGTATGGCGAGAACGTGCCGATGGCCTGCCATCCATTGATCCGCTCCGAGGAGGCGTGCTGGAAATCCTCCTCTCTGGCGGTGGGGCTGGCGAAGAAGCACGGCACCCAGCTACATGTTCTCCACATCACCACCGCGAAAGAGCTGGACCATTTCAAGCCGGGCCCCATGACAGGCAAGCAGATCACAGCAGAAGTCTGCGCGCACCATCTCTTTTTCAACGAAGCGGACTACGCCACCAAGGGTGCTCTGATCAAATGTAATCCTGCCGTCAAAACCAAGGCGGATCAGGAAGGGCTGCTGGCGGCGGTGAAGGACGGTCGCATCGACATCATCGCCACCGATCACGCGCCCCATACCTGGGATGAAAAACAGCAATCCTATTTCAAGGCGCCGTCGGGCCTGCCGTTGGTGCAGCACGCGCTGGTGTCCGTGCTGGAGCACTACCACGCCGGCCGCTTCAGCCTGGAAACCGTGGTGCAGAAAACCAGTCACAACGTGGCCATCCGTTTCCAGATGGCGGAGCGGGGCTTCATTCGCGAAGGCTACTGGGCCGATCTGGCGCTGGTGGATCTGACGGCGCCCACCGTGGTGGATCAACAGGAAGTCCTCTACAAGTGCGGCTGGACCCCGTTTGCTGGCACCATCTTCAAGTCGTCGATCCATACCACCCTGGTGAACGGCCAGGTGGCGTTCGAGAATGGTCAGGTGAACCGGGCGCTGCGTGGCCAGCGTCTTGCATTCAATCGCACCTGACGGGTTTCAGAGCGGTTACATATCTGTAACCTGTTCGTGCTATTAAGCGGTGCATTCTGGGATAGAATGCGCGCCATCTTGTAGACAGTGTGTGCACCCGGCGGGTTGCCCGTGAGCAGGCTCGCCGGAACCGGACTCAATGGAGTGCCAGAGCATGTTCGGAATGAGCAAAAAGCCTCGCGTGGTGATCATCGGCGGCGGATTTGCCGGCCTCAACGCCGCCCAGCAATTGAAAGCTTCCCGATACGATGTGACGGTGATCGATCCTTCCCCCCACATCGAGTGGCTGCCCAACATCCATGAGATTATCTCGGGCGTGAAGAAAGGCGACGAGCTACGGATGAACCGTTCCATTCTGGTGCGCAGGCTCGGTCACAGCTTCGTCATGCAGCGGGCGCATGGGCTTACCTCCCAGTTCGTCGAGCTGGACAACGGCCAGCGCATTGCGTTTGACGTCTGTATCGTCGCCACCGGCAGCGTCAACAACACCTTCGGCGTAGCCGGCGCCGACCAGCACGCCCTGCCCATGAAAAGCGTCGAGCAATGCCAGGTCATCGCGCGCCGGTTGCATCGTGCTTCCCTCAGTCATCGTACCTGTCGCGTCACCGTGGTAGGCGGCGGCATCGAAGGCGTCGAAGCCTTCGGTGAAATCCTCCGCGCCTACCGCCATCGCCCCCAGTTCGAATTCACCGTAGTAGATTCCGCCGATCGCCTGCTGTCCCATTGCCCCGGCAATCTCGACGGCGCCATTCGCGGCCACACGGATCGCCTGCGAGTGGAATACGGGCTCGGCAAAGAGGTGGAAGAGGTGGATGCCGAAGGCATTTGCTTCACCGATGGCAGCGCGCTGGAAAGCGACATCACCCTCTGGTCCGGCGGCGCTGCACCCAACCCGTTTCTGGCCCAGGCCCATCTCACCGATGCGCCCGGTCAATGGGCGGACGTGAATGGCACCTTCCAGAGCCGTCAGCGCGAAAACGTCTTCATCATTGGCGACGCGGCCCAGCCCCAGGGCATGGCGCTGTCGAAGCAGGCTTTCCATGCCATCGACATGGGCAAGGCTGCCGCGCAGAACGTCGAGCGCCTTCTGGCGGGCAAAGCGCTGCGGGATTTCACGCCCTCCAGCAAACCCCAGGTGGTGACGTTCGGCGATCTGGACACGTTTATGGTGTTCCGGGATTTCGCCCTGTCCTCCGGCGTGCTGGGGGCGGCGAAAGAGGCCATCTACACCCTGGGGCTCTGGCAACTGGCGCCGCCCAAGAACGGCAAGGATCTGCTGCACTCGCTGGACCTGCTGCAGAAGAGCGTGCGCCGCGTCTACCTGCCCACGGTGAATCCCCTCGCGCTGCTCGACAAACTGCCCAAGAGCAAAGTGCTGTCGTGAGCGCAACGGACTACAGTATTGTCGAACTCGGCGATCCGCGTCTGCGCCAGGTGGCGCGGCCCGTGGATCTCTCCCGCCCCGACGTCGTCCTGCCCATTGCCGCCGCAATGCGTGAGTGGATGGACAAGCGTGGCGGAGTTGGCATTGCCGCGCCCCAGATCGGCGTCGACCTGCAAATGATGATCATCGCCTCGCGCCCCAATCAGCGTTATCCCAACGCGCCTGTCATGCAGCCTTTATTACTGCTGAATCCGTTGCCGCTGCGCTACAGCGAAAATCTGGTAGAAGAGTGGGAAGGCTGCCTGAGCGTACCCGGCCTGCGCGGCAAGGTGCTGCGCCCGGATGCGGTGGACATCGAATTTTTCGATCTGCACGGCCGGGGTCACCTGCTGTCCCTCACCGGCTTCCCCGCCCGCATTTTTCAGCACGAATACGATCACCTGATCGGCATGACCTTCGTCGACCGGGTGGCATCCCCGCAGGATCTGGTGACCGAGAAAGTCTTCCTCGAACAGATCCTGCCGGTACGAATGGCCGCTACTTCACCATCCCCATAATGAACGTCCACTGGGCATCGCTCACCGGCAGAATCGACAACCGGTTGCCCTTGCGCACCAGCGCCATGTCCGCCAGCGCCGGCGTCTGCTTCAGCTGCTCCAGGCTGACAGTGCTCTTGAATTTGGCGTGAAACTTCACCTGTGGGCAGAACCAGCGCGGATTGTCCGGCGTGGCCTTGGGATCGAAATAGTTGGACTCCGGGTTGAACTGGCTGGGATCAGGAAAGGCCTCCTTGATCACCTCCGCGATCCCCACGATGCCTGGCACCTCACAGTTGGAATGGTAGAAAAACACCAGATCCCCTTTTTTCACCTCGTCCCGCAGCATGTTGCGGGCCTGGTAGTTGCGCACGCCGTCCCAGGTTTCCCCCTTGGCGCCACGGGACTTGAGATCGTCGATACTGAAGGTGTCAGGTTCTGATTTGAACAACCAATAGGCCATGTTAAGATTTCCAAAGAAAATTAGGAAAGTTTGGTGCGGAATCCAACCTTACACCAGCCGGGGCTTCAAAAGTGTAAAAAATACCAGTACCCTAATTGAAGGTGCACATTTATCCATTATTTCCACTTTGCCGGGATGCTCGCAAACGCAAGGGTCGCTTCGGTGTCCAATGCGTTATCTTCGTGCAAGGTTCACTCGCAAATCCAATAACTCGCAAGTACTTATATGCAGGAAAATCAGACTCAGAACCAGAATCAGGCCATCTATGAGTTGAAGCCTGAGATCAACTTCTGCACCTGCGGGTGCGAAGCGCGACTGGTGAAGGAACGCAGCGCCGATTCGGAGAAAGGGAAGCTCCGCTATGTGGTACGTTGCCTCGATGAAATGTGCGGACGCCAGGGCCGATACACTCAATACCCCTGGCAGGCGATTCTGGAATGGAACAAATCGCCCATGTCCGAATTCCCCGAAGATTTCCGTATTCCGTTCATGACGTTCCATGGACTGGCCGGCGAGGAAATCCGCCTCAAGCTCAATGAAAAGCGTGTCGAGCTGGAGCAACTCATCAAGAAGCTGCGGGCCGACAAGGTCAGTGGCAACACCGAACAGATGAAGATCGCCCGTCTGCAGTTGATGTGGGTCATCTACGCCCAGAGCTGGGCCAAGCTCAAGTTCCCCCGCGAAGACGAAATCCTCGCCGCCCAGGAACGGGAACGGCTGGCGCAGGAACAGCCCTTTCAGCAGGAAGAAGACGAGTACGTCGATTGAGGCCCGGAAGGGCCTCTTTCATTTCAGCTTTCGCTTTGGATGTCGTTTGCTGTTGTCGGGCTGATAACTGTATTTGCCCGCAGACTTGCCGTTGTGACCGTGACGGGGCTGTAAACTGGCACAAAAAAGCCCGCATTCCGCGGGCTTCAATGGTGTTCGGGTGCATGTGGGAGCATGCCGGGAACTGTATTTGGTCGGGCATGCAGGATTTGAACCTGCGACCCCTACTTCCCGAAAGTAGTGCGCTACCAGACTGCGCTAATGCCCGTGCTGAAAGAGGGCGCCATTATAGGAACCTTTAATGGCTGAAACAATATGCCGTCAGTGGTTTCTGGCCACGGCCAGGTCGCACAGGCCCACCAGCGCTTGCTTGTGCAGGGAATCCGGCACCGTCGCAATACAGTCCTTCGCCATTGCCGCCTGACGATTTGCCTGCTCGATGGTGTAATCCAGCGCGCCGCAGCTGCGCACGGCGCGGGTGATGGCATCCAGTTGCTCCAGTCCGCCGCTCAGAATCGCCTTGCGGATCAGCGCCCGATCCCCCTCGCTGGCGTGCTGCAGAGCAAAAATCAGCGGTAGAGTCGGTTTGCCTTCCGCCAGATCGTCGCCCACGTTCTTGCCCATCTCGTCGGCGCTGCCGGTGTAGTCCAGCACGTCATCAATGAGCTGGAAGGCGCTGCCCAGATGATCTGCGTAGCGGGCGAAAGCCAGTTCCACAGCCTCGCCCGGATTGGCCAGCACGGCGCCAGACTGGGCGGACGCCTCGAACATCTTCGCCGTCTTGTAGCGGATCACTTCCATATATTGATCTTCGGTGGTGTCCGGGTTCTTGCAGTTGATCAGCTGCAGCACCTCGCCCTCGGCAATCAGGTTGGTGGCGTTGGACAGGATCTGCAGGATCTTCATGTTGCCCACATTCACCACCATCTGAAACGAGCGGGAAATCAGGAAATCCCCCACCAGCACGGACGGAGAGTTGCCCCACACGGCATTCACAGTGGGCTTGCCCCGGCGCAGGCCGGACTCATCCACCACATCGTCGTGGAGCAGGGTGGCGGTATGGAGGAATTCGACCGTGGCCGCGATATCGATGTGCTGTGTGCCCTGGTAGCCCAGGGCGCGGGCACTGAGCAGGCACACCAGAGGACGCAGGCGCTTGCCACCGCTCTGGATAATGTAGTTGCCAATTTCCTTGATCAGCGGCACGCGGGTGTGTAACTGCTTGAAAATCAGATCGTTAACGGACTTGAAATCGTCCGCCACTACCGCTGATATTGCCTTGAAATCCATAGTGTCCACTGGCCGCCCAAATGCTGAGCACAATAAAGGTGCAGGGGGAAATGTGAAAATTTCACGAATGCTAGGGGTGGGGGCGGGGGGTGTCAAGCTAACGGCCTGATTTTGCTGGCGGGTATGTCGTCTTCACTGGCAAGGAGTGACAACCGATCGAGGGCGGCTAATCTGTGTTGCGTCGACCTGATGATTGCCTTACAATTCGGCCCCCTGTGACCCCGGCGCTGCAAGGTTGAGCAATCTCCATGGACGTCGGTGCAAGTTTAAGCAGAAATCTGATGCTCGATAGAAGCGTTTGGAGTCAGCAGCTATGTACGCGGTATTTGTAAGTGGTGGCAAACAGCATCGAGTCGCTGAAGGCGATATCGTGCGTCTCGAATTGCTCGAGGCTGAAGCTGGTCAGGCCATCGAGTTCGATCAAGTTCTTTTGGTTTCCAATGGCGAAGACGTCAAAATCGGCGCGCCGCTGGTGCAAGGTGGCAAGGTGAAGGCCGAAGTGGTAACCCACGGCCGCGGTGACAAGATCCGCATCATCAAATTCCGTCGCCGCAAGCACTTCCGTAAGCAAGCCGGTCACCGTCAGTACTTCACTGAAGTGAAGATCACTGGCATCAGCGCCTGATAATTAAGGAGAGGCACAATGGCTCACAAGAAGGCGGGTGGTAGTACTCGTAACGGTCGCGACTCCGAAAGTAAACGCCTTGGCGTCAAGCGTTTCGGTGGTCAGGTAGTGAAGGCCGGTAACATCATCGTTCGTCAGCGTGGCACCGAGTTCCACCCTGGCAAGAATGTCGGCCTCGGCAAGGATCACACCATTTTCGCGAAAGCGGATGGCGTGGTGAAGTTCGAAGTGAAAGGTCCCAAGAATCGCCGGACCGTTTCCATCGTTCCTGCTGCTTAAGCTGCGCCGCTGTCTGAATTGATAGCGAAGCCCTGCCCGAAAGGCAGGGCTTTTTGCGTTTGTTGCTGCCCGATTACGGTGTCCGGCGTAAACTATTTCCAGTGTTCCAGTCTGCAGGAGTTGTCCCATGAAATTCGTTGATGAAGCTGCGATCCGCGTTGAAGCGGGCGATGGCGGCAACGGCTGCATGAGTTTCCGTCGGGAAAAATACATCGAGTACGGCGGCCCGGATGGTGGTAATGGTGGGGCTGGCGGCAGTGTGATTCTGCTGGCGGACAGCAATCTGAACACGCTGGTGGATTACCGTTACGAGCGTCTGCACCGAGCCCAGCGGGGCGAGGGTGGCGCGGGCCGTAATTGCACTGGCAAGAGCGGTGACGATCTGGTGCTGCGGGTGCCCGTGGGCACCACGGTGATCGACGAGGACACCGATGAGGTGCTCGGCGATCTGCTGGCGGATGGCGATCAGTTTGTGGTGGCCAAAGGTGGCCGGGGCGGCATCGGGAATACCTGTTTCAAGTCCAGCACCAACCGGGCGCCGCGTCAGACTACGCCCGGCACCGAGGGCGAAAAGCGCAATCTGCGCCTGGAGCTGAAAGTGCTGGCGGACGTGGGCCTGCTGGGGATGCCCAATGCGGGCAAGTCCACGCTGATTCGCGCAGTGTCCGCTGCCAAACCGAAAGTGGCCGATTATCCCTTTACCACGCTGGTGCCCAATCTGGGTGTGGTGAAGGTCGACAAGCTGCGCAGCTTCGTGATGGCGGATATTCCCGGCCTGATCGAGGGTGCCGCCGAAGGTGCCGGCCTGGGTATCCGCTTCCTCAAGCATCTGGCTCGCTGCCGGGTTCTGCTGCATGTGGTGGATATCGCCCCCTGGGATGAAACCGATCCGGTGCAGGCGGTGGATGCCATCGCCGGCGAACTGGTGTTGTTCAGTCATGCCCTGGCGGATCGTCCGCGCTGGCTGGTGCTGAACAAAACCGACCTGCTGCCGGAAGACGAGGCCAAGGCACGCTGCGACGACATCGTCGAGCGTCTGGAGTGGGAAGGCCCGGTGTTCTACATTTCCGCTGCCAATGGTGTTGGTACCCAGGATCTGGTGTTCGCCATCATGAATTACCTGGAAGAGCTCAATGAGCGCATGGAAAATGACTCCGAGTTCGCCGAGCAGGAGCTGGCGGCCCGCAAGCGTCTCGAAGAAGAGGCTCGCCACAAGATTCAGGCCTACAAGGCCGAGCGTCGTCGCCTGCGTCAGGAGCAGGGCGAGCAGCAGGATGACGATGACGACGATGATGATCACGAAGTAGAAGTCATTTACGCACCGTATTGAGCCTATGACGCAACCTTCCAGTGTGAAATTGAGTGAGCGCCGCCAGATCGCTGCGACCCAGCGCTGGGTGGTGAAAATTGGCAGCGCGCTGCTGACCAACAACGGCCAGGGTCTGGATCGACAGGCTATCGCCGGCTGGGTGGGCCAGTTGATCGAGCTGCAGAAACACGGCATCGAGATCGTGCTGGTGTCCTCCGGATCAGTGGCTGAAGGCATGAGCCGCCTGGGCTGGAAAACCCGCCCGAAAGAAATGCACGAACTGCAGGCTGCTGCTGCCGTGGGGCAGATGGGACTGGTGCAGACCTGGGAGCAGCTGTTTCAGGCGCACGGCGTGCACACGGCCCAGATTCTGGTGACCCATGACGACCTTTCCGACCGCACCCGCTACCTGAATGCCCGCAACACGCTGCTCACCCTGATCAATCTGGGGGTGGTGCCGGTGGTGAACGAAAACGACACGGTGGTGACCGACGAGATCCGTTTCGGCGACAACGATACCCTGGGCGCGCTGGTGACCAATCTGGTGGAAGCCGATCTGCTGGTGATCCTCACCGACCAGCTGGGCATGTTCGAAGCCGACCCGCGTAAGCATCCTGATGCCAAGCGCATTTCCACCGCACGTGCCGCCGATCCCGCTCTGCTGGGTATGGCGGGGGCAGAGGGTGGTGCGCTGGGGCGCGGCGGCATGGCTACCAAGGTGCGGGCGGCGCAACTGGCGTCCCGCTCTGGCGCGGCGACCATGATTGTGGGTGGCCGCATCGACCAGGTGCTCACCAGGGTTCATGCCGGCGAAGACGTGGGCACTTTCCTGGTGTCAGACAGCACGCCCATGGCGGCCCGCAAGCAGTGGCTGGCAGGGCATCTGCAGATGCGTGGCGTGTTGACCCTGGATGCTGGTGCCGCCCGTGCGCTGCGGGAAAGGGGGGTGAGTTTGCTGCCGGTAGGTGTGAAAGAAGTCACCGGCCAGTTTGCGCGGGGCGAAATGGTGTCCTGCGTGGGGCCCGACAACGAACGAGTGGCTTGCGGCCTGGTGAACTATGATTCCGACGAAGCCCGCAAGATCATGGGCGTCAGCAGCGACCAGATTGCGGAGCGGCTGGGCTATGTTGAGGAGCGGGAGCTGATCCACCGTGACAATATGGTGGTGTTCTGAGTCGGCAAAGGTGAGTGAGTCCTGACAGCTGTCGCGGGCTGGGCCAGTGTTGCAGCCCGCCATGTGAAAGGCGGGGTGGGAAAAACCCAGGCACAAAAAAACCGGCTTTCGCCGGTTTTTCGTTTCCACCTAAAACAATTAAGCAGCCATGTCTTTGATATGGTCGCTCAGGCGGCTCTTGTGACGGGCAGCCTTGTTCTTGTGGATGATGCCTTTGGTTACCATGCGGTCGATGACCGGTACGGCTTCCAGATATGCTTTTTGGGCAGTTTCTTTGTTGCCAGCTTCAACGGCCAGCACCACTTTCTTGATGTAAGTGCGAACCATGGAGCGCAGACCGGCATTGTGTCTGCGACGCTTTTCAGCCTGGCGTGCACGTTTCTTAGCTGATTTGATGTTAGCCAAGGTCTTGCTCCTTAGATGAAAACCTTAAATGGACTGTATCTCGAATTCGAGGACGCAAGATTATTCCCACTCACCCCCTCGGTGTCAAGGATAGAATTCTGTTAACGGCTGGTCTGGGGAATCCGCGGGGCTTCCGTATAATAGGCGCCCTTTGAGGGGGAGCGATGAAAGACGACAAGGCGGGCAAGAAGCAGGGTGGTTTGCTGAAATCGACCAGCATCGTGAGCTTTTTCACCCTGCTGTCGCGGGTGCTCGGCATGGTGCGCGATGTGGTGGTGGCCCAGGTCTTCGGTGCCGGCGGGGGCGCCGATGCGTTCTTCGTGGCGTTCAAGATCCCTAATTTCTTTCGGCGTCTGTTTGCGGAAGGTGCTTTCTCCCAGGCGTTTGTGCCGGTGTTGTCGGAATACCGCACCAAGCGCCAGCTGGCTGAGGTGCAGCTGCTGGTCAGCCATACGGCGGGGTCTCTGGGTGGGGTGCTGGCGCTGCTGACGATTGTGTGCGCGGTGTTTGCCCCTCAGGTGACCTATCTGTTTGCCCCCGGTTTCAGCGCCCAGGAGGACAAGTTCCAGCTGGCGTCAGACATGCTGCTGCTGACGTTCCCCTATCTGATGATGATTTCCCTGACCGGCTTTGTGGGGTCGATCCTGAACAGTTATGGCCGCTTTGGGGTGCCGGCGTTCACCCCGGTGCTGCTGAATGTGGTGCTGATCCTGTGTGCCTTGTTCCTGGCGCCCTTTATGGACCCACCCATCGTGGCGCTGGCCTGGGGGGTGCTGATTGCCGGGGTGGTGCAGTTCGTGTTCCAGCTGCCTTACCTGAAGCCCATCGGACTGCTGGTGCGCCCGCGCTGGGGGTGGCAGGACGAAGGGGTGCGCCGCATCCTGAAACTGATGCTGCCGGCCCTGTTTGGGGTGTCGGTGGCGCAGATCAACCTGCTGCTGGGGACAGTGCTGGCGTCGTTTCTGGAGGATGGCAGTGTGTCCTGGCTGTATTACGCCGATCGCCTGATGGAAATGCCCCTGGGGGTGTTCGGTATCGCTATCGCCACGGTGATTCTGCCCAGCCTGTCGCGCAAGCATGCCACGCAAAGCACCGAGGCGTTTTCCGCCACTCTGGACTGGGCGGTGCGGATGAACATCCTGATCGGCGTGCCGGCGGGGGTTGCCCAGGTGATTCTGGCGGAACCGTTGATGGTGACCCTGTTCCAGTACGGGGCGTTTTCGCAGAAGGATGTGGTGCAGTCAGCGCTGGCGTTGCAGGCGTACAGTGTTGGCGTGTTGGGCTTCATGCTGGTGAAGGTGCTGGCGCCGGGCTACTTCGCCCGCCAGGACACGGCCACGCCGGTGAAGATCGGTATCTGGGCAATGGTGGCGAATATGGTGGTGAGTCTGGCGCTGATTCTGCCCATGGCGCATACCGGGCTGGCGCTGGCGACGTCGTTATCTGCTCTGTTCAATGCGGGGCTGTTGTATCTCGGGCTGCGCAAGGCAGGTGTTTATGTGCCTGGCAAGGGGTGGCTGCGCTTCTTCTTGCGCCTGTGCCTGGCGACGCTGGCCATGTCGGCTGTGCTTTTGTGGCTGGGGCGGGATCTGGAGCAGTGGCTGGCCTGGGGGTGGCAGCAGCGGGTGTTGTGGCTGACCTTGCTGGTGGTGGGGGGAATGGCAGCCTACGGCGTGGCGCTTTACGCCGGCGGGGTGCGGTTGCGGCATTTGCGCTCGCGGGCCGGGCCGGACGAGGACGGCCTGTAACGGCCTTTGGTGGTTGAGCGCTGGTGGTGGCGAGTGTCCATGCTGGCAGCCAGAGTTCCCCGCCGGGCTGCCGGTTGCAGTTAAATCGGCGGGTCAACTCCGCTATAATGCTGGGCTTTTGGCAGCACGGCATGGTTATGGAGTTGATTCGCGGCGTTCACAATCTTCGCTCCCGGCATCAGGGGTGTGTGGCCACCATCGGTAATTTCGATGGCGTGCATGCCGGCCATCGGGCGATCATCAGCCAGGTGGCTGCCAAGGCTCATGCACTGGGGTTGCCGTCTGCAGTAATGGTGTTCGAGCCCCAGCCTCGTGAATTCTTTGCGCCGGAGCAGGCGCCGGCCCGCCTGATGACCTTCCGCGAAAAATGTGAAGTACTGGCGGCCCAGGGTGTTGATCGCGTGCTGTGTGTGCGTTTCGACAATCGTTTCAGTGCCCAGTCGGCTGCGGAATTCTGCGACCACATCCTGATTGGCGGCCTGGGTGTCCGTCATCTGGTGGTGGGCGATGACTTTCGTTTTGGCCATGACCGCAGCGGCGATTTCGCGTTTTTGCAGAAGGCCGGGCAACTGGCAGGTTTTACGGTGGAACATACCTGCACCTTTGAAATGGAAGGCGAGCGGGTGAGCAGTACCCGGGTACGGGAAACCCTGGAGCGTTCCGATTTTGCCAGTGCGGCACGATTGCTGGGTCAGCCGTTCTTCATGTCTGGACGGGTGATTCATGGCAACCGGCTCGGGCGAACCATCGGCGTGCCCACCGCCAATCTGTTGCCCAAGCGTATTCGCACGCCGATCAGCGGTGTATTTGCAGTGGAGCTGGAAGGGCTGGACGGCGGCGTCTATCAGGGCGTGGCAAACCTGGGCACCAGCCCCACGGTGAACGGGCAGCGGGTGCGGCTGGAAGTGCATCTGTTCGATTTCAACCGGGATATTTACGGCCGCCAGGTGCGGGTGATCTTCCGCCACAAGATTCGCGACGAGCAGAAATTCAGCGGGCTGGATGCCTTGAAAGCGGCGATCCAGCAGGACATCCAGACCGCACGACAATTCTTTTCGCAACACTAATCACTTTTAAACACAGGCAGTCCAACGACAATGGCCGATTACAAAGCAACACTGAATCTTCCCAACACGGCGTTCGCCATGAAGGCGAACCTGGCGCAGCGTGAACCGGAACTGCTGAAACATTGGGACAAGATCGACCTGTATGGCCAGATTCAGAAAATTGCAGCCGGGCGTCCGCAGTTCATTCTGCACGATGGCCCTCCGTACGCGAATGGCGAGATCCACATCGGCCATGCGGTGAATAAAATCCTGAAGGACATGATTCTCAAGTCCAAGCGCCTGAGCGGTTTTGACGCGCCCTATGTTCCCGGTTGGGATTGCCATGGTCTGCCCATCGAACACAACGTGGAGAAGAAAATCGGCAAGGCCGGCGTGAAGGTGCCCTATGCCGATTTCCGCAAGAAGTGCCGCGAATACGCCATGCAGCAGGTGAAGGGCCAGCGCGAGGATTTCATCCGTCTGGGTGTGCTGGGTGACTGGCAGAATCCCTATCTGACCATGGATTTCAAATTCGAGGCGGACATCATCCGCGCCCTGGGCCGCATCGTGCAGAACGGTCATCTGGTGAAGGGTTTCAAGCCGGTGTACTGGAGCGTGGTGGGCGGCTCGGCACTGGCGGAAGCGGAAGTGGAGTATCAGGAAAAGACCTCCACCCAGATCGACGTGCGCTTCCGCCCGGTGGACGTTTCGGCGTTTGTGAAAAAATTCGGTGTGGATGCGGCGCAGCTGCCGGTGGCAGTCGTCATCTGGACCACCACGCCCTGGACGCTGCCCGCCAACCAGGCAGTGGCGCTCAGTCGCGAACTGCCTTACAGCCTGGTGCAGCTGAATGCAGGAGCAGGCGATGAAATCATTCTGCTGGCGAGTGCGATGGTGGAAACCGTGTGCCAGCGCTACGGCGTGGAATCCTGGCAGGTGCTGGGTGAAACTACCGGCGAAAATCTCGAGGGTGTTCAGCTGCAGCATCCCTTCTACGAGCGCATTGGGCCGATCGTGCTGGGCGATCACGTGACGACGGATGCCGGTACCGGTGCCGTGCATATCGCACCCGACCACGGCATGGACGACTTCAATGTCGGCCTGAAATACAACATCGGTACGCTGAATTATGTGGGCGCCGATGGCCGCTACAGCGAATCGACGCCGCTGGTGGCTGGCGATCATGTTTACGACGTCGAGCCGAAAATCCTGGCGCTGCTGGAAGAAAAGGGCGCGCTGCTGAAGCAGGCGAAGATGCGTCACAGCTATCCGCACTGCTGGCGTACCAAAACGCCGCTGATCTTCCGTGCCACGCCGCAGTGGTTCATCAGTATGCATCAGAACGGTTTGCTGGATGCTTGCAAGAAAGCCGTGAACAAGGTGGAGTGGGTGCCGGATTGGGGCAAGGCCCGCATCGACGGCATGCTGGATGCCAGCCCGGATTGGTGTATCTCGCGCCAACGCACCTGGGGGGTGCCGATCGCGCTGTTCGTGCACAAAGATACGCAGGAATTGCATCCGCGCACGGCGGAGCTGATCGAGGCTGCCGCAAAAAAAGTGGAAGAAAAGGGCATGGATGCGTGGTTCGATCTCGATCCTGCGGAATTGCTCGGTGATGAAGCGGCGCAGTACGAGAAAGTCACCGATACGCTGGACGTGTGGTTTGATTCCGGTGTCACCCATTTTGCCGTGCTGGAACAGCGTGCCGGTTTGCGCGCGCCGGCCGATCTGTATCTGGAAGGCTCCGACCAGCATCGCGGCTGGTTCCAGTCATCGCTGAAAACCAGTCTGGCAATTCGTGGCGAAGCACCCTACAAAACCGTGCTGACCCATGGCTTCACCGTGGACGCCCAGGGCAAGAAAATGTCCAAATCCCTGGGCAATACCGTGTCGCCGCAAGCGGTGGTCAAGAACCTGGGCGCCGACATCATCCGCCTGTGGGTGAGCGCAACGGATTATCGCGCTGAAATGTCGGTGTCTGATGAAATCCTCAAGCGCACAGCGGACTCTTATCGCCGTATCCGCAATACGGCGCGGTTTCTGCTGTCCAACCTGAACGGTTTCGATCCTGCCCAGCACTCAGTGGCGCCGGAGCAGATGATGGCGCTGGATCGCTGGGCGGTGCATCGCGCGTCGAAACTGCAGAAGGAAATCATCGCCAGCTACGACAAATTCCAGTTCCACCAGATCTACCAGAAGCTGCACAATTTCTGCATCGTCGATCTGGGCGGCTTCTATCTGGACGTGATCAAGGATCGCCAGTACACCTGCAAGGAAAACAGTGTGGCGCGGCGCTCGGCGCAAACGGCGCTGTTCCATATCGCCGAGGCGCTGGTGCGCTGGATTGCGCCGATCATGAGCTTCACTGCTGATGAGCTGTGGCAGTTCCTGCCAGGTCAGCGCAGTGCGTCGGTGCATCTGGAAACCTGGTACAAAGGTTTATTCGAACTGCCTGCCAGTGAATCCATGAACAGCGACTTCTGGCAGACCGTGCAGGATGTGAAGACCGCTGTGAACAAGCAGCTGGAAGAAGCGCGTAACCAAGGCGCGCTGGGCGGCAACTTGGAAGCGGAAGTGGATCTGTATTGCAGCACGGAACTGAAGGCGGATCTGGATCGCCTCGGCGAAGAGTTGCGCTTTGCCCTGATCACTTCTGCTGCCCGTGTGCACCAGTGGAATCAGGGTGGCGACATTACGGAGCTGGATGGCCTGCGAGTGGAAGTGAAGAAGAGCGATCACGCCAAGTGCGTGCGCTGCTGGCATCATCGCGCCGATGTGGGCGCCAATGCTGCACACCCGGAGCTGTGTCTGCGCTGTGTCGATAACGTGGAAGGCGATGGCGAGCCAAGGAAGTTTTGCTAAGTGATTACCATGACTGAAACAGTACAGACCAAAACGGAACCGGTGGGACAGCTCAAGTGGCTGTGGCTGGCGCTGGCGGTTATCGTCATCGACCAGATCACCAAGTGGACCATCGTGTTCACCCTTGAGCATGGCGAAGTAGTGCCGGTGTTTCCCACCTTCAACCTGACCCATGTCTATAATCCCGGCGCCGCCTGGAGTTTTCTGGCCAATGCCGGTGGCTGGCAGCGCTGGTTCTTTACCGTGATCGGCGTGGTGGTGAGCGGTATCCTGATTGCCTGGCTGCGCAAGATTCCCAAGAGTGATTGGTGGCTGGCCACGGCGGTGGCGCTGATTCTGGGCGGCGCGGTGGGCAATCTGATCGACCGCGTTTTTCTGGGCCACGTGATCGATTTTCTGGATTTCTACTGGCCGCCGGCCGATACCTGGAGTGCCAGCCATTTCCCGGCATTCAACATTGCTGACAGCGGCATTACGGTCGGCGCGGCCATGATGATCATCGACATGATCCGCAACCCCAATAAGTGAGCACCATGGCAGACGAACAGCGCATTGGCCCCGGCAAACGTGTCACCCTGCATTTTTCCGTTCTGCTGCTGGATGGCGCGGTGGTGGATTCCACCCGTGAGCGAGCGCCTGCCACGTTCACGGTGGGTGATGGCAATTTGCTGCCGGGATTCGAGCAGAGCATCTTCGGGCTGAAAGCAGGCGACAAGCGTTCAATTTTGTTGGAAGCGGCCAATGCCTTCGGCCCGCACAATCCGGAGAACATTCAGGTGATGCGGCGTGGTCTGTTCAGTCGCGACATGACCCTGGAGCCGGGCGTCGTGGTGTCCTTTTCCGACAAGAGTAAGGCGGAATTACCCGGTATCATCGTGGCGGTTGGCGACGATCAGGTGACGGTGGACTTCAACCATCCCCTGGCCGGCAAGGACCTGACCTTCCAGGTGGAAATCATCAACGTGGTGGATGCCGCCAGCCAGACCGTGCAGCTGCAGCGCTGACACGCAACCCCCTCTCACAACGCGAGCGAAACGAATATGGAAATCAAAATGGCCAATCCGCGCGGATTCTGCGCCGGTGTCGATCGGGCGATCGCAATTGTGAACCGGGCGCTGGAAGTGTTCGGCGCGCCCATCTATGTGCGGCACGAGGTGGTGCACAACAAGTTTGTGGTGGACGATTTGCGGGATCGTGGCGCGGTTTTTGTCGATGAATTGCACGAGGTGCCCGACGACGCCATCGTGATTTTCAGCGCCCACGGCGTGTCGAAGCAGGTGCAGAATGAAGCGGCCAGCCGCGGCCTGAAAGTGTTTGACGCCACCTGCCCACTGGTCACCAAGGTGCACATGGAAGTCACCAGCTATGCCCGCAGCGGCATGGAGTGCGTGCTGATCGGCCATCAGGGCCATCCCGAAGTCGAAGGCACCATGGGCCAGTATGACAAGTCCAGCGGCGGCGACATCTATCTGGTGGAAACCGTCGAGGACGTGAGGAAACTGCAGGTGCGTGATCCCTCCCGTCTGGCCTATGTCACCCAGACTACCCTGTCGGTGGATGACACCGCCGCCATCATCGACACGCTGCGTCAAGTGTTCCCCGCCATCCAGGGCCCCCGCAAGGACGACATCTGCTACGCCACCCAGAATCGCCAGGACGCCGTGAAAACACTGGCGCTGGAAACCGACGTGGTGTTCGTGGTGGGGTCGCCCAACAGTTCAAACTCCAACCGCCTGCGGGAACTGGCTGAGCGCTGCGGTGCCGATGCCTACCTGGTGGATCACCCGGATCAGTTGCAGCGGGCATGGCTGGAGGGGGTGAAGGCGATTGGGGTCACCGCCGGCGCCAGTGCGCCGGAGGAGCTGGTGTTTCAGGTGGTGCAGCGGTTGAAAGAGTGGGGCGGCGAACCGCCCCGTGAACTGGTGGGAAGAGAGGAGAATATTGTTTTTTCGATGCCGAGGGAGTTGCGGTAGGGGTTACTTGCTCCAGGTGTTCTCTCCGGCGTCGAATGCGCCATTCTTGTTAGCGTCCCAGCGGCGGGCACCGGTGTTTTCCATTTCCAGCAGGCCGTCACCTGCCTGCCCACCGACGGGCGTTGCCCTGAGGGTAAAGCTGGTCGCGGTGGCTGCCTGGATGGTTAGGTCGTAGAACTTGGTGCCACCGTCCAGGGGGGCTTGGGAGGGGAATATCCCCGGCGCGCCGGTGTTACCGCCAGCGTCGGCAGCTCCAAGATAGGTGTTGTTGGCAGTGAAATGGCGCTCCATCGCCTGTGCCAATCCTTCCAGCGCACCTTTTGCATCCGCGCGGCGTGCCTTCCTTACTGATTCCTGGTAACTGGGGTAACCAAACGCGGCAATGATCGACACGATGGCTACTACAATCATTAGTTCCATCAATGTGAAACCGCGCGTACCTCTGTATCCTTTTTTCATGGGATCAGCCCTCATTCAGAATACCAGTAGGTCTTGGTGATGGCGTCGGTGGAACCCAGCGCCTCACACTCGGTACCCACGCACACCACGTTACCACCTTCCAGGCGCAGGATTTGCGGATCCGCAGCGATACCAGTGGTGAGCAGTTCCTCGGAACGATCATCCTTCGTCAGCGTAGTGCCGTCCTGCATGTCTTCCGCATTTCTGGCTGGTGTCGCATCTACCACGTTCACCCGATAGCGGCGGGAAGTGCCATTGCCCAGGCTACACCCAGTTTCGCTGCCTCTGGGTGAATAGGTAGTGAAGAAAACCTCACCGGCGAATGTAGTGGCAGAAGAAAGTACTTTCTCACCTTCATTCTCCATCTGGATGAACCAGCCGGATGCGGCTTTCAGTGCATCGATTGCGGTTTGTTTCTCTTCGTCGGAGCCCTGGCCGATCAGGTTTTCAGTGGCATCGTACAGGCTGGCTTCGGTCATTTTCACGTAGTCAGGATAGGTGCCTGTATCGGGGCCGTCGAGTGGTGGTCCGCCGACATCGTTCAGCTTGAACAGATAGAAGCGATCCTCGATGACGTCGTTGAGCGGGTGGCCACGGTAGCCGCTACCGATAGCAACAGCCAGTTTGCGCACGTTGTTTTCGATCACCACCGAAACATCCGGTTCGTGGTAGAAGCGGCGAGCGGAGGCCTTGGTATTGCCTGCGATATCCGCGATTACAGCGCCAGTGGCCAGGCTGGCAACGGCACTGCCGTTGTTGATGTCGAAGCGCCACAACTGCCCACCCATGTCGCCCACATACAACTGGTCTACCAGTTTGTCGTTGTTGATATCCACCGCGCGAATGGTGGACGGAATGCTATAGAGCATTTCAGTCAACTGCAGATTGTGGCTTGCGCTGGGGCCGGCGCTCCAGATCTTCTGACCAGTGACGGCGTTGACGATAAAGATGGCGCGACCCATGCTGTCGGTCGTGCGCACATCTACGTTGTCCTGGTTGGTGTCATAGCCGCCGGACACTATCAGTACATCGGTGACGGTGCCGTTCACGTTGATCTGGGTTTTGATCGGGCGTGCCCAGGTTTGTCCAAGTTCACTGAAGTCGCCATTGCCGCCACGGATGGTCCAGAGGATTTTCGGGCTGCTACGGTCGGTGGCGTCAATGGCGTAGTAGTTGCGTCCGCCACGGCCCATGCCGATGTAAACGTAAACATTATCGCCATCGCTGGGGGTGACAATCAGATCGTTATTGACGTCTTTCACCCAGGCGTTGGGGGGGGCATCCAGACCGTAGGGATGCTTGGTCGCGGCTGAGTTGTCGTACACCTTGATCAGGTTTGGCAGCAATTCCTCAGGAATGAAGGAGAAATGGGCATCACCTGTCTTGCCGTCAATGGCATGGAGGAAACCTTCGTTGTCACCATAGAAGATTGTGATATCCGGATCTTCGTCGGTACCACCATAGGTCACCAGATGGGGCACTGAGTGCAGCGGATCGGACATGCGTTTGCGTTCATCGATAGTGGAACCATTGCCGTTGACATCTTTCGCGTCGCGGCCACGCGCCCACTCGATCAGACTGGTTCGCATTTCATCCGTGGCAAGCTCGATGCCCAGCATGCTCTTTGTAATGTTGGTGTTGCTGGCCACGAAGTTGTTGGCAGCATTAGCCAGGTTGGTGCTGGGGGAGCCACTGTAGTAGGTATACATCTTGCGAGTGGTGTAGTCGGTCAGTCGATCGGCTGCGCCACCGGCCTCGGCGGAATTGCCGTCATTGTCCGAAGACCACCAGCTCTTCGCGCTTTCCTTGAAGAATCCCCTGCCGCTATCGATAGCATCTACACCATCTGCGCCAAAGATGGTTCCATTGTAATCGATCCGGTAGCGTTTCAGGTTGCCCGGCCAGCTCGGTGTTTTTTCCGGACGGAACAGCGCGAAATAGATTTCATCGCGATGTGTCAGGCGATTGAAGGCGTTGACGGTGACGCCTGGCGAAACGAAAGTGGTATCAGTGGGCTCCGCAATACTGGCGAAGATTTCCTTGAATGTCGTCAACAGTTCGTCGGCCGAACTTGCGGATTTTGCTGCCCCTTTCCCGGCGGTTGCAATACCGCTGAGGAAGCCAGAGGAGTCGTCCAGGTTGAAGGCGATGGTATGCGTGAGAACCTTTTGGGTATCGCCCGGCAAAGGACTCTGGTCGACACTGGACAGGAACTCTGCGATTTCATTGGCGCATGCACTGTAGCCTGACTGGGCGCAAGTGCTCTTGCCTGTCATCGTGCGAATCAGCGCAGCGGAGCGGTTCTGGGTTGGCGCACCATCGGTCAGGAAGACAATATGGTTGGACTGGCATTCATTGTCGATGGGCGATTTGTAGACTGGATTGCCGTCAATATAGCTGTTCACGCAGTTGGTGCTGCTAAGGTTTGATGGATCGCAGCCGCTGGGCAGCACTTCGGTACCACCGGTATAGCTGTCGGGGTGGGACAGGCGGAAGTAGCGCCGGTCGTTGCTGGAGGAGCGCATAGTGGTGGCATCGCCTCGGATTCTGCCCCAATACACATTTTCGCCACGGTAATACAAGGCGGCCTCGTAAAGCATGTCGACGATGGGTGTGTAGCCTGCAGGTACCATGTCACTCACTAGCGACTTCAGTGCATGCCGTGTTGTTTGGGCAGATGCAGCTGAAACGTCGGTGGTGTAGTTGATGATCAGTCTGGGCGCCTTTGTGGTGCTGCTGTCATAGCTATATGCTCGACGCATCGCAGTGGCGCTCCCGCTTCGCCGCAGCTCGAATACCATCGCGTTACCCTTATCCCAGCCGCTGCGGTTAACGATTTGCTGCACCAGCGTTGCCAGGTCGGCGCTTAGATAGGTAACTTCTGCGGTCCAGCTGCTGGGTGTCCAGGCGACAGTCGATGAGTAGCTGCGGGCTGCGTTGGTAACCTTGTTGTTGTCGCTAAACACCTCGGGATTGTCGGCCAGTTGCATCCGGATATTCAGCGGTATGCTGTTTGAGTCGTTACTGCGCGCAGTGAACTCCAGGTAGGCGCTAACGATATTGGCGTTCTTGGGTACCTGGATGTTGCTGAAACGTATACCGAGAGCATTGGCTGAATTGGAGTTGGTGTCATTGCCCAGATACAAGGTGCTGGAAGTCAAGCTCTGCGAATTGCTATAGATGTTCACACTGGCATCATCATTTGAATTTCCCACCCTATAGCTGGCTGAGCCGTTTATACACCCTCCACCACTGGCGATTTCGGTCGGGTCGTAAGAAATTCTCAGTTTGGGTGCATCAGATGGTGATGAGTCATAGGACTTGGCAAGACGTGTGCCGCTGCCCTGAATCAACAGGGTCATTGCATTGCCACCGCACCAGTCGGAGCGGTTCACGACTGCCTGGATGACATCCGTGAGATCGGCACTTTCATCCAGAGTGGAGTAGCTTTCTTTGGCAGTCCACGCACCGGGCGTCCAGCTGACAGTTGCAGCGGTTTGTGCACGGGAAGTCAGGTTGTTGCTGGCTGTTGTCAGCGCAGCAGAGTTCCCGACGTCATCTGCACGAATGGTATAGGTAGCGGCTGACGAAGAGTCATTGGCAGATACAAATTCGAGTGACGCTGTGGTGATCTTGGCGCCGCGGGGAATGCCGATATTGGTATAGCGCAAGCCCACGGTTTGGGTGGTGGCGGTTGTCGGTACTTCGTAAACGACGTTTAACAGGGGAGCGCGTGAGGTGGAGCTATTGTAAGAGTAGAAGCTACGTACACCGGTGGTGGTGTCACCACCAGGGCGGCTCATGAACAGTGCTATATGCTTGGTATTGTCCCATACGCTCTGATTGACCAGCTCCTGTATAACAGGCGCGATGTTGGGTGTATTCAGTGTTTCGCCGACCGGCGGGGTTGGATCGGTAATATTCCACAGCGTGCTGGCAGTTGTTTTGGCGCGGCTGCTGATATTGCCAGTCGTGCTGCTGAAATTGCTGACGGTGCCACCGGTCTGCCCACGAATTTCAATATTCAGAGGGTCACGTCTGACGCTGCTGTCTTCGTTATAAACAGTAAAGGTGACATAAGCATCCAGAATGATCGCGTTTTTGGGGATGTTCACAGACTGGAAGATGGTTCCAACGATATTGGCTGTCGTAGTTGAGATCGTCGTGCCGTTGTAGTTGAGATCCAGACTGTTTGAATCCACGCTCATGCTGCCGCCACTGACACGTTCTTCCGCGTCGCGGGAAGTTGCGCTGACTCGCACTGTCCGGGTGGCGCCCGGCGACGTTGAGCGTGTGGTCATGGCCAGCGTCTGGTTGGTGAGCGTCACTGTGCCAGAGGCCGCCTGTTCTGCGTCATCACTGCTGGCGCTGAGGGTGCCAACCACAGTGGTTATCGAGCTGACCGGTGCATCGATATTGGATATGGGATACAGAACCGGGCCTCCCGGATCATTGAAGCGCATCAGGCCCACGTTGGCGTTGTTGATGTTATCCATCAGTGAGTTGAATGCCGACTTCATCCGATCCATGCGCGAGGTGGCACCGCCATCCTTGTCTGACATGGATCCCGATGTATCCAGGATGAAAAGAACGTTGGGTTTGGAGCCAACGCTGGAGCCAAAAAATATCTCCGTATCATCCGCATGAGCAGACATCCCGGCCATGAAGGTCATCGCAAATGCAAGGATGCCATTGCAGACCGATAGTGCACGCGCTTTCATAGATCACCTCACAAGTAAATGCAGCCGGAACCGCATCAGCAACGTTCGATTCCTTGGGTGACGCGCACACGCGCATCTGAACCGGAAACCTGACTGGTTGACTGAATTTCAAAAATGTAGGCGGGGATGCCCGAGGTACCTTCGTCCGCCGAGATGGACGATGCCTGCTGGCAAATGGTTTCGTTGATGCCCCGCACCACCGCATTCGTGGAAATCTTGCTGTTACCCACATCGTAGGTGTAGGTGGGCCAAGTTGGACTGGGCAGTCCCATCTGAGCCAGCGACAACGACAGCAGGCTGGTATCCCCGTCACTGACTTCCGTCAGTTTGCTGTCGATGGCGCTTTCTGCCGCCTGGAACGCCTGGTTCACAAACTGGGCGTTGCTGGCCATTTTTTCCTGCATGCCGGAATTGTTCATGGCGGCTACCGCCAGAAATGTTGCCAGAAGCAGGATCATCAGCCCTACGATGAGGGCGGCTCCGGATTCATTGTGCAGTGAGAATCTTTGCATATTCATACGCCTACCCTGCGATTGCGCAGATTGATGGTCAGGTTGAAGACCTTGCGAAGCCGCCGGTCGTTCGCATAGGTGACAGCGCCGCCAGAAGATGCGGGTGTGATGCTGACATCGCCTAGTACATAAGTGGCGCCGTCATCGCTTTCCAGAATCCGGTCATTGCTGGCCACCAGCAGGTGAACGCGAATGCTGGTAACACTGCTGATATTGGTTCCCGCAGTGGATGCGGGCACGAACCGCCGGTTGCCACCGATCATTTCTATGCCGTACTCCACCTGCATGTTTTCCACGCCCTCGACAATCTCAGTGATATTGCCGTTGATGTCGCGGCGGAACAGGGCGTGGATGGTGTCGCCCGCAACGTTGGTACGGCCTGTCTCACCGATGAAATACGCATTGGAAACCAGCGCGCGTAACTCTGCGTTGGATGATGCATATTCATAGGACATGCTAGAGTTGCCGCTGGCAGCATGCAGAACGGTTGAAGACGGACTGCCAGCCGTGTAACCGGTGACGCGGAACAGGGATGCTGTGCTGCAGTCGGTGATGGCTGCAAAGCGGTTTGCGGCAAGCGCGGCGTTGCTGCCGGTTATGGTGATGGTTGCGCCAGCGCGATTGTGTGCGGTTACCGGATTGGATTCCGAAGCGAAGCGCATGGCACTGATGACATCGCTATTGACAATGGCATTGGCAACGCCGCTGCCGTCGATGTCTGCCAGATTAGTGCCATCCCCCCAATTAGTTGCAGCAACATCAAAGCCCACTACCGATGCCGCGATGTAGTCAGTGGGCAGACCTGCAAGTGCGATAATTTCAAGATTCTCGGCCAGATTTGGATCGGCACACCCTTTAAATCCCGCCATGCGCAGATCCTGGGAAATAATATCCAGGGCTACTCGTCCGCCTTCCTGCACTCTGGACAGCCCAAGAGAAACTCGATCAGTGTTTTTCAGTGTGCTGAATACCTGAACGATGCCCGAGAGCAGTAGCGCCGCAATGGCGAGTGAAACCATGATTTCAACAAGGGTAAAGCCGCGTGCACGTGTCAGATTCATAGCGATTGTCCTCACAGGCTGAACGTGACGGTCAATGACTCAGTTGTATTCGCCCTTTGCGATGGGTTGTCCTCGTCGAATCCAACCCCGCTCCAGGTTACTGTAATAACAAAACGCTCCGAGGCATCGCGGCTGACTGTGCCACGACCATCCGGCAAGCGCGCAGCAGCATCGTCGGATCCTACAAAGTAAGTTGACCACTGACGGATGTCCTCAGCTGCCTGTTGCGCTGCAGTACAGCCTGTGGCGTTGGCATTGCAGGTTAGCGCATCAGCTACGTTGCTTTCGTTGTCGATATCGATGTCGTCATAGGAACCGGTGAGGGCCGCAGCCCGGTTCAGGCGAATCCGATCTGCCATGTCATAGGCGGCAGCAGATGCTTGCGAGCGAAAATAGGCGCTCTGATTGCTCTTGAGGCCCAGCAGCATGGTGGTGGCGAGTCCCAGCACACCAATGCCCAGCACCAGCGCTGCAACCAGCACCTCAATCAGGGTGAAACCGCGATGTTTTTGGTATGGGATCATGGACATGTCACATTACCTGCCAGGGCATTGTTGGTGCGATGCAGATTGACGACGCCATCTGCCGGGGAGTTTTCGTCGACGGCTGCGCGTGCCTGGCCGCTTATATTCATGACCACGCCGCGTGCATCAGAGGCTCCGCGGCTGTCGCAGAGCACAAAGGTTCCCGTGGCGGCCAGCATTCCGCGCGAGTTGAAAACCAGGTTGCTGGAGCTGGAAAAGCCAGAGGCGCGAACAGTATTTCCGCCGCTGAGGGGTTCTTGAACCCGAAGGATCGTTTCTCCAGCGTTTACGGCACCGTTGCCATTGCTGTCCCGGAAGACGATCCAACCGTTTTCCCAGTTAGACGAATTACAAGCGGCCTGGTCGCTGCTGCCGCAAATGGTGACGCTGGAGCCCAGCTTCACCGCCTCGCTGCGGGCAAAATTCAGAGTGCTTAGCAGCGAATTGGTCTGACTTGCCAGGCGATTGTTCTGGATCGTACTGCTCAGCGTGGGTACACCCAGTGCCACAACAATCGAGAGCACCATGATCGCCAGCATCAATTCGATGATCGTGAATCCATTTTTCATGAGCGTTCACTTTGATTGGTATTTGACCACTTCAGTATAGGAAGCCCCTTTTCCGCCACATGGATAGGTCGATAAAGGGTAGAAAACGCGGATGAGTGGATAAAAAGTGTCCAGCTTGGTTATAACGGGGATCTGTATTATTCTCTGGCGCATTGACGCGTCGGCTGGTCAAAATAAAACCATGAAATCCATCACATTCCGGCGCGCGAAACCAAAATGAGAGGCGGTTCACAATGGGCCCGGCAAAGAAGGGATTCACGCTGATCGAGCTGATGATTGTGGTGGCGATTGTTTCCATCCTGGCGATGATTGCCTATCCAAGTTACAACAGCCATGTACGCAAGACGGCCCGTAAGGAAGCGGCTGGGGTAATGCTGGATGTGGCGGGGCGCATGGAGAGGATCCGTTCGCAGGCACTGGCTTACCAGTCGTTCGCGCCCGACTCCACCCGACGTTACGCCATTACTCTCAATGTCGCTGCGGGCGGCACCGGATATACCATCACTGCCACACCCTCTGCTGATCAGGCCAGCGATACCTGCGGCATTATCACGCTCAATCACCAGGGGGCATGGACTTTCACGAAAAACGCGACAGCGGTGCCCCAGTCCACCTGCCTCTAAAAGCCCGACTTTGCAATTGTTCAACCGCTTTGTCCTGCGTGCTTGACCGCTGGTCGACCCGGCCCTATAGAGCGACCGTCAATTTGTGTATATTTCCCGGACAACTATCAAAACGTAGATTGATCGCAAATTGATCTATCGAGGGGTTATGAAAGGATTCCAGATCGCTGCGGTACGGGGCATGTCTCTGGTGGAAGTGATGGTGGCCGTGCTCGTACTGGGCATTGGTGTCATGGGGTATGCGGCACTTCAGGTGCGGTCAGTCAGAATGTCAGAAGACACCTACTCCCGTAGCCAGGCCATGGCCATTGCCCAGGATGCCGTTGAGCGTGTCCGCTCCAATCTGAATGCATTGGGCGATTATTACGGTGCCAGTTGGGGGGGCGCCCCCACAGCACCTGCCAGTTCCTGCATCTATACAGGGTCGGCGCCGGTGGCCTGTACGCCGACTCAGCTCGCCGCAGAAGATGTCTATCAGCTGAAGACCATTGCCCGCAGCATGCTGCCCACCGGTTCCATTTCCGTACAATCCTGTGCTCAGCTGGCTTGTGTGATCGTGGCGTGGAACGAGACGATCGCGGCCACCTCCACCGGTGCCGACACTGCCGAATGCAAACAAACCGATGTGGATGGCACCGATCGTGGTAATGCCGGCCACTGTGTCATCGTTCAGTTTATTCCTTGAGGCACCCATCATGAACCGAAACGGATTTTCCCTGGTTGAGTTGATGGTGGCGCTGCTGCTGGGGAGCCTCATCTCGATTGCCGCTACGCAATTGTTTCTGGTGAATCGTCAGGCGGACAACCTCCAGCAGGGGCTGTCATCCATACAGGATCAGGGGCGCTTCATCGTGGACTATCTGTCTCGCGATTTGATGCAGGCTGGACATCATCCGGATGCGGCTATCGACCCCTTTGTGTTCGCTGCGACCGAGCCGCGTCGTAGCGTTGATGATCCTCGCCATGACACGCTGGTGATGCAGGTGAACAACGGTGCTGGCTGTCAGGGTGATGCTGGCTTTACCGGAGTCAAGCGCTATCGGGTGGATGCAGCTAGGAACCTGATTTGTGCCGACTTCCGCTTGGTAGCTGGAGCTTGGCAGCCAGGCAATTCGGAAACCCTTATCGACAACGTGGAAGCCTTTCAGGTGCTGTATGGTGTGGATTTTGATACATCCCTCGGCCAATCAGGCTATGGCTACGCCGATGCTTATGCCGATGCCACGTCTGTAGCGCTTGCGCCGCAGCGTATCGTGAGTGTGCGCTTCGCGGTGTTGCTGAGCAGCGATCGTCCGGCAGGTGTCGATGCGTCACTGGCACCGGCATCCGTTCCCGTGTTGGATCAGGACATCGGTAGCGACGCAGGTGTAACGCTGGATGATCGACGCATTTATCGCGTTTTCACTTCAACCGTTGCTTTGCGCAATCAGGTTGGACTCTGACGGGGGCTTTATGGGCATTTATTCAAGGCAGCAGTCCGGTGCGGCTCTTTTCGTAGCCCTGATCATTCTTCTGATCGTATCGATGATGGGGGTGTCTGCCATGAAGAGCAGCATTCTCAGTGAGCGTATGGCATTCAATACCCAGGCACGCGAATTGAGTTTCCAGGCAGCGGAAACGTCAATCAACGGCGTAATCTCCAGGGCGCGAACCTCCAATGATTTCGTCAGTCAGTTGTTGGGTTCGCCGGCAGTGGTTTCTCACTGTGTCAGTGCCAATCAGCTGCTGGTGGATGGAGCCTGTGCACCCAATGCAACTTTTGATTACCGGTCTGCGCTGTCCGCCGATGCGCAAAGCAAGTTTCAGCTGCAACGGGTGGCGTTCGACAACGACACATCTGCGATTATGGATTTTCAGTTTTACACCATTGGTCGTGGTGGATTTGTCTCGGCAAGTCTGCCGTTCGAAAGTCGCAATCGCCAGGAATGGCGCAAGCTGGGGCCGGCGGGTGGGCCGTTCTCGGTGGGCAATCCGGCGGATATTGGTGTGACGCCGCCCAATGACACAAGTAATTCAGGTGATGGCCAGGATAGTGGTGATGGTCAGGAAGGCGGTGATGGGGAACCCTGATCATTCCGCGAAAAAAATGCGATCAATTTTTTCAACAGGACAGTGAAAATGAAACGTATCTTGATGGTGCTGGGGATCTGGCTGGTGTCTGTGGGGGCGCAGGCGTCGGGTGAGCTGGAGTTGTACAAGGGGGAGTCGAAGGATATTCCCGCACGTCTGATGTTGTTGATTGATACGTCAATATCGATGGGTAGCAAGTTGTGTGCTGATGACACACCGGGGTGTGCCCCAAAGCTGGATATCCTAAAGGCTACGCTTGCACGTTTCCTGGATCCCAATGGCGAAAATGCAAATATACGGTGGGCGGACGACGTTGAAGTTGGGCTGGCTCGCTACAATTCTCCGGGCGCCACCATCCTGGCTGAGATAAAACCCTTGGGTAGCACGGAGGGGGGTGTTAGTCACCGGCAGCGCTTGGCAACTTTGGTGGGTGGCCTGGAGGCGAACGATATTACGCCGCTGGTGGGAAGTTATCTGGAAACCATTGAATACCTTATGGGAGGCCGTGCTATTTCCTCGGGCTCGGTGGGAAGCGGGCTCAGCTCCGCATGGGCAAATGCGCCGGCCTATCGTTACAGCGTTGGGATGAATCAATCCCTGATTTGCGGCAGGAGCAATAACCATCTGGTGGTGTTGACCGACGGCGCGTCCAATGGTGAAGAAATGGATCAGCGCATCGTGGGTTGTTCTGGTTGGGGTGGTAGTTGCAGCACCACTATCGGCCAGCGTATTCAGCAACGCTTCAACAATAGCGCCAGCGACGCGTACCTGGACGAATGCCCTTCCACCATCAAGACTTCATTGTCATCAAGCAACCCATCGAACGCGCTTATCTGGGGGTGTGCGAGTGCACTGGCCAAATCCATTGTCAATACAGCTGATCCTGACAACATCTCCGGTATTCGCACTCACACCATTGCTTATGATTTGGGTTCTGGCAGCAGCTGCACAGCCAAGGTGGACAATCCGACGTCCGCTGTACATCACCTGTGTAACTGGGCAAAGGATGGTGGTGGCAATAGTTATGTGGCAAATGATTCCGCTGCGCTCGAAAACGCTTTCAGTACGCTGACAGGTGAAGTCACCATGTCGGCCTCCTTCACTGCCGTGGTGCCTGGTGTCAGCGTCAACCAGGCCAGCCGTTTCAGTTTTCTGGATGACATCTACTATTCCGTGTTCAAACCGACAGATCGTCAGGTGTGGTATGGCAACCTGAAGAAATACCAATTGGATCGGGTCAACGGTGAGCCGGTAATCAAGGGCGGTAACGATCAGTTGATCGACAGTAACAAGGACGGTTTCTTCGACAGTGATGCTGTCAGTTTCTGGTTTAATTCCTCGGATTATTCGCCTGCCATTCTTGCCGATGGCGACAACGTCATTCTGGGCGGCGCTGCCTTGCGCATTCCGCCGAAAGCCAGTCGTAAGCTGTATACCAGCCTGGATAACAGTAGCACCATCGAGGTCGGGGCCGATGCGGCCAGTGTTGCCAGTGTGGTGAACGCCATGTTGCCCGCGAATATTCCTGATGTCGAAACTGAAGCGGAAATGCGGACGAAGCTGCAAGGGGTGGTGGACTGGTTGCAGGGTGATGATGCGCTGGATTCCAACAATGAATGGGATCGTTTGACGGCGGCACAGCATTCGGCTCAGGATCCCAAGTTGAACCGCACCCTTTATGGTGCGCCAATACATTCATCCCCAGTGGTGGTGAACTACCAGAGCACGCAGGTGGTATCCAATGTGCGGGTTCCGTTGGCGCCAGCGGATCAGACCAATCTGGTCTTTGTCAGCACAAATGATGGCAAGCTTTATGCGGTGAATTCTGAAACTGGAAATGAAAAACTTGCGTTTGTGCCCGGCGCGCTGCTGCGGCGTCCAACAGACACAACGCCGTCAATGATTGAAGCTTATCATGACGCTGCACGCGGCAATCTGGCCGGGGATTTCATTTATGGGCTGGATTCCACCTGGACGGTGTGGCGCCAGGACGTCAATGGCGACGGCAATATTACGCCCGAATTGAGTGGCAGCAAGGATTTCGTGTACCTGTACGGCGGCATGCGGCGCGGTGGTCGGAATTACTACGGCCTTGATGTCACTGAAGCGAACGACAGCACACCCAAGATGGAGCAGATGTTTGTGCTTGAGGGTGGCAAGTCAGGTACCGAGACAGCCACCATGGGCCAAACCTGGTCGGAACCGGTGCTTGGGATGATTCGCTACAACGGTGTGCCAGTAGTCGTTTTCATCGTGGGTGGCGGTTACGATCCGGTGTATGACGTTAGTACGCCGGCATCCGGCACCACGCCGCTGGGCGCCCATTTATTCATCGTGGCCGCGCATAGTCGCTCTGGCACCACGATCAAGGCTGGCGACGTGTTGTGGTGGGCGTCGGAAGACTTGAGTGGCACCGGCAACCACAAGTCCGTGAGCGCGCTGACAGATAGCATTCCATCAGCTGTGAAAGTACTGGATAGGGATGGTGACGGTTACCTGGATCATATTTATGTCGCCGATCTGGGAGGCACGCTGATGCGCTTTGATATCAACGACAGCAATACCGGGTACGACAATCTGATTTCGAATACCAATAATGTGGTGGTAGCGGAGCTGGGTGCGGATGCAGCAAGCCCGCTGGACGATGCAGATCGCCGCTTCTTCTACCCCCCCAGCATCGCGCTGATGAAGGACAATTTGGGTAAGCACGTGGCCATCGCAATCGGAAGTGGCCTGGTAACCGATCCTAAAGATGAATCTGCCGACGAGCGTTTCTTTTTCATCAAGGACTATGCGCCCTTTGGTGCTACCGTGGCGCCAGAGAACAACCCGATTTACTCCTATGAGCTGGAGCTGGATGCGGAAAAGCTGTTGGGCTCGCCGCTGATTGTGGGTGGAATGGCGTTTTTCAGTACCTATTACTGGGGTGACAATACGCCAGCTGCGGGTGCCAGCGCCTGTGATTCCATTTATGGTCGGGCTGCCCTGTACCGGTATGATCCCTCTAACGGTGTCATGACGCAGTTGGGCAAGGCGTTTCCTCAGAGCCTGGCCGGTAACATGGCTACCGTGCTGCAACCTGTGCCAGAGGAGCGCAACCCGGATGGTACTTTGCGGACACCCGCAGGCACGGATTTTATCGGCATTGGCGGTACGTCGGCTTTTGATCTGCCAGATGTGGATCTGGGCAATATCCGCAAGACGCGCTGGAAGCAGTGTGCTGACCTTGCCTGTGAGTGAGTGTTCTGCCGGGGTTGCAAGGAGGCGCTCATCTATCGGGTCATGGCGACAGATCGGTTAGGTCGTCGCGACTCAAACGCGATGATACTTGGTCGGTCGATAGGTAGTGACTTGTTGCAATCCAGTTACCGCAACACCAGAAACGAAGAAGGGAGCTTTGAGGGCTCCCTTCTTCGTTTCTGGTGAATGCTTTTACTGTTACTCAGCAGCTCATGCCATTCGGCCAAGTGCTGTTCGAATCTTCCACTCGAATGCGGCCCGCTCGGTTCACAACCACGCGGAAACCATTTTTATTCTGATTTTCCTTGGCGCAGATCAGTACGCTGCTGGCTGAGCCGGGCGTCCAGCCATTTTCGTTGTAGTAGAACTTGCGGTTGATGTCGTTGGGAATCTTGACCAGTACGGATTGCCTGAAGTTGTGAGTGAACAGGACTTCCTCGCCTGCATCCAGCGACTTATCGTTGTTGTTATCACGAAAAGCCAGAAAGCCAGAAGCCCAGTCGCTGCTGCTGGCGCCACAGCTGAGTCCATTGGCAGAAGGACAGACCACCACCCCTTGCCGCTCTTCTATGGCCACCAGGCGCGCGGTGCGCAACGCTTCAACCAGCGCCTTGGTTTCTGATTCGGTGGACATTTTCTCGATCAGATTGAGAAAGGAAGGTGTGCCGAGCGCCAGGATGACCCCCATCACCATCAACACCACCAAGGTTTCGATCAGGGTGAATCCCTCTGTTGGCTTATCCATGTTGCAACCTCTGGGTACTGTGCGTTTGCCTTGTTTGGGCTTGTAGGAGCGCTAGGTTACCATGTCCGGCCCAACCCCAAAAACCGGGCATGCGACAGGCGGTGCAATGAGCGATGTGATAGTGATAGGCGGCGGTGTGATGGGTTTGCTGACCGCGCGGCAGTTGGTGCAGCGGGGCGTCAGCGTCACGCTGATCGAAAAGTCCGAGCCGGGCACCGAAGCCTCGTGGGCGGGTGGCGGTATCGTGTCACCCCTGTATCCCTGGAATTATGTGCCGGCCATTTCGGCGCTGGCGTCCTGGGCGCAGGATTTCTATCCGCAACTGGTGGAACAGTTGCTGGAAGAAACCGGCATTGATCCGGAGTTGTATCCCTGCGGCTTGCTGATGCTGGATCCGCCCGAATTCACTAAGGCGCAGGCCTGGGGGAAAGCGTTTGGCAAAACCGTGCAGGCCGTCGATCGCGCATTTGTGCAGGATCGCGAGCCGGCAGCGACTTCAGCCTGGCAGCAGGCGCTCTGGCTGCCCTACGTCAGCAATGTGCGCAATCCCCGTTTGCTGCAGGCGCTGAATGTCAGTCTGTTGCAGCAGCAGCGTTTCTCGTTGGTCAAGCACGCGACGGTGGAGCGCATCACGCCAACCGGGAGTGGAGTGGAGGTGTCTTGCGGTGGCGAGCGTTACTCCGCTGCTCGTGTGGTGGTGTGCGCCGGTGCCTGGAGTGCCGGGCTACTGGCGTCGCTGGGCCTGCAGCTGCCGGTGGTGCCGGTGCGGGGGCAGATGCTGTTATTCGGCGCGCGTCCCGGCCTGATCAACAGCATTATTCTTAAAGACGGCAAATATGTCATTCCCCGTCGTGATGGTCATATCCTGGCAGGCAGCACGACAGAAGAAGCAGGATTCGATAAATCCACGACCGCTGACGCGCGGGCGCTGCTGCTTCAGCACGCGTTCGACATCGTGCCGGCGTTGCGGGATGTGCCGGTGGTGCAGCAGTGGGCTGGTCTGCGCCCTGGATCACCTGGCGGCTTGCCCTTCATAGGCGCAGTGCCGGGCGCCGACAATGTATTTGTGAATGCGGGGCACTATCGCAATGGACTGGTGCTGGCGCCGGCGTCGGCGCAACTGATGGTGGATCTGCTGACGGGTGCAACACCGATTGTTGATCCCGCGCCGTATGATCCAGCCCGCGCGCGGGAACCCATGGAGATGATCTGACGCCCGTCAGTCGTCCGTGTCCAGGCCCAGTTTTTTCAGGCGATAACGCAGGGAGCGAAAACTCATGCCGAGTTTTTTCGCTGCGGCTGTGCGATTCCAGCGGGTTTCTTCCAGGGCGCGCATGATCGCCTGCTTTTCGATGTCCGTCAGATAATCTTCCAGCGAGTCGCCGTGTTCGAAATCCGGCAGCGTACGATCTCCGATGGCCGGCTGCACGCGCGCGACGGGCACGCCGTCGGTGGGCAACTGCAGATGCTCGGGGGTGATCACCTCGTCGTCGCACAGGGTCACGGCGCGTTCCAGAATGTTTTCCAGTTCACGCACGTTGCCGGGGAACTGATAGTTTTCCAGTGCTTTCAGCGCGTTCGGGCTGAGGCGCGGCAGCTCCATTTGCCAATCGTTGGCCAGCGATTGCAGAAAATGCTGGGCAAGGTGGGCGATGTCTTCCTTGCGTTCCCGCAGGGGCGGCACGTTCATCTGGATGACGTTGATGCGATAGAACAGATCCTGGCGGAAATCCCCTTGCTCCACCAGTTTGGCCAGATCCTTGTGGGTGGCGGAGAGGATGCGCACATCGGTGGCGATTTCACGCTGGCCGCCCACCGGTCGCACGGCTTTTTCCTGAATCGCCCGCAGCAGTTTCACCTGCATCTGCATGGGCAGATCGGCGACTTCATCCAGAAACAACGTGCCGCCCTGGGCCGCCTGGAACAGACCGGTTTTGTCTTCGTAAGCGCCGGTGAAACTGCCTTTCTTGTGGCCGAAAAATTCGCTTTCCATCAGTTCGCTGGGAATGGCGCCGCAGTTCACCGGCACGAAGGGGCCTTCGGCACGGGGGCCCAGGCGGTGGATTTCCCGCGCCACCAGTTCTTTGCCGCTGCCGGATTCGCCGCTGATGTAGACAGGTGCCTGGCTGCGGGCGAGCTTGGCGATCTGCGCGTGCAGCTTTTTGATCATGGGGGACTGGCCCAGAATCGGTGATTCCGGCGTGTCGGTCACGGCCTCTTTTTTGGCGGCCTTGAGTTTCAGTGCCGTGTTCACCAGATCCCGCAGCCGCTGCAGTTCCACCGGCTTCGACACGAAATCAAACGCGCCGGCCTTGAGTGCAGTAATCGCCGTTTCCATGCTGCCGTACGCGGTGAGTACAGCGACGGGTGTTTGCGGATAATTGGCCTGAATGTGTTTCACCAGATCGATGCCGTTGCCGTCTGGCAGATTCATGTCGGTGATGCAGAGGTCGAATTTTTCCTGCTCCAGGCTCACCAGCGCCGAATCCACGTTGGCGGCGGTGAAGGTTTCCACGTCCATGCGGGAAAGGGTGAGTTCCAGCAGTTCCCGGATATCCGGTTCGTCGTCCACGATCAGGGCTTTGTAGGTGCTCATATCAGATGGTCACTATTCTGGCTGGATGGGAAAACGTGATGCGGAAACAGCTGCCGGTCTTGGTGGGAATGTAGTCCAGACGGGCCTGATTGGCCTCGCACAGCTCCCGGGCGATGTAGAGCCCGAGGCCCGTGCCGCTTTTTTCCGAGGTGTAAAACGGTTCGAAAATCTTGTCGCGCATATCGTCAGAGACGCCGGGGCCGCGATCGATGATGTCCACAAAAGGCTGCTCGGTCTGGATGCTGAAATCCGCCACCACCCGCAGGAAGCGCTTGCCGGTGGATTTTTCGCTGTAACGCAGGCCGTTCTGGAACAGGTTAGTCAAGACCTGGCCGATTTGCGAGGGGTCGATGCGGAAGCTCAGGTCCGGCCGCGTGATCTTGAATTCGATTTCCACCGGCTCGTTCTGGGTGCTCTTGAATTCCTCGATGAAATGCAGCAGCCATTCCTGCATGTTGAGCAGTTCCGGTTGCACCGGTTTGCGCCGGGAAAGCTGCAGCACGTTCTCGATCACCTTGTTCATGCGCACGCAATGCTGGTGAATGATCTCGGCCAGGCGGGCGTCGCCCTTGTTCAGTTGCGTGGACTCCTGCAGCAGTTGTGCCGCGTGACTGATGGCACCCAGCGGATTGCGGATCTCGTGGGCGATGCTGGCGGTGAGACCACCCAGTGACGCCAGTTTCAGCTGCTGTGCCTGCTGCGCCATGCGGGTGTTGTCGTCGATGAAGATCAGGGCGTTGTTGCCTTCGCCGGTGTCGAGCGAGGTGAAATTGGCCTGCACCTCGGGCCCGGACAGCGATGAGCGGAATGGCCGGGTGCGCACGAAATTATTCTCGCGCCACTGTATCAGTTGCTGTTCCAGTTCCGGCGACACGTTTTCCAGTTTGATGTGCTCACTCATGCGCGGCATGCCGAGCAGGCGCCAGCAGGCGTCATTGATCAGCAGAATTTCGTCGTTGCCGTCCACCACCAGAATGCCGGTGCGCATGCGCTGGATGATGTGATGGTTGAGCTCTTCCAGATTCGCCAGATCCTTGGCCTGCTTGCCAGCGAGTTCCGTGCTTTCCCGCAGACGCTTCGCAATCTGCTGGGCGAAGATGGACGTGGCGAAACAGGCGATGCCAATCAGCGCGCTTTGCACCAGATCGTCCTGGGAGAACGACCCCTTCACAAACGCGCTGTAACCCTGCTTGTACAGCACCACCAGGGTGGCGATGGCGGCGAAAAAATTGGCGAGTTTGCCTTCCACCAGAATACTGCCGGCGGCAACGGTGACTACCAGCAGAATGGTGAGGTTGCTGTTGGTCTGGCCGTTGGCGTATTCCAGAATGCCGATGGCCAGAATGTCGGTGACGATGATGATGAACACCTGGATGCCCAGCCGACCGGTGCGCAGACGTGCCGTCAGCAGCGACAGAATCGCCAGCGCCAGATAAGTCACGATAGTGGCGAAATATAGTTGCTGATCCTGGGTGGAAGTCGATCCTGGCTTGGTATCGGTAAACATGTACGCCGAGATCAGGCTCACCGCCAGCAGCAGCCGGTAGTACAGATAGACCTGCAGCAGGCGCCACTCATTCTGCCGTGCAGCATCGAGTGCTGGCGTTGCGCTGTTGCCGTTGCGCAGCGTGGTATCAGTCATGAGGGCTCTGATCTTTTTCGTGCTGCAGACGATGCTGTTCGCTGCAGTAAAAATGTTCGCCGGACTGAATGGCATCGCCGGGTGGCAGATGCACGCCGCAGTGGGCGCACTTTTTCATGGCGGGTGCCGGCGGCGTGGATGGCGCGGCGGATTTTTTGGCGCGATTGAACTTGCGGTAGAGCATGATGACCAGAGCAATCACGATACCGGTAATGATGATGCGCGTGAGCATGACAGGGATTCCTTCGGTTCCGGGCTTTGCCACTCCTGGCAATTTGCCCCACAATACGCCCATTTTTCACAGCTCGGACAGTATTGCTGTTAACAGGGTCTAAAGTTCATGAAAAACAATGATTTACAGATCATTATAGCGCAACTGGATTTTCTGGTCGGCGATATCGACGGAAATGTGGCCAAGGTGGTCGCCGCGGCGCAGCGGGCACACGGGGAATTCCAGGCGGACGTGATCCTGTTCCCCGAGCTGGCGCTCACCGGCTACCCACCGGAAGACCTGCTGCTGCGTCCCAGCATCCAGCTGCGGGTGGACAAGGCGCTGGCCCGTTTGCAGCAGCAATTGCCGGCGGATTTGTTTGTGGTGGTGGGCTATCCACGCCGGCATGGTGACGCACTGTTCAACGCGGCGGGGGTGATTCACGGTGGCCAGCTGATTGCGGAGTACTTCAAGCAGGAACTGCCCAACTTCCAGGTGTTCGACGAGAAGCGCTATTTCCAACCGGGAAAAGCCGCCTGCGTGGTGAACATCCGCGGCATTCCCATGGCCATCACCATCTGCGAAGACATCTGGCATTCAGGCCCCATGTTGCAGGCGAAAGCGGCGGGCGCGCAGCTGATGCTGAATATCAACGGCTCGCCATTCCATCTGCGCAAGGAGCAGGAGCGGGTGCGTCTGCTGCAGAAGCGGGTGGCGGAGGGCGGCATGCCCATCATTTACGCCAATCTGGTGGGCGGTCAGGATGAACTGGTGTTCGACGGCGGCTCCTGCGTGGTGAATGCCCAGGGAGAAATGACGTTTCGCGCGCCAGCCTTCGCCGAGGATCTTTACCCGGTCTTCCTGCAGATCGATGGTGGCAAGCCGGTGCCGCGCCAGCAGACAGTGGAGCCGGATCAGTCGGTGGAAGCCAGTGCCTACAGTGCACTGGTGCTCGGGGTGAGGGATTACGTCAACAAGAACGGTTTCAAGGGCGCGGTGCTGGGATTGTCCGGTGGCATCGATTCCGCGCTCACGCTGGCGGTGGCGGTGGATGCGCTCGGTGCCGACCGGGTGGAAGCCATCATGATGCCGTTCCGCTACACCTCGCAGATGAGCCTGGAGGATGCCAAGGCCGAAGCGGATATTCTGGGCGTGAGTTACAAGGTGCGCCCGATCGAAGCCATGTACGAAGCCTTTATGACCACCCTGGCGCCAGATTTCGAAGGCACGGCCCGCGACACCACGGAAGAAAACCTGCAGGCCCGTTGTCGCGGTGTGCTGCTGATGGCACTGTCCAACAAGAAGCGCTACATCGTACTCACCACCGGCAACAAGAGCGAGATGGCGGTGGGTTACGCCACGCTGTACGGCGACATGGCCGGCGGTTTCGATGTGCTGAAGGATATTCCCAAAACGTTGGTGTTCCGCCTTTCCGAATATCGTAATTCACTGAGCCGCGAGAATCCGCCGATCCCGCAGAGGGTGATCGATCGTCCGCCTTCCGCCGAATTGGCGCCGGATCAGAAAGATCAGGACAGCCTGCCGCCCTACGACATTCTGGATGCGATTCTGGAGCGTTATGTGGAGCGGGATTTCAGCGCAGATGCCATCGTGGCCGACGGCTTCGAGCGCGACGTGGTGCAGAAGGTGATCCGGCTAGTGGATCTGAACGAATACAAGCGGCGTCAGGCGGCGGTGGGCGTGCGCGTGAGCACCCGTGGCTTCGGTCGCGATCGCCGCTATCCGATCACCTGCAAATGGCCGGCAGGGGAATAACGCTTCTTGCGAAAACGGCGCATGCGTTCAAGCACGCGCCGCCCTGCAAGCATCTGTCTACTTGCGGAAAGGTTTGGTCACCACGCTGCCGACAAATTTCCCCAGCGACGCCGACCAGTCGAAATAATCCCGCCACTCGGTGATCTTGCCGTTCTTCACCACGAACACGCCCATCACCGGCAGCTCCACGTTGAAGAAGCGCCCGCCGAGCGTATCCACGCGCTCGGTCAGCACCACATCACCATTGGCGGCGATGTTCACCATCTCCACGCCGAAGTGATCCATGGCCTTGCCCATGCCTTGCAGCGCCTTCACGATACTTTTCTTGCCGCGCGCGGTGTGGAACGGCACGTTCTGGTATACGCAATTGTCATCGATCAGTTCCAGCGCGGTGTCCATATCCAGTTTGCAGCAGGCCTGCAGAAAATCCTCCACCACGGCCTGGGGTTTGGCTGCGCTGGTTTTCCGGCTGACTGTTTTTTCGGTTTCCATTTCCAGTTCCATTGTCACTCTCCTTCAATCCAACAAGCCGAAGCTCACCACGCTCAGCAGCGAACGCTTGCCGCGTTTGCCGGGTTCGTAGTCGAGTTCGCCTTGTTCATCCAATGCCGGGTGATCTGGATAATTGTGGCGCAACACATTGACGGTGGAGCGCTGCAAATCAACCAGGCCCAGCTCCGCGTAGGCTTTCGCCATGATTGCCAGTCCATCGGGAACGGCAGGGCTGGTGTTGAAGTTTTCCACGATATAACGGCCGCGATTGGCCGCTGCCACATAGGCGCCGCGGCGCATGTAGAAATCCGCCGCTTTCAGTTCATAGGCCGCCAGCAGATTGCGCAGGTACACCATGCGCTGGCGGGCATCCGCGGCATACACGCTGTTGGGAAAACGGTTGATCAGGCGGTTGAAATCCTCGAAGGATTCCCGCGCCGGCCCCATGTCGCGCTCGGTGAAATCGCTGGGAATGAAGCGTTCCAGCAAGCCACGATCCACGCTGTACGATGACAATCCTTTCATGTAATAGGCGTAGTCCAGCTGGGCATGATCGGGATAGGTATTGATGAAGCGCTCGGCGTTGGCGGCGGCAGCCTCGTAGTCCAGCGCGCGGTAATGGCAGTAGATCAGATCCAGCTTGGCCTGGGCAGCGTAACGGCCGAAGGGATAACGGGATTCCAGGCCCTGCAGACGCTCGATAGCCAGCGTCATGTTGTTGCTGCCGATGGCGTCCTGGGCTTCCTGGTAGAACTGGCGCTCGGACAGTTGCGGCGTTTTCGGATCGGAGGCGCAACCGCTCAGCAGTGCAACCAGCAGGACAAAAGGCATCAGCCAAAGGCGAATCACGGACATCGGTGCTCTTCTTGTGAACGTAAGCGAACGGGCATTATAGCCAGAAACCCCTCCCAGAACAGTTGGCGTATGCGAATCCGCCAGCAGGGGTTAAACTGTCAGACCTTCTGACCCGGAACCCGTTCCATGACACAACAGATCAACCTTCAGGCCGAGGTGCCAGACAGCCTGGCCGGCCAGCGCCTGGATCAGGTGGCCGCCGAGCTGTTTCCCGACTATTCCCGTTCCCGCCTGCAGACCTGGATCAAGAACGGCGATTTGAAGGTGAACGGTGAAGTCCGCAAGACTCGCGACAAGATTCTGGGTGGCGAGAAGCTGGAACTGCAGACGGAACTGGTGGCGGATGAAAGCTGGGAGCCCCAGGCCATCGCCCTCGACATCATTTATGAAGACGAGCATCTGCTGGTGATCAACAAGCCGGTGGGGCTGGTGGTGCATCCGGGTGCCGGCAACGCTGATAGCACTCTGCTCAATGCCCTGCTGCACCACTGCCCGGAACTGGCTACGCTGCCCAGGGCCGGCATCGTTCATCGCATCGACAAGGACACCACCGGGCTATTGGTGGTGGCGAAGACCCTCAAGGCCCACACCTCCCTGGTGGATCAATTACAGGAAAAATCCGCGTTTCGGGAATACGAAGCCATCGTCTGTGGCGTGATGACCGGCGGTGGCAAGGTGGACGAGCCCATCGGCCGTCATCCCACGGTGCGCACCAAACAGGCGGTGAGCCATTCCGGCAAGCCGGCGGTGACCCATTACCGGGTGCTGGAACGGTTCCGGGGCCATACCCATATCCGGGTGCAGCTGGAAACCGGCCGCACCCACCAGATCCGCGTCCACATGGCCCATATCCGCTATCCTCTGCTGGGTGATCCCTTGTATGGCGAGCGCCTGCGCCTGCCCAAGGGGGCCACGGCGGAACTCATTGAAGCGCTGCGCGGTTTCAAGCGCCAGGCTCTGCATGCCCGCAAGCTGGGGGTGATCCATCCGGCCACGGGCGAATATATGGAGTGGGAAACGCCGTTGCCGGCGGATTTTCAGACCATGCTGAGGATTCTGCGGGATGATCTCCAACAGGGTGAATGACGCGCTGGTAGACCAGTGGCTGACGCCGGACTGGCCCGACGTCACGCCCGCCATTCGGCAGCGGGTGCGGGCCTATGTCACCACCCGCGCCGGCCAGCTCAGCGCCCATCCCTACGATGGCTTCAACACCGCCAACCATGTGGGTGACGATCCTGGCCACGTGCTCGCCAACCGGCAATCCCTGGCGGACTATTTCGGCTGGCAGCAGGAGCCCCAGTGGCTGAGGCAGGTGCACGGTGTGGAGGTGATCGAAGCCAGTGCCGACGGTATCGAACGGGAAGGGGATGCCGTTTTCACCCGCGATCCCGGCCAGATCTGTACGCTGCATACGGCGGACTGTCTGCCGGTGTTGTTCACCGCAGAAAGTGCTGACATCGTGGCCATGGCCCACGCAGGCTGGCGCGGACTGGCGAGCGGGATTCTGGAGCAGACCGTTGCAAAACTGGCGGTGCGCCCCGATCAGATCAGGGTATGGCTCGGCCCCGCCATTGGCCCCGATGCCTTCGAAGTGGGGGATGAAGTGCGTGCGGCCTTTATGGCGACTCACCCCGAGGCGGAAACCTGCTTCCATATCAACGCCAACGAGCGCTGGCAGGCGGATCTGTACGCGCTGGCCCGCTTGCGGCTGGGCAAACTGGGGATCGACAAAGTCTCAGGCGGAAACTTCTGCACCTATGCGGATCCGCGCTTTTTTTCCTTCCGCCGTCAATCGGTTACCGGGCGGATGCTGTCGCTGATCTGGCTGGAGGCCTAAGCCCGCGCCAACTTGATCCAACTCAATAACCCTCCCTCCCAACCGGCTATCGTCGCTTGAAATCCTCCTTCACAACCCCATTTAGGTAGCAATCGCACCACTGACACCTGAATTCTCCACGAGGAACCCTCATGCGTATCGACCGCCTTACCAGCAAGCTGCAGATGGCGATCTCCGACGCCCAGTCCATCGCCGTCGGCCGTGACCACAACTTCATCGAACCCATTCACCTGCTCTCCGCCATGGTGGAAGACGCCAGCGGCGGCGTGCGTCCGCTGCTATCCCAGTGCGGCGTCAACATCAGCCAGCTGCGGGATGAAATCACCGCGCAACTGATCCGCATGCCACAGGTGCAGGATCACGGCGGCGACGTCCACATGTCCAACGATCTCGGTCGCATCCTCAATCTGGCGGACAAACTGTCCCAGCAGCGCGGCGACAAATTCATCTCCAGCGAAATCGTTGTGCTGGCCATGGTGGACGACAAGGGCGCCATCGGCGGCATCTTCAAAAAACTCGGTGTCACCAAAAAAGATCTGGAAACCGCGATCGAAAAAATCCGTGGGGGTGAAAACGTGAAAGACGCCAATGCCGAAGAATCCCGGCAGGCGCTGGAAAAATACACCCTGGATCTGACCAAGCGCGCCGAAGACGGCAAGCTCGATCCGGTGATTGGTCGCGACGACGAAATCCGTCGCACCATCCAGGTATTGCAGCGTCGCACCAAGAACAACCCGGTGCTGATCGGCGAGCCCGGCGTGGGCAAAACCGCGATCGTGGAAGGCTTGGCCCAGCGCATCATCAATGGTGAAGTGCCGGAGGGCCTCAAGAACAAGCGTGTGCTCTCGCTGGACATGGGCGCACTGGTGGCCGGCGCCAAATATCGCGGCGAATTCGAAGAACGGCTGAAGTCGGTGCTGAACGATCTGGCCAAGCAGGAAGGCAACATCATCCTCTTCATCGACGAATTGCACACCATGGTCGGCGCCGGCAAGGGCGAGGGCGCCATGGATGCGGGCAACATGCTGAAACCCGCACTGGCGCGCGGTGAACTCCACTGCGTGGGCGCCACCACGCTGGATGAATACCGTCAGTACATCGAAAAAGACGCCGCCCTCGAACGCCGCTTCCAGAAAGTGCTGGTCGATCAACCGAGCGTGGAAGACACCATCGCCATCCTGCGCGGCCTAAAAGAGCGCTACGAACTGCACCACAACGTCAACATCACCGACTCCGCGATTGTCGAAGCGGCGAAACTCTCGCACCGCTACATCACTGATCGTCAGCTGCCGGACAAGGCCATCGACCTGATCGACGAAGCCGCCAGCCGCATCCGCATGGAGATGGATTCCAAACCGGAGGAACTCGATCGCCTCGAGCGTCGCCTGATCCAGCTGAAAATGGAACGGGAAGCACTGAAAAAAGAGGAAGACGAAGCCTCCCGCAAGCGCCTGGAAAAACTCAACGAAGACATCGGTCGCATCGAGCGCGAGTACGCTGATCTCGAAGAAATCTGGACCGCCGAAAAAGCCTCCCTGCAAGGCAGCCAGAAAATCAAGGAGGAACTGGAACAGGCCCGCATCGACATGGAGCACGCCCGCCGTGCCGGTGACCTCGCGCGCATGTCCGAGCTGCAGTACGGCCGCATTCCTGAACTGGAAAAGCGCCTCGACATGGCCGCGCAAGCCGAGATGATGGAAATGAAACTGCTGCGCAACAAGGTCACCGAGGAAGAAATCGCCGAAGTGGTTTCCAAGTGGACTGGCATTCCCGTCTCCAAAATGCTCGAAGGCGAACGCGACAAACTGCTGCGCATGGAAGAAGCCCTGCACCAGCGTGTGGTCGGCCAGCACGAAGCCATTGTTGCGGTATCCAACGCGATTCGTCGCTCACGGGCGGGCCTTGCTGATCCCAATCGCCCCAACGGCTCGTTCCTGTTCCTCGGCCCCACTGGCGTCGGCAAAACTGAACTGTGCAAGGCACTGGCATCGTTCCTGTTCGACACCGACGACGCCATGGTGCGCATCGACATGTCGGAATTCATGGAGAAGCATTCAGTGTCCCGCCTGATCGGCGCGCCGCCGGGCTATGTAGGTTACGAGGAAGGTGGCTATCTCACCGAGCTGGTGCGCCGCAAACCGTACTCTGTGATCCTGCTGGATGAAGTCGAAAAAGCGCACCCGGACGTCTTCAATATCCTGCTGCAGGTGCTGGAAGACGGCCGTCTCACCGATGGTCAGGGCCGCACCGTGGATTTCAAGAACACTGTGATTGTGATGACGTCCAACATGGGTTCCGAAATCATCCAGAACATGACCGGCGAACACGAATACGACCGCATGAAAGCCGCGGTGATGGATATCGTCGCCACCAAGTTCCGCCCGGAACTG
The DNA here is from genome assembly GCA_020062665.1 of Pseudomonadales bacterium. GTDB lineage: Bacteria > Pseudomonadota > Gammaproteobacteria > Pseudomonadales > Ketobacteraceae > Ch67. The sequence continues at coordinate 61,151 of JAGUVW010000031.1, forward strand.
ATCAACCGCATCGACGAAGTGGTGGTGTTCCACCCGCTGGCCAGCGACCAGATTCGCGGCATCGCCACCATCCAGCTGGCCAACCTGCGCAAGCGTTTGGCGGATCGCGATCTGAGTCTGGAGCTGTCCGACGCGGTGATGGACAAGTTGGTGGAAGCAGGCTTCGATCCGGTTTACGGCGCCCGTCCGCTCAAGCGCGCCATCCAGCGCGAGATCGAAAACCCCCTGGCCCAGGATATTCTGTCCGGCCGCTTCCTGCCCGGCGATATCATCCGTGCCGACCGCGAAGGCGATCGCATCCACTTCCACAAGTAACGTCTCATACAAAAAACAAAAGCCCCCGGTGTTCAGGCCGGGGGCTTTTGTTCATGCAATCAAAATGAAAACTGTTACTTGCAGTTATCCTTGATATACGATTCTGCGGCCTTTTCCCGCTCTGCCTTTTCCTCGTCGGTCAGGTAGCGGTACTCACCCTTTTCATCCTTCTCGCGGATGCGGGCACTGTTCTTCAGGGCGCTCAGGTTCTGCTTATAGATCTTGCAGTTCTCTTCGACAATCTTGGCGTTCTCTTCTGACACCTTGTTCTGCTCGGCGTCAGCGGCTGCCTGCTGGCCTTGAGCCTCGGCCTTGGCGCGATTCTCTTCCAGCGCCTTCACCGCTTCATCCCGGGACGAGCCCACCTTCACATTCACCAGCTGGGCCTTGCTTGGGTCGGGCGGATTCTCGCCGTAGTGGACAACCCCGGCAGCGTCGACCCACTTGTAATACTTGCCGGCAGCCTGGATTGAGGAGGCCAACACGAGAGCGGTCAAAACGGCACCCAGCAGGGCGAAACGGTTCATTTTCATTGTCGTACCAAGCTCCATGGAAAATTCTCCGTTTAAATATAGCTGCTTAGGTGAGGGTTACGTAGGAAAACGCGAACAATCTGTGAATTGCGTCCGCCAAGCTGCTGAAACACGCCTGGAGCCGGCATGTCACCTGGCTTTGCAAGGTTTTGACTTCTATTGACAAAACGGCCAAGCCTGTCAACATATGCGGCTCACTGAGGTGGGTGCGGCCGGTCGGGGAATCCCCTAAGCTGGTTGCGCTAGAGCGAGAACATCGCCACTTTAACGCAGTCCTATCTGCTTTACCCCGTCGATCTCGCTAGAAGAATCATATGCCCAAAGCGTATGAGGTGGAACAGCCCCATCCCCGGCCGTTCTGCCGCAACTAGCTCAGACCCACAGTCCCTGCCGCCAGCCGCGCGGGGCACTGCAATTCACAGATTCATTAACGAAAGCAATGACTTGGGCATCCCTGGCCATGACCAGCGCTCAAGACGAGGTGTGAGATCGTGGAACTCTTATCTGGCGCAGAAATGATCGTCCGAGCCCTGAAGGACGAGGGGGTCGAAACCATTTTCGGTTATCCCGGCGGCGCAGTACTTCATATATATGACGCACTGTTCCAGCAGAAGGGCATTACCCACGTTCTGGTGCGGCATGAACAGGCCGCCGCCCACGCGGCCGACGGCTTCTCCCGTGCCAGCGGCAAGGTCGGCGTGGTGCTGGCCACTTCTGGCCCCGGCGCCACCAATACCGTCACCGGTATCGCCACTGCCTATATGGATTCCATCCCGATGGTCATCATCACTGGCCAGGTCCAGACCGACTGGATCGGTAACGATGCCTTCCAGGAAACCGACATCGTCGGAGTGACCCGCCCCATCGTCAAACACAGCTTCATGGTGAAGCGGACCGAAGATATTCCCGCCACCATCAAGAAAGCCTTTTACCTGGCATCTACCGGCCGTCCCGGCCCGGTGCTGGTCGATATCCCCAAGGATCTCACCAGCCCGGCGCTGACCTATGAATACAGCTACCCGGCCAAGGTGAAGATGCGTTCCTACAACGTGGTCACCAAGGGGCATTCCGGCCAGATCAAGAAGGCCGTTGATCTGATGATGACGGCCAAGCGGCCCGTCATCTATTCCGGCGGCGGCGTCGTTCAGGGCAATGCGAGCCACCTGCTGACCGATCTGGTTCACAAGCTGGGCTTCCCCTGCACCAATACCCTGATGGGACTGGGCGCGCTGTCCGGAGAGGACAAGCAGTTCATCGGCATGCTGGGCATGCACGGCACCTACGAAGCCAACATGGCCATGCACCATGCCGACCTGATTCTGGCCATCGGCGTGCGCTTTGACGACCGCGTCACCAACCACACCTCCAAGTTCTGCCCCAACGCCAAGATCATTCATATTGATGTCGACCCGGCCTCTATCTCCAAGAACGTGGCGGTGGACATCCCCATCGTCGGCCCGGTGGATCAGGTGCTGGCCGAGATGCTGGAGCAACTGGAAAAAACCGACGAGCGCAACGACAAAGCCGCACTGGACGCCTGGTGGAAGCAGATCGATGCCTGGCGTGCCTATCACGGCCTGCGCTACGAAACCAAGCCCGACATTCTCAAGCCCCAGCAGGTCATCGAGAGCCTGTGGCGGGTCACCAACGGCGAGGCGATCATCACCTCCGATGTGGGCCAGCACCAGATGTTCGCGGCCCAGTTCTACAAGTTCAAGCGTCCGCGCCAGTGGATCAACTCCGGCGGCCTGGGCACCATGGGCTTCGGTCTGCCGGCGGCCATGGGCTGTCTGGTGGCGTGCCCGGATGCCACCGTCGCCTGCGTTACCGGCGAAGGCAGTATCCAGATGAACATCCAGGAACTGGCCACCTGTCTGCAGTACCGCTTCCCGGTGAAAATCATCAACGTCAACAACCAGTCCCTGGGCATGGTGCGCCAGTGGCAGGACATGCAGTATCAGGGCCGCCACTCCAGCTCCACCTACGAAGAGTCACTGCCGGACTTCATCAAGCTGACCGAAGCCTACGGTCACGTCGGCATCAAGGTCACCAAGCCGGATGAACTGGAAGACGCCATGAAAGAAGCCTTCAGCCTGAAGGATCGCCTGGTATTCATGGACATCTACGTGGACCCGTCCGAGCACGTGTATCCCATGCAGATTAAAGATGGCTCCATGCGCGACATGTGGCTCAACAAATCGGAGCGGACCTGATCATGCGTCGAATCATTTCTATCCTGATGGAAAACGAACCCGGTGCCCTGTCCCGTGTTGTGGGGCTGTTTTCCCAGCGTGGTTACAACATCGAGTCGCTGACCGTGGCGCCCACCAACGACAACACCCTGTCGCGACTGACGCTCACCACCACCGGCAACGATCGCGTGATCGAGCAGATCACCAAGCAGCTCAACAAGCTGGTGGAAGTGGTGAAGCTGGTGGATCTCACCGAAGGCGCCCACATCGAGCGCGAACTGATGCTGATCAAGCTCAAGGCCACCGGTGCCCAGCGCGCCGAAATCAAACGCACCGCCGACATCTTCCGTGGCCAGATCGTGGATGTCACCAGCTCGGTCTACACCGTGCAGCTGGCGGGCACCAGCGACAAACTGGACGCCTTCATTGAATCCGTGGGCGAAGCCTCGATTCTGGAAGTGGTGCGTACCGGCGTGTCCGGCATCGCCCGCGGCGACAAAGTCCTCGCACTCTGACCGGTGCGAATTGCATTGAATGAACGGGGAGCCGGAACGGTTCCCAATTGAAACCAGAGGAAACAACATGCGCGTTTACTACGACAAAGACTGCGACCTTTCCATCATCCAGGGCAAGAAAGTCGCCATCATCGGCTACGGCTCACAAGGCCATGCTCATGCCAACAACCTGAAAGACTCCGGTGTCGACGTCGTGGTAGCACTGCGTCCCGGTTCTGCCTCGGCCATCAAGGCGCAGAATTCCGGCCTGACCGTGAAAGCCGTGCCCGAAGCGGTGCAGTGGGCAGACGTGGTCATGATCCTGACTCCGGATGAATTCCAGTCCCAGCTCTATAAGAATGAAATCGAGCCCAACATCAAGCAGGGCGCCACCATGGCGTTCGCCCACGGCTTCGCCATTCACTACAACCAGGTCGTGCCGCGCAAGGATCTGGACGTCATCATGATCGCGCCGAAGGCTCCCGGCCACACCGTGCGCTCCGAGTTTGTGAAAGGCGGCGGTATCCCTGACCTGGTTGCCATCTACCAGGATGCTTCCGGCAACGCCAAGAACCTGGCTCTGTCCTATGCATCTGCCATCGGCGGCGGCCGCACCGGGATCATCGAAACCACCTTCAAGGACGAAACCGAAACCGACCTGTTCGGCGAACAGGCCGTTCTGTGCGGTGGCGCGGTTGAGCTGGTGAAAGCCGGTTTCGAAACCCTGGTGGAAGCGGGCTACGCGCCGGAAATGGCCTACTTCGAGTGTCTGCACGAACTGAAACTGATCGTCGACCTGATGTACGAAGGTGGCATCGCCAACATGAACTACTCCATTTCCAACAACGCGGAATATGGCGAGTACGTGACAGGCCCCGAAGTCATCAATGCCGAATCCCGTGCCGCCATGCGCAACGCGCTCAAGCGCATCCAGAACGGTGAGTACGCCAAGATGTTCGTGGCCGAAGGTGCCAGCAACTACGCCTCCATGACCGCTTATCGCCGCAACAACGCTGCCCACCCGATCGAAGTGGTTGGCGCCCGTCTGCGCGAAATGATGCCTTGGATCAAGGCCAACAAGATCATCGACAAGGCCAAAAACTGATCAGTTTGGATCGGTAAGAGAAGACGCGGCTCCGGCCGCGTTTTTTCTTTCTGGCGTCGGCATTGTCGCAGCGCACAGTCGCGAGGTTGAAAAATAGCGGTGCTAGGCTCAAAGTATCGCTTTCATACAGTTGTTTGCAGGAACAGCAATGACAGACAAAGACAGCAGCAAGGAACATGGCCCGGTCAATTTGGGTGTGGTGCAGGGCTCCGGCAAGAAGCCGGCGGAAGACAAATCAGACGCTACCGAAGATCACGAGCACGATGACTCCGGCATGACCTTCGAAGTCGTCGAAGGTGAAATCGAAGGCGGCAAAAAAGTCCGCCGCAAGGGTGTCTACCTGCTGCCCAACCTGTTCACTACCGGCGCACTGTTCTCCGGCTTCTATGCCATCGTGGCCGCCACCAATGGCGCCTTCGAGCAGGCCGCCATCGCTATATTCATCTCGATGATTTTCGACGGGCTCGATGGTCGTGTCGCACGCATGACCAATACCCAGAGTGAATTTGGTGCCCAGTACGACAGCCTTTCCGACTGTATTTCCTTCGGCGTCGCACCAGCGCTGGTGGCTTATGCCTGGGCCTTGAACGAACTCGGCAAAGTCGGCTGGATGGTCGCGTTCGTCTACGCTGCCTGTGCCGCACTCCGGCTCGCGCGGTTCAATGTCCAGATCGAAACTGCCGACAAACGCTATTTCACCGGTCTGCCCAGTCCGTCGGCGGCTGCGCTGGTGGCCGGCATGGTGTGGTTGGGCACATCCATCGAGATCGACCACGATTCCTCCATCATCGCCATCATTGCTGCCATCGTGACAGCCTTCGCTGCGGTCATGATGGTCAGCAACGTGCGCTACAACAGCTTCAAGGAGCTGGACATGAAAGGGCGGGTGCCCTTCTTCATGATTCTGATCATCGTGCTGGCGATTGCGGTTATCTCAACCTATCCGGAAGGTGTGCTGTGGGCCATTTTCCTGATCTACGCCTTGAGTGGCCCCCTCAACATGTTCCGCTCACCCCGGCCGTAACAAAACCTGGGCTCCGGCGTCTAATCTCAACATCGACGCCGGAGATTCCCATGCAGATCAAAATCGCCCGATTATCCGACCCCAAACCCTCTGAAATCACCCCTGAATCCACCTATTGGAATCGTCGGCAATGGTTGTCGGGCCTGGGGTACACCGGTGCAATGCTGGCGTTGACTGGTTCCGCCGCTTCGGCGCAAGCCCAATCGCCGAGCCCTTGGGAACAGTTACTGCAGCAGAAGCTTGCGTCCACTGCGCCTGATCCAGACCCCATCGACGAAACCCTCACTCCCTACGAAGACGTCATCCGCTACAACAACTTCTATGAATTCGGTACTGGCAAGGGTGATCCGGTTGCCAACAGCAAACGCTTTAAGGTGGAACCTTGGTCGGTTCGCATCGATGGCGCGGTGCAGAAGCCCTTCACGCTTCAGCTGGAAGATCTCATCAAACCCCACGCATTGCAGGAACGAATCTACCGCTTTCGTTGCGTTGAGGCCTGGTCCATGGTTGTTCCCTGGGTAGGCTTTCCGCTGGCGGAATTGATCTCCCGTTGTGAGCCCACGGCATCTGCCAAATATCTGCGCTTCGAAACCCTGGTTGATCCGCAGCGCTTTCCTGCGCAGGGATTTGGCCGCAGCACCATCCCTTGGCCCTATGTCGAAGGGCTGAGAATGGATGAGGCACAGCACCCGCTGAGTCTGATGGTGGTGGGCGTTTACGGCAAAGTACTCCCCGCCCAGAACGGCGCGCCCTTGCGGTTGATGGTGCCGTGGAAATATGGCTTCAAAAGCATCAAGTCCATCGTCCGGATCAGCTTCCTCGAACAACAACCGCCCACGACATGGGAGCGTTTGGCGTCCCAGGAATACGGTTTCTATGCCAACGTTAATCCCGAGGTCGATCATCCTCGCTGGAGCCAGAAACGCGAGCGCCGCCTGCCCAACTCGCTCTTCGATCCCAACTGGATTCCCACCCGCAAATTCAACGGCTACGAAAATGAAGTAGCCCACCTCTATGCGGGCATGAACCTGAGGAAACTCTACTGATGCCGGGTCGCCAGAATCTGCTGCGAGCTGTCGTCCACAGTCTTGCGGCCTGTCCCTTGGCTAGCCTGCTGTGGGAAATGTCGCAGAATCAGCTTGGTTCAGACCCTGCTACCTATCTAGTGCACCAGCTGGGTTTTTGGGGGCTGGTGTTGTTGTGGTGCTCACTGGCCATGACGCCGCTACGGATACTCCTGCGCCAACCGCTCTGGATGGGCGCCCGCAGGCCGCTAGGGTTGTGGAGTTTTTTCTACATCACGCTCCACTTAACCGCTTTCATCCTGGCCTGGTGTGGGCTGGACTTCGCTATTGTGAGCGAAGAAATCACCGAGCGTCCCTACGTTATCCTCGGGCTGATGTCGTGGCTGCTAATGATGCCTCTCGCCGCCACCTCTACGCATTCGATTCGCCGTCGCATGGGGGCCCGCTGGGTTCGCCTGCACCGCCTGGTGTACCTGATCGCTGTTTTGGCCTTCTTCCACTTTGCTTTGGCTGCAAAGCTCGAGTACGTCAAGCCGATTGCCTTCGGTATCGTGCTGATTTTTTTGTTTTTTATTCGCATCAAAGCTAGACAAGGCAGATTCACTTCCATAAAATGCGCGCCTCTCAGCTTGAGGCGTTCCAAGAGCTGAACTATAAAGAAAAGCCCGGTTCACGCATTGTTTAAAGCATGTTTGCACCGGGTTTGTCAGATGTTCGATCTCGCTGTTTTCGGTAGCTTTGTCAAGTTGTGAAGTTGCTGAAAATTAATTAGAAAAAGCGGTTGACTCCAGGTTTCAAAAGCGTAAAATTCTGCGCTCGGTCGATGAGGCCGAAAATCAAAAGGCTCTTTAAAAGTTTGTTGGAAGTAAAAAGTGTGGGTGTTGTTGGTGGACGTTTTGTTTTTATGTTCTGCTGATGACATCTCGTCAAGAGTAGTTAGTA
>JAGUVW010000091.1 GCA_020062665.1 Pseudomonadales bacterium
CGCTGCCTGCCGCAGCGCCCGCGCACCCACCCGCCCCAGCGCCTGATCGATGGCATTGCCATCCTGGGGGTTGGCCAGGCGCAGAAACCGCTCCACCGATAACGGCAGGCTCGGATCGATCGCGAGTTTCTGCGGCATGTAGCCGATGGTGAGTCCGCTGGTGCGTGTCAGTTCGCCCCGGCTGGGCGGATACAGCCCCAGAATCAGCTTGAGCAGGCAGGATTTGCCGGCGCCGTTGGGACCGATGATGGTGAGGATTTCGCGGCGGTGAATATCCAGGGTGATCTGGTCGAGCACCGTGCGCTGTTTGAAGTCCAGGCCGATGCCGCGCAGTGAAACCAGCGTGTCCAGTGTCATGGTGGTAGGTGACCCTTTCGAAGGCAGGCCATGCTAAACTTCCGTGCTTCAATTCACAATAGCCTGAAAAAGGGAGCGTTGTAGCGTGAATCGGCGGTTGATGTGGCTGGCATGCCTGATGCTGACGTTGTTGCCAGCCACCCTGCGGGCGGCGGATGCCGACACCTACCGGGTGCTGGCGAGCATCCGCCCCATCGCCCTGCTGGTGCAGGAACTCACCGCCGGCCTGCCGGTGCAGGTGGACACCCTGCTGCCCGCCGGCGCCACCACTCACGATTACGCCCTTTCCCCCAGTGATCTGACGCGCATCAAGCGGGCGGACCGGGTGGTGTGGCTGGGGGCCGCCAGCGAACCCTACCTGCGCAAGCTCGTACAACCGCATCCACGCCAGCTGGCCTGGGAATCCCTGCCGGAATTGCTGCGTCTGCCAGCCCGCGCCGCATTGCACAGCGCTCCCCACGAACACCACAGCGACCACGGCCATCACCACCACGGCAGCGATGGCCTTGATCCCCATATCTGGTGGAGCGTGCCCAATGCCATCCTGCTGGCGCGCGCACTGGAGCAGCAGTTGGCCAGCGAGCGCCCGGCCTGGCAGGCGCAGTTGCAGCAGCAGCGGCAGCGTTTCGAGCAGGGATTGCTGGCACAACTGGTGGAACAGCGCGCGCGCTTTGCCATCGGCTTCAAGCCCTTCCTGCTGGCCCACGATGCCTTCCATTATCTGGAAGAAGATCTGGGCATCCAGTCCGACGCCGCCATTCTGCTGGATCCCGAAGCCAGGCCCGGTGTCAAACATCTGCTGACACTGAAAAAACGCGTGCAGGAACAGCACATCGGCTGTGTGATCACCGGTGCGCTGGTGCCCGCCAGCCTGATCGACAAGGTCGACGGCCAGCCGCCGCTGCTGCGCCAGCCCCTGGATGAACTGGGCTGGGACTATCCCGGCAGCCGCTACAGCGAATGGCTGGCACAGGCCTATGGCAAGCTGGCCGAGTGCGTGGGGCTGACGCTGGGCTGATGAATCCGCTTACTCACCAAGGTTGAATCCCCGATGCTTGCATTGTTGCTCAATGGTCAGATCGCTGTGTTCGGCATCCTGCTGCTGGCGATCATTTTCTCCCTCAGCCTGCACGAGTTCGGTCATGCCCAGGCGTCCACCTGGCTGGGGGATAACACCGCCAAAAACATGGGCCGGCTGACGGTGAATCCGGTGGCCCATGTCGATCCACTGGGACTGCTGATGGTGGTGCTGGTGGGATTCGGTTACGCCAAGCCGGTGCCGTTCGATCCGCGCACCATTCACCACGCCTGGGCGCGGGCGGCGGTGGCGGCGGCAGGGCCGGGAATGAATTTTCTGATCGCGGTGGTGGCGGTGAACGTGCTGGCGCTGGCTGCCCACTCCACCGGTTTCGATCTGCCGCGGGAAGCGTTGCTGGCGCTCACCATTCTGGCGCAGATCAATCTGCTGCTGATGCTGTTCAACCTGCTGCCGCTGGGGCCGCTGGATGGCCACTACATCCTGTCCTGGCTGCTGCCGCCGGAGCTGGGGCGCCGCTACGATTACTTCAATGCCCGCTATGGCGCCCAGGTATTTCTGGTGCTGATCGTGCTGAGTGTGGTGGGGCTGCCGGTGTTCCGTTTCCTGACATCATTCGCCAATCAGTTGCTGCCGTATCTGGTATTCGTTTAGCCTGCCCGCCGCTCAGCCGAACTGCAGCGGCACTTCACCCATCTTGTTGAAGGGAATGCTGGGCATGTACCACCAGTCCAGCTTCACCCGGCCGTCCACCTGATAGGACAGCGTCTTGGGCGCGGCGCGCTTGTTCAGGAACAGCGGCACCAGTTCGGTGGCGGTTTTCAGCAGATTCACCGTCACCTGCAGCGGCATGTCGGTTTCGCCCAGGGCCGGCAATGTCACCGAGCGGGCCTGCTTGCCATCGGCCACCCGGATCTTCTGCAGCACCAGACCGTATTCAATGCCGGTGATCGGCAGGTTGATGTCGTTGGGATTCTTCACCCGCAGATCCACCAGAAAATCCAGCCCGGAAAAATCGAACTTGCCCATGGTCACATTGCGCACGCTCACTTCCGGCGCCAGCAGGTTGGGCTTGATGCCTGCGCAGGCGGCCAGAGTGGCGGCACTGCCCAGGGCGATCCACTGCAGCAGCTGGCGGCGCGGTAACGCTGTGGACGGAACGATCAGAAAATCCTGCATGATGGAATCCTCCGGCGGGAAGGGATGAATGAAGCGCGGATGGGTAGTGTAGCGCGCGGGATCAGTCCCGTCGCCACCTGAGCCGGTTGTTGGTGTCGCGACTGCGGCGGATCAGGTCGTCGCCCTGCTCCCGCTGCGCGGATTTGCTCAGGCGATCGTACAGCACCACGTTCACGCTGGCGGACAGATTCAGGCAGCCGGTGGTGGGAATGTAGATCACCTGGCGGCACTGGTTCACCTGGGCCTGGGTGAGCGATGAGTCCTCCGGCCCGAATACATAAAACGCGCGGGGCGGATGCACGAACTCCGGCAGCGCGATGGCGCCTTCCACCAGCTCCACCGCCACGGGCACGGTGTCCGGCGGCAGTGCGGCAAACAGATCCTCGCTCCAGTTCAGCGGAATCTGCTCGTGCATATCTTTCGTGTCAGTGATGAACTGGCGCGCGCGATGATAGCGCTGGCCGGAATAAAACACGCCGCGCACACCGAAACAACCGGCAGCGCGCATCACCAGGCCGACATTTTCCGGCGATTTGGGATTGGCCAGGGCGATCCAGCTGGCTGTGTTGTGATCGTGCGAGTCATTGTTCATGTGCTAGTGGAAGCTGCGAGGGATTGCTGAGAAGAGTTGTTGAAAGGCACCGCCTATCCTTGACGGTGCCTGAAATATATCACTCGTAGGCGCGGAATTGCACCAGGTTGTTATTGCCTCCTAAGGGACTCAAACTGGTAACGGTTGTGAATACCTGTCCATTGTCCTGGATACGAATAGAGCCAAAACGCTCACCAATTTGATGATTGATCATCGGTGAGCCATTGAGGGCACCCCAATGCGCCTGTTTCCCTTTGATGGTTTTTGTCAAATTCCCAGTTGTGTCATACAGTTCGATAATCGCCTGCATGGCCTCTTTGGTGTTGTCATTTTTGTAGTCGTTCAGCGTCCACGAGGTCAGCCGATAAGAGTGAAAACCAAAAGCCGGATCGAAGGTTACCTGAGGAAAGAATGTTTTATCGGTAGGCAAATCGAAGTAACTCAATTCACTGCCTTCAGATGTAAAGGCCTTGATACGTGTCGAGTTCACGTAGCTGCCTTCCTCCGCAGACCAACTCCGATCCTGAAATGCCAGATAATAGCCACCATCCTCACGCGCACCCACGAACGCTGCATAAACGTTACCTGGATTTCGCAGTGTGGTGTTGCCCGTCATGCCGTCTACAATGCGCACACGATATCCGCCGTTCAACAGGGTTTCGTTTATCAACAAATCGCCTGATGCAAGCAGATGAGAAGGCATACTGCTGTTTGAGAAATAGGCATCATCATTCTGAAAAGTTGAAACCCACATTTCTTCCAGTTGGCTGTCCAGCTTGATCGCGATATCCGGATGCTCCTTGCTATCAGCGCCCAACAAATTTTTGCCCACAATCAGCAGATTGCCATCAGCATCCAGTGCTGGGAAAGCATCAACGGCCGGAATCGTGGAGCGAAAACGCAAAACAAAATCTGACGGCGTCCACTCATAGACCTCTATCGGTGACGCTTGCTGTCCAAGCTTTCCAGCGAAAACCATCGCGAGGCGACTTGTGCCCAGTGCAACAGCGCGCGTAATACTTCCTTCTGGTCGCTGGGTAACCGGAATAATCTGCGTAGACAACAATTGTCCATTGCCATCAAAAGCCCGCCACGTAATGTCGGTATTCACCGATGCACTGAGCAGATTGATACGGTCGTCTCCACTGTCGCCAGGTGTGTACAGCAGCTGGCTTGTTGGATCGGTAACAAAACTCTGTTGCCAGAGCAGGTTGCCCTGCTTGTCATGACGTTGCAGCCAGTAATCTTTGAGGTAGGACTGCTTGTGGATGCTGATCAGATCACCCTCTTGGGTGTAGGTAGAGATAAATTCATTGGGAACTGTCTCTGAATTCACGATGTTTGAATTCCAAAGATAGGGCGTAGCCGTGTCTTGCTTGCTTCCGCCACACGCACTCAAAAAAAGCGTGATGACTATGGCAGCAAAGGACAACGCGCGGGACATGAGTGGTCGTGCCGGCACACCGGCCTTGTTTCCGTAGTTCATATAGTAAGATCCATCTTTATTGTGTGATTATTATGTTGACTGTGCTTCTCAAAGTGATGAACGCGCAGCCTGATCTTTTGCGTCACGTGATGCAAGAAGCCATGAACGTGAGCAGGGCTAATAAACTTACAAGTCTCTGCGCGCAAAAGTACGACCGACTATAGCACCGAAAATCCCCCATGGGACTACTGTGCAGCTGGATGAATGGTTTCCATTCGGATCTACTCAAACATGGAAAAATCGATTTTGGTGCCGCGCTCGCGCAGCTTTTCCAGAAAGTTGGGAATGAACCCGGTGGCCAGGAAGCGCCCCTGCACCTTGCCGTCGGCATCGAAACCATCCTGCTGGAAACGGAAAATTTCCCCCAGCTGGATGGTATTGCCCTCCAAACCGTTCACTTCGCTGATGCTGGTGATGCGCCGGCTGCCGCAGGGAAAGCGCGTCTGCTGGATGATCAGGTGCACGCCGGACTGGATCTGGGCGCGAATGGCCGACATGGGCAACTCCATGCCCGACATCAGCACCAGCACTTCCAGGCGGTTCAGACAGTCGCGCGGCGAATTGGCGTGAATGGTGGTGAGCGAACCGTCGTGGCCGGTGTTCATCGCCTGCAGCATGTCGAGGGCTTCACCGCCGCGACACTCGCCCACCACGATGCGGTCCGGGCTCATGCGCAGACTGTTCTTCACCAGATCGCGGATGGAAATGGCGCCATGGCCATCCACATCGGCGGGGCGGGTTTCCAGCGCCACCAGATTCGGCTGCGACAGTTCCAGCTCGGCGGCATCCTCGATCGTCACGATGCGCTCGTGCTCGGGAATGAAATTCGACAGGATGTTCAGCAGCGTGGATTTGCCGGAGCCGGTGCCGCCGGCAATCACGATGTTGCGTTTGTTCTTCACCGCCAGATCCAGAAACTTCACCATGTTGGGCGACAGGGACTGGTAGTTGATCAGGTGCGACGCAGTGAGTTTTTCGCTCTTGTAGCGGCGGATGGTGAGCGACGGGCCTTTCAGCGCCAGTGGCGGAATGACGGCGTTGATGCGCGAACCACCTTTCATGCGCGCATCCACCATCGGCGCGCGTTCGTCGATGCGGCGGCCGGAATCCTTCACGATGCGCTTGATCACGCGGATCACCGCGTCGTCATTGGTGAAGCGGTCGCTGGCGCGCAGGGTGCCTTCGTCGGTCTGGTAAAAAATCTCGCCAGGCGCGTTCACCATGATCTCGTTGACGTCGGTGAGTTCCAGCAGTTTGTCCAGCGGGCCGTTGCCGACGAATTCGCTCAGCACGTCGTGGCCGATGCGAGTGCGATCAATGCTGGCAGGAATATTTTTCATGGAATCAAAAGCGGCGCCGATCAGCTGGCGCACGGCGGCGAAGTGTTCGTCGTCGGTGAGCACGGTGGTGTTGCTGGCGAGCGCATTGGCCACGGCCCAGTAGACTTTCTCGCGCACGCGCTGCTGCAGGCGGTCCAGATCGTCGGCGGATTCTTCCACCTGCTGGCGGCCGCCGCGCTTGATCTGCACCTTGATGTGGTAGTCGCCGATGGCGATGGTGTCGCCCAGGGTGAGCGGGCCGTAGCTGTCCACCTTGTTGTCGTTCACCCGCACCGAGCCGAGTTTGGCGCGATTGCTGATGTGGATGCCGTCGTCCTTCAGCTGCAGTTCGGCGTGGATTTTGCCGACCTTCCAGCCCGCCAGCACCACCGGGTTGTCGGCGCCCGATCCCAGCGTGCAGGCCGGTTGCTCGATAAAGGTGGTGGAAACCGGCTCGCCCTTGCTGTTGCGCACGATGACGTTGAACATGGAAACGACTGCCCCGGAGAGTATTTATCATGGCCGCCAGTCGCGGCGGGAGGAGGCGCTATTGTAGCGAAAACTTGCTCAGCTGCGCGCCCATCTCGCCGGCCATTTCCGTGAGCTGCTGGGCAGACTGGCTGGATTCCCGCGCCTGCCGGGCCTGATTCTGGGCGCGGCCCGACAGGCTGGTAACATCCTGCGCCAGCGTCTGGGTGGCCTTGTTCTGCTCCGCCAGCGCCGACGCCACCGACTGGGATTGCTGGGCCAGGGTCTGGGCCGACTGGTGCAGCGCCGATACGGTGGTGCTGGCGCGGCCCATGCACTCCATGCCCTGGTTCGACAGCTTCACCCCTTCGCCCACTGCACCCACCACCTGCTGGATTTCCTCGCGGATTCGCCCCACGATCTGGTCGATCTCGTGGGTGGATTGCCGCGTGCGCGCGGACAGGCTGCGCACTTCATCGGCCACCACTGCAAAACCACGGCCGGATTCGCCGGCACGGGCGGCTTCGATGGCGGCATTCAGCGCCAGCAGATTGGTTTGTTCGGCGACATCCTTGATGGTGAGCGTGATGGATTCGATGCGTTTGGAATTGTCCTGCAGGCGCTGCACGTTCTCGGACAGGCGCGCGATGAAATCACACAGCTTCTGCAGCACGCTGGCGCTCTGCTCGATCAGCTGATGGCCCAGGGTGGCTTCGCTGGCGGAATGGCGTGCCTGCTGCAACTGATCGGCGGCGGTGTGCGACAGCGCGTCGATGCTCACCGACAATTCTTCCACCGCTGCGGCCATGGCGCGGGCGTCGTCCTGCTGCACCGAGGCGCCCTGTTCACCGGCCTGGGCGTTTTTCTGCAGCTGATGTGCGGTATCGTCGAGCGCCTGGGCCAGTGCCTGGAATGATCCCAGCACGCCGCGCAGCTGGATGCTCATGGCCACCGCCTGCCCCAGAACGCTGTGGGTTTCCACCTGCTGAGCCGCGCCGCGTCGCGACAGATCGCCCGCCGCCACTTTCTGCAGCAGCGCCTCCACTTCCACCGGCTCGCCGCCGAAACGACGCTTCAACCCGGCCACCACCAGCAGCACGAAGCCACCCACCAGCACCAGTGCGCTCAGCAGCACCAGCGCCATGATCCACTCGAAACGGTTCACCGCCGCATTGGACTGCTGCTCGATGCGCACCTGTTGCGCCAGCGCGGCGGCCACCAGTTTGTCCACCGCAGCGCGGTGCTGGTTGTACAGTTCATCCAGTTCGTTGAAGAACACCTTCGCGTCGCTGACATTGCCGCGCTGCATGGCGGGCAGAAACTTGTCGTGCACCAGCGCGTAATATTTCTCGGCGGGAACGAACACGGATTGGGTGATCTGCTGTTTCAGCTCCGGTTGCAGCACCGTGTCCTGCAGCCAGAATTCATGGCGCTGCCAGAATTCCTTTTCCACCCGCGCCAGATTGTCGAGCCAGGCGCGCTGCTTTTCGCGGTTGCGGGTGGCCAGCACCTGCAGCACGCTCATGTGGGATTCGATGATGTACTGGGGCGGCGGCAGGATGTCCGCCACCAGATCCTTCACCAGCACGATCTCCTGATAGGCAGGGCCGTTCACCTTGATGCCCTGAATCAACTGATAGGACAGCCAGGCAAAACAACCCATGGCCAGCACAAAACACAGCACCAGAAAACGGCCGGTGCGGGCCAGCGACCAGCCGCTCAGCGTCAAAACCAGGTTACCCATAGTGGACATCCGCACGTCATTCAATCAGGAAGGAATCAAGCACCCATCAATGCAAGTGTAGAAGGCGCCGGCGGGGTTGCCATGATCGCTACAATATGAAACAGAAGTCGCTCACCATTTCACGCCCAGTCCCAGCAGGTAGCGGCGTTCGGTGCTGGTGGTGTCATCCTGCTTGAACTGGTCGTAGTCCATGCGCAATGTCAGATTGATATGGCCGTTGAGGTGATAGCGGATGCCACTTTCGCTGCGCGTGACATGGTCGATATCGTACTCCTGGGGATGCAGGATCTGGCCATTGGCAAACAACTCCAGTTCCGGCGTCAGCCATTCGTGCTGGAAATCCCAGCCCAGCCCCACCGCATGCAGCAGAAACACCACCGGTTCGGACAGATCGTCCAGCCGGATGTCGAACGCCAGCCGGTAACGCACCGCCTGCAGGTCGATGCCGAAACGGCCCTGGCTGGTGTCCCAGAACTGATAACCGGGACCAACACCGATGCCCAGATCACGACGGTCCTGCTCGAAATAGTCGCGGATGTAGCGGGTATGGAGTCGCGCGAACCAGGGGCGGTGGAAGAAGTAGTCCACGCTGTACTCCACCTCGTAATTGCGCTCGCTGGTTTCGTCGTCCTCGGTTTCGTACTCGTAGTCGGCGCGGGCTTCGTGGCGCCAGTTCAGGTTGAACACGCGGGTATCGAACTTGCTGTGCACGTTGTGCGTCTCTTCGCCCGGTTCCTTGTGCAGATCCAGCCCAAGATCCAGGTGGCCTTCCCACTGCCAGTCCTGGTTCGAGTGGTGGGGGCGCACCAGGCGGTTCAGATCGTCCAGACTGACGGCGGTGCCATCGTCCAGCAGCAGCCCGTGATCCGCGCCGTCGCGAATGCGGCTGACTACCACCCGGGCCGGCACGCCAACACTGACCTGCAGTGGAATCGATGAGGAAAGGGAGCGGATCTTCTTGCGCTTGATCCGCACTTCGCCGGCCACCTTCGACTTGAAGGCCACGGCGGTTCCGTCCATGTAGAGGATCTTGCCGGTCAGGCGGTCGCCGTTCTTCAGCCAGAGGGTATCCGCCCAGGCGAAGGGGGGCGCTAAAAGCAGTAACAGGACGCAGAGAAGTCGCATGGAAAGCAGGGTGCTGGGCTGGGGAGCGGCATCATAACAAACCCCCATCGGCGACGGAATCCGTCGCCGCGCAGCATTGACCCGCGCTAGCGAGTGAAGCCCGGATTGCGTTACGGGTCGACCTTACTGAGATCCACCTTTCCAAAAAATGGTTGAGAACTCCAGAGACTGGACGTTTTGGAGGCTCGCAACAGTGAGGAATACGAACCGCTGGCAAAAATATCCCCGTCAGCTTCGATATGGATGTTTTTCAGGAAGTAGCCTGGACGATCATTGTCACTGCCGCATAACAGGCAGTCATAAGGATGGTAACTGTGCTTGCCGGGTGCCGTGTAGGAACGCGCGGTTGTGCCATCGGCATTGATCCAGTCGATTCTCGAAACTTCGTTGGTGACGAAGACGTCTCCTTCAGATTGATCATAGGAACTCAATATGACCCGTTCGCCGGATGCCAGTTCCTTTACCGCTTGCACGCTGCGGTACTCGTCATAAGTTGCCGTGCTTTGGAACAACACATTGCCGTCACTATCGATTTTTTTCAGGTATTGATTGTACCCGTATTCCAGCACGTACGGGTTTCCGTCGCTGCCGAGAGCAGAAATGTAAGGTGTCCGTGTGGTGGCGACGAACCGGACAGCGCCGCTTGCGCTATCGATAAAATTGATGCCCGGAAAAACACCTTGTTGAGTGACGAGTGCGGTGGTTTCGTTCGCCAGCATGTGTCCAAAGCTGATATCCGTGGGGGCGATCAATTGCCAGCGCTGTTGCCAGTGCTCATCCAGACCGATGACCAACGATTGATTCAGTTTAATCACCGCGCCGTCGTCAGTGATGTGAAAATTAGGTTGGTCTGGGAAAATCTGCCGCTGGAAACGGCTCGATAGCACGTCATTGTCGAGTTCGTACACTTCAGCATTCGACTGTGAACCATCCGTTTGGGTGATCATCACAAACAGCGTGTCGCCCTGGGCATTGAACTCGGGATAAGCCTTGTATTCGGACTCCAACGACAGTTCAGCCTGCTGTAAACGATTGCCGTTCTGGTCATACAACAGAACAAACAGTTTGTTTTTGGCTTTTACCACCAGGGCGATGCGGCGGCTGCTTTCCGCAAGGCCAGCCACCTTGATGGACGCGCTATCTGTACTGTCCGTGTCATCGGGATCCAGTGCGATGCTGAACTCCCGAGACCACACTGGCTTTTTTTTCTGGTAGCGCGTCAGCGTGAATGCGTTGGTTTTCGTGTTGCCCTTTAGTGAATAAATTTCATTGTCAGCAACGAGAACGGGTCTTTCGGTATTGACCCGCCAAGAAAATATGCCCAGAGGTGGATCTTGAAAGCCGCAACCGGAAAGTGTGGCAACCAGGGTCATGCCAAGGATGAGTTTTGATCCAGCGGAATAGAGGGTCGTATTTTTCATAATGCCGTCCTGATTATTTTTTTCGATCGTTCAGTTTGATATGGATGAGGGCGAATGCCAGCCAAGAGCATATGTATCTCAGCTGGGGATACATCCCTCTTTGTAGTGAAATTCCACCTCGCCTTATCGTCATGACATCTGAGTCTCAATCGGTGAGTGCTGACTAATTTTCAGCCAATTCGCCATTCTTTAATCTGCCCCCTGTCTTTCTAGTAACAAGCGTTCACTGCAAGGAAGCCACTCATGGGCGACACCACCCCCCGCACCGCCAAATGCCGCACCCCGGATCAATGGGTCGATGTGCACTATGTGTACGACGACCTGGAACAGAACCCGGTGGCGAACATGCCATTCGAAGTCACCTGCACCCGCGACCCCTCCATCAAGGTGCGCGGCACCACCGACGCCCAGGGTAAGGCCCGCGCCAGCGGCCTGATTCCCGGCCCGGTGGAGGTTCACTTCCAGCCCGACAGCGACGCCCAGGCCCGCATCGACGCCAATCGCCTCCGCAAGGAATTCCGCCAGAACCTCGACGCCATCGTCACCGGCATCCAGCAGGAAACGGTGTACCAGAACCAGGAACTGCAGCGCATGAACCTGCTGGAAAAGGGCGTGGTGTATGCCGGCGCCTTCAGCCAGGGGGTGTGGGATGGGGTCACCGAGTTTGCCGACTTCATCCAGCAGGTTGCCCCGATCCTGCTGGAGGCCGGGCTGGAATGGGCGGACATCCAGCGCTGCATCATGACCGGCGACATCAACGGCCTGGAGCAGAAAATGCGCGCCGCCAAGGCCAAGGGGCAGGAACTGGCAGCATCCACCCAGGAAACCTTCGAAACCCTGTTCCTGCTGCTGTCGGATCCCGAAGTGGTGGGGGCGCTGAAGGCCTTTCCCGAGCGCTACTGGAATGCGCACTCCAGTGTGGAAAAAACCCGGCTCGCGGGCTCTCTCGGCTGCGACCTGATCGTCACCATCCTGCTGGGCGCGGCGACC
>JAGUVW010000013.1 GCA_020062665.1 Pseudomonadales bacterium
CCCCGCGGCCGCCTGACTGCCGAGAAAGTCTGCAAGGCCGTGGGCCATTTCCTGCCGGACAACGCCATCATCGTGGACGAATCCATCACCTCAGGCCTGATGCTGAACGCCATGACCGCTGGCGCGCCCCGCCACGACATGATCACGCTGACCGGCGGCGCCATCGGTCAGGGCCTGCCCAATGCGGTGGGTGCAGCGATTGCCTGCCCGGATCGCCCGGTGATCGCCCTGATCGGCGACGGCACTGCCATGTACACCATTCAATCCCTGTGGACCATGGCGCGGGAACAGCTCAACGTCACCTCGATCATTTTCAACAACGCCTCGTATTCGGTGCTGAATATCGAGATCGAGCGCGTCGGCGCCCTTGAGGTGGGGGAAAAAGCCAAGGCGCAACTGGATCTGAACGGCCCGGTGCTGAACTTTTCCCAACTGGCACAGAGCATGGGCGTGCACGGCGTGCGCGCAAGCACGGCAGAAGATCTGGGCAAGGCACTGGAATATGCGCTGGCGCACAACGGCCCGCACCTGATCGAAGTGATGGTGCCGGAATCCCTCAATGGCGTGAAACGCAAGGTGCTGCCCTGGGTGCTGCGTTCGCTGCCCAACCTGCCGCTGGCGCTGACACGGGCACTGAAAAAGAAAATCGCGCCGTGATGCACGCCGGGAGCGAATCCGCATGACAGCCGACACCGAACAACACAACGCTGCCGAGTTTGACTACGTTATCGTGGGCGCCGGATCGGCGGGCTGTGTGCTCGCCAACCGGCTGTCGGCGGATTCGCGCCACAGGGTCTGCCTGATCGAAGCAGGGCCCAGCGATCGCACCTACTGGATTCGCAACTGCAATCCGCTGAACATGCTGGTGCTGATGAACAGCCGGCGCTACAACTGGCGCTACCACACCGAGCCCGATCCACGCACGGGCAACCGGCGTTTCTTCTGGCCCCGCGGCCGGGCCCTGGGCGGTTCCAGTTCGGTGAATGCCATGATCTACACCCGCGGCCATCCACAGGATTACGATCACTGGGCCGCGCTTGGCAATCCGGGCTGGGACTATGCCAGCGTACTGCCCTGGTTTCGCCACTCGGAACGCCAGCAGCGCGGCGCCGATCAATGGCACGGTGATCAGGGCAGCATGGATGTGGTGGACACCAACGCTCACTTTCCTGTCAGCGAAGCGTTTGTAAAAGCCTGCGGGGAAGCGGGCCTGCCACTCAACGACGATTTCAACGGCGCCCAGCAGGAAGGCTGCGGCTTCTTCCAGGTCACCCAGACGCCCGGCGGCCAGCGTGCCAACAGCGCCTATTCCTTTCTGGACGATGCGCTGTCGCGCCCCAATCTGACGGTGATGAGCGATGTCCGCGTCACCCGCGTCTGCTTCGAAGGCAAAACCGCCACCGGTGTGGAAATCTGTCGCCAAGCTCCCCACGGATCCCGTGAAATACTGCGCGCACGCAAGGCGGTGATTCTCAGTGCCGGTGTCATCAACTCCCCCCATCTGCTCAAACTGTCAGGCGTTGGCCCGGCGGAAGAATTGCGCCAGCACGGCATTGCGCTGGTGCACGATCTGCCCGGCGTCGGGGAAAACCTGCAGGATCACCCCGATGTCATCATCCGATGCCTGGACAAGAGTGGCACGTCGATGGCGGTCGCGCCGCGCCTGAACAGCCTGAAATTCTTCGCCCGCATGCTGTTCCAGAAACCCTTTATCTTCACGCCCACGGACTGCGGCGGCTTTGTGCGCTCCCATCCGGATGAACCGATTCCCGATCTGCAGCTGCAGTTTGCCGCCGTGCGCATGCAGCCCCATGGCCGCGGCCTGTTCACGCCCATGCGCGCCGGTTTTGTGTTGCACATCTGTCATCTGCGTCCGGACAGCCGGGGCCGGGTACTGTTGCGCAGTGCAGATCCCTTTGCCGATCCAGTGATCCATGCCGGTTACTTCAGCCAGCGCAAGGAACTGGATGCACTGGTGCGCGGCGTGCGGCTGGGGCGCCAGATTCTGGCCCAGCCCGCACTGCAGGCCTTTCATGGTGGCGAGGAAAGTCCCGGACCCGCGATTCAGCAAGACGACGAATTGCGGCAATGGATTCTCGATCATGTGGAAACGGTTTATCACACCGCCGGCACCTGCCCCATGGGCAACGACGCCATGGCGGTGGTGGATGCCAATCTGAAGGTGCATGGCGTGCAACGCCTGCGGGTGATTGATTCGTCGATCATGCCGACCATCACTGGCAGCAATATCCACGCGCCCACCGTGATGATTGCCGAGCAGGGTGCGCAGCGGATTTTGCGGGGAGACTAAGCGCTGTTTTTTCAAAGTTCTTTTTGCCAATCACAACGCAATAAAAAACCCCGGCCAGCACGACCGGGGTTTTTGTTTTCGCCAGCGTATCAACTCACTTCAGATCAAAGCGATCCGCGCTCATCACCTTCACCCAGGCCTTGACGAAATCCCGCACGAATTTTTCGCGGTTGTCGTCCTGGGCATAGACTTCGGCGTAAGCGCGCAGGATCGAGTTGGAACCGAACACCAGATCCACCCGGGTCGCAGTCCACTTGGTTTTGCCTGTCTTGCGCTCGACGATGTCGTAACTGTTACGGCCGGTGGGTTTCCAGCTGTAGGACATGTCGGTGAGGTTCACGAAAAAGTCGTTGCTCAATACACCGACGCGATCCGTGAACACGCCATGCTTGCTGCCGCCGTGATTGGTGCCCAGCACCCGCATGCCGCCGATCAGCACTGTCATTTCCGGTGCGGTGAGCCCCATCAGCTGGGTGCGATCCAGCATCAGTTCTTCCGGCTGCACCACGTAGTCTTTCTTCACCCAGTTGCGGTAAGCATCGTGGATGGGCTCCAGCACATCGAAGGAATCCGCATCGGTCTGCGCCTGGGTGGCATCACCACGGCCCGGCGCAAACGGCACAGTGATATTCACACCTGCAGCCTTCGCGGCTTTTTCTACCGCAGCGGTGCCGCCGAGCACGATCAGATCCGCCATGCTGACTTTCTTGTTCGAACCGGACTGGATTTTTTCCAGCGCGGTCAGCACTTTCTGCAGGCGCGCCGGTTCGTTGCCTTCCCAGTCTTTCTGGGGCGCCAGACGAATGCGCGCACCGTTGGCACCGCCGCGATAATCCGAACCGCGGAAGGTGCGGGCGCTGTCCCACGCTGTGGCAACCAGTTCAGACACGCTCAAACCACTGGCGAGGATTTTCGCTTTCAGATCGGCGATTTCCGCATCGCTCAGGGTGTAATTCACGGCCGGAACCGGATCTTGCCAGATCAGGTCTTCTTTCGGCACATCCGGGCCCAGGTAGCGGCTCTTGGGGCCAAGATCGCGGTGGGTCAGCTTGAACCAGGCGCGGGCAAACACATCGTCAAAGTAAGCGGGATCCTTGTGGAAGCGCTCGGAAATCTTGCGGTACTCCGGATCGACCTTCAGCGCCATGTCGGCGTCGGTCATCATCGGCATGCGGCGGATCGACGGATCTTCCACATCGACAGGCTTGTCTTCTTCCTTGATGTTCACCGGCTCGTACTGCCAGGCGCCAGCGGGGCTCTTGGTGAGCTTCCACTCGTGCTTGAGCAGCATGTCGAAATAGCCGTAGTCCCACTTGGTCGGATGCGTTGTCCAGGCGCCTTCGATACCACTGGTGACGGCATCGCGGCCGATGCCACGGGTCTTGTGATTCATCCAGCCCAGGCCCTGTTCTTCCACATCCGCGCCTTCCGGTGCCGGGCCCAGATTGCCTGCGTTGCCGTTGCCGTGCGCTTTGCCCACCGTGTGGCCGCCGGCGGTGAGTGCCACGGTTTCTTCATCGTTCATGGCCATGCGCGAGAACGTCACGCGCATGTCGCGAGCGGTTTTCAGCGGATCGGGTTTGCCGTCAACGCCTTCGGGATTCACGTAGATCAGTCCCATCATCACCGCCGCCAGCGGGTTTTCCAGATCACGTTCACCGGAATAGCGGCTGCCTTCGCTGCCGGTGGGCGCCAGCCATTCTTTTTCCGAACCCCAGTAAGTGTCCTTTTCCGGATGCCAGATGTCTTCACGGCCGCCAGCAAAGCCGAAGGTTTTGAAGCCCATGGACTCATAGGCCATGTTGCCCGCCAGAATCATCAGATCCGCCCAGGACAGCGCGTTGCCGTACTTCCGCTTGATCGGCCACAGCAGGCGACGGGCCTTGTCGAGGTTGCCGTTGTCGGGCCAGCTGTTGAGCGGGGCAAAGCGCTGGTTACCGGTGTTGGCGCCGCCGCGGCCGTCGGCCACCCGGTAGCTGCCCGCAGCGTGCCAGGCCATGCGGATCATCAAACCGCCGTAGTGACCCCAGTCCGCCGGCCACCAGTCCTGGCTGTCGGTCATCAGGGCTTTCAGATCATTCTTGACGGCTTGCAGGTCGAGTTTCCTGAAGGCTTCGGCGTAGTTGAAATCGGTGCCGAGGGGATTGGTCTTGGTGTCATGCTGATGCAGGATGTCGAGGTTCAGGGCGTTTGGCCACCACCCCGTATTGGTGGTGCCGGCAGCGGTATTGCTGCCGTGCATGACCGGGCACTTGCCCGCTGAAGATGATGACTTATCCATAATGTGGCTCCTTGTGTCAGAGTTGGGGGCAGCTCTGCGATGACCCCTGTGTGAAACGGCGTACAGGGATCATCATAGTCACTTTGCTTGATTTTAAAATTTGATTGTTATCATCGTTTCGATAGGTTTTATGAATTGGGTAATGCGTGGCCCGCTTACACCGCTCGTAATGTTTCGAGCAACCAGGACAAGAATAGTTCAGATTCGCCGGCACCCCGTTTGCAGGCTGCGGCTGGGCGGGTCAGGCGCTCACGCGCCCTTCGGCATCTGCTTCTGGCTTTGCGCGCCAAGATCCCTGTTGCGCAACAGGATCGACTGGGTGCTGAAGCCCACCGGCCCCGCCAGATCGAAGATCTGACCCATCACCGTGCCGGTGCCCAGGTCGTCGTAGGTGGCGTGGGTCTGGATGCCGATCCACTCGCCCTCGGGCGGGCGGTGCAGGTTGAGGGTGGTGTCGGGATTGATGCCGAAATAGGGCAGATTCATCGTCCACTGACCTGTCATCACCCGATCCGCGATGCTGGGAATGGAGTAGGTCCAGTCCGCCGCCAGCGCCACCCGCAACAACGGCGTGGCAAACAGGGTTGGCAGCACCGGCTGCTTCAGGCGGAACCACATGATCGCGGGCCGCGCTTCCACATCCATGCGCACATCAATGGCGTGATGAAAACCTTCGCGTTTCGCAGCGTGGGAAAACAGGTCATCCGGCAGCGGCTCTGGCAGACGTGGCACCTCGCCCTGGAATTTCATCCGCGATGCCACCGGCACGTCCGCCACCCGGTAACGCAGGGCGCTGGCCCGCACGCATTCCTCGCCACCGGCCCGAATCGAAATATCCAGCACCTCCATGTTGCGGCCACCCTTGCGCACCTCGGTGTGCAGTTGCACCGGCGCCACCGGCGCGGCCTTCATCATGTCCACGGTGAGGCGGGTGACCTGACGGGGAATGTCCGACGGATGCTGCTCCGCCGCCAGCGCCGCCATCAGCAGCATCGCACTGCCATGCTGGGTGCCGGGATACCAGGGGCCGCTGGTCAGCGCGCTGGGGATCAGCAGATCGCCGTCCTGCTGGAAGATGGGTTGGTCAGGGGAAAGCGGGAGACTGCTCATGAAGACAATACTCAATCGGCACAACGAAGCAAACCGATATTAGGTACTCAGGCGAGCAGGCACTATGACCGGAAGTGCCAGAAATTCGGCCATTTGATCAATCGGCGCCATCTTTCACCCAGGGTAAATAATCTGTCAGGCCAGGCCTGCTTTCCACCCGGAACTGATCAGTCACATGCGCTAGAATAGAGCGCTTTCGTCACCCTTTCTTTCCACTTTTCCGCAACACAAACAGAGGGAGAACCACCATGTCAGAAGCCTGGATCATCGACGTCGCCCGCACCCCCCGTAGCGTCGGCAAGCAAGGCAAGGGCGCCCTGTGGGAAATCCACCCCCAGCGCCTGATGTCCACCGTGCTCAAGGCCCTGGCCGAGCGCAACAGCCTGAACACCGCCGAGATCGACGACGTCATCATCAGCTGCAACTACCAGTACCTGAAGCAGGGCCAGTGCATCGCCCGCATGGCGGCGCTGGACGCAGGCTATGACATCCGCTCCTCCGGCGTGGCCATCGACCGTTTCTGCGGCGGCGGCATCACCTCGGTGAACATGGCCGCGGCGTCCATCATGTCCGGCATGGAAGACCTGATCGTGGCCGGCGGCGTGGAAATGATGTCTTACCAGAAGGAACAGGGCCTGCTCGGCCCCCTGGACGGCTGGAACCTGCACCTGCGAGAAATGTACCCCCAGATCAACGTGGGCATCGCGGCGGACGTGATTGCCACCGAGGAAGGCTACAGCCGCGCCGCCCTGGATGCGTTCGCGGCGGAAAGCCAGCGGCGCTCCGGCGTGGCCATGGCCGAAAACCGCTTCGCCAAGAGCCTGATCCCCGTGTACAAGGACGACGGCTCGCTGGCCCTGGCCAATGAAGAATTCCCGCGCCCAACCACGACTGCCGAGAAACTCGCGGAACTGGCGCCGGTGTTTGCCAACCTGATGGATCTACCCTATTTCGACTCCGGCCTGACCTACCGTCAGATGGTGCAAAAACGCTGGCCGAACCTGCAGCTCAATCACGTGCACCATGCCGGTAACTCGTCGGGCGTGGTGGATGGCGCGGGTGCAGTGGTAGTGGCATCGCCCGCCTACGCCAAGGCCCACGGCCTGAAGCCCCGCGCCCGCATCAAGGCGATGGCGAACATGGGCCACGCGCCGGAGTACATCCTGAATGCGCCGGTCAATGCCGCGAAGAAAGTGCTGGCGAAAGCCAAGATGAACCTGAGCGACATCGACCTGTTCGAAATCAACGAAGCCTTCGCGGTAGTGCCGATGAAGTTCATGCGCGATCTGAATGTGGATCACGCCAAGGTGAACGTGAACGGCGGCGCGATTGCGCTGGGCCATCCGATCGGTGCCACCGGCTCCATGCTGATCGGCACACTGCTGGATGAGCTGGAGCGTCAGGACAAGGCTACTGGCCTCGTCACCATGTGTGCGGCGGGCGGTATGGCGCCGGCGATCATCATCGAGCGGATGTAACCGATCCGCTTACCGAAATAGCCCAGTCGCGATCGGCTGGGCTTTTTTCCTTTCTACGTTGTGCACAGACAATACGCCACGTAGATTCACATCCGCCCGTGGCAGAACACGCAGCCGAAATTGCTGTTGGCGTAGACTTCCATGAACGGGCTGCCGGTTTCACCGTACTGGGCGAACTTCTGCAGAAACCCGTCCGGGTCAGCGGCCACACCTTCCACGATGTAGTTGAAATACCAGTCGTCATACCCCGGCGCCTGACGGGCGCGCTCGATCCACAGCAGCATGTTGTCGCGGTCGCCGACGCGGGCGTAGCCTTCTGCCTGATGAAACGCCAGTCCCGGCACCGAGAATGGCGCCTTGACCGTGTTATCCACGCAGAAATACACATCGCAGGGAATTTCTTCCATCATGGTGACCGTGGTCGCGGGCACACCGGTTGAAAGAGGAAAACCAATCAAGGTGCCACCGATGGCGAACGCCGCTCCGATGCCCACGTGATAGGCGTCGTCGACCGCCTGGTTGGCCAGATCAGTCGCCGTTCCCCAGCGGCGGAAAACAGCGGCATTGGCCATGTTCAGCGCCTGCAGGAACGCCGGTGCGGCAATGCCGTCGGGATCGAGTGCCTGCGAACGCTTCATGTCAGGCGCCACATACACATTGCTCAGGATGGAATACTGGATCTTGCCGTTTTCCAGGGCGCTCGCCAGCCGCAGTGCGCCACGCAGGAAGTGGGCGCGGGCCAGGCGTTCGTGATCATCCCAGTCCTGCAAGCGCTTGATGGCGTTGTTCAACCGCTGCTCCGCCAGATCGCGCTCGCTGCGACGGCCATCGGAAAAGCCCTGCCAGAACGCCTGATCGGCGCATTGGTAGATTTCCTCGTGGGATTTGCCTGCCAGCGAACCTTCGCACACCTGCCAGGGACTGGCGATGCGCGGCACCGTGTCGGCACGGGCACTGGGCAGCTTGAAGGTGGACGGCTTGAGGCACTCGGCAATCTGCTCGGCGGTGGGTTTAGTTGCCAGATCGAAATCGTAAATCACCGGTACCTTGCAGGTGTCCACCTTGGCGCAGGCCGACAGCATCGCCACTGCCAGCAGAAGCAGCGTTTTCGTTGTTCGCAGCATGAGATTCCCCCGGAAAAAGTCTCAATGGTTGTCCAGTTGCCTATTGTTTTGATTTTATGGAAAGCAACTTTACATTGATCATACTGGAAGGATGTCGCTTCGCCTACCCGCAGGCGACGACCGCGTCTGCCGTGACCTGATCGGCTCTGATGGTTACACTGACGTCCTGTTTCAGCGCCGGAATCCACCATGACCACCCGTGACGACATCGCCCGCATCCGCAACGACTACGCCCGCGAGCGCCTGGGGCCAGAGGATTGTCTGCCCGATCCGGTGGCGCAGTTCAGCCGCTGGCTGGATGAAGCCATCGCGTCCCAGGTGAATGAGCCGACAGCGATGAATGTGGCGACCGTGGAAAACGGCCGGCCGTCGGCGCGCATGGTGCTGTTGAAGGGCATCGAGAACGGCGCCTTCCTGTTCTACACCAATTATGAAAGTCGCAAGGGCCGCCAGATTGAGGCCAATCCGTTTGTGGCGCTGACACTGTTCTGGCCGGAGCTGGAGCGGCAGGTGCGCGTCGAGGGTAGTGTGCGCCGGGTGTCGGCGGAAGCGTCTGACACCTACTTCGCCTCGCGCCCCTACCAGAGCCGGGTGGGCGCCTGGGCATCTGACCAGAGCCAGCCGCTGGACAGCACCGCTACCCTGGTGGCCCGCGCGGCCAAATACGCGGCGAAGTATGCGCTGCACGTGCCGCGTCCGCCCCACTGGGGTGGCTTTGCGGTGACACCGGAGCGCGTCGAATTCTGGCAGGGCCGGCCTTCGCGCCTGCATGATCGCGTGTTGTATCTGCGCAGCGATCAGGGTGACTGGCTGCGGCAGCGGCTTTATCCCTGAGACGTGATCCAGCCCTTCGATTAGAATCGGTTGACCCCCGGTTTTCTGCCAACAAGGACACCGCATGCTGTATTCGATTCTTGCCATCAGTATCGGCGCATCCCTCGGCGCAACTTTGCGCTGGTTGCTGGGCCTGTGGCTGAATACGTTTCATCACAGCCTGCAGGTGGGCACACTCGCCGCCAATCTGATCGGCGGCTATCTGATTGGCGTGGCCATGGCGCTGTTCCTGCAGCATCCACATCTGTCGCCGGAATGGCGCCTGCTGGTGATCACCGGATTTTTGGGCGGGCTCACCACGTTCTCGACGTTTTCTGCCGAGGTGGCGGCGCTGATCCAGCAGCAGAAGCTGTTCTGGGTAGCAGCCACCATCGGCACGCATCTGATTGGCTCGGTGACGCTGACGATCCTGGGCATTGCCACCGTCACGCTGCTGCGTCGTATGTAATGGCAGGAGCGCACAATGACTTCGACTGAAATGCCTGTGTTTCCGCTGAATACACCGCTGCTGCCGGGTTGCCAGATGCCGCTGCAGATTTTCGAGAAACGCTATCTGGACATGGTGTCGCACTGCATGCGCTCGCAATCGCTGTTCTGCGTGGCGCTGCTACGACCAGGCGCGGAACGGCACGAAGTCATCACCCCGGATCTGACACCGGCCCTCACCGCGCTGCCGTTCTATGACCTGGGCACCAGCGCGCGCATTGTGGATTTCAGTCAGCGGGAAAATGGCTTGCTCGGCATCACGATCCAGGGCGAACAGCGGGTGACACTGAGCCAAGCTCGGCAGGAACACAGTGGTTTGTGGCAGGCGGTGACGGAGCCCCGCGCCGAGCAGTACGATGCCGACGATCATGACGACGCCCAGTGGAGCGGTTTTCTGCAGCAGCTGATCCGGCTGGCGGGACTGCAGTCATTGTCGATCGCGGTGGAAACACTGACCGGCGAGCAGATCATGAATTACCTGATCATGCTGCTGCCGTTGCCTGCGCCACTGAAGCAGGATCTGCTGGCAACGGATTCCCATCGGCAGCGCTGGCAGACATTGGAAAGCGCGCTGGCGCTGATATCCGAGCAGAGTGGTCAACGCCGGCCCAGCTGATCAATACGCTGTGGTGACAGCGGCGCGTTACCGTGGATATTGCCGCCAAAATCTTCCTGTCATCCGCGCGCTTCCAGCACCACTACGCTGTGAGCCTGCACCGGATATTCACCTGCTTTCAACACAACCTGCTCCGCCGGTGGCCTGATGTCGTCCGGGCTCACACGGGCGGTATCGAGCGCACGGCGCCAGCGCAGTCCCGGCCACTGGGGCAGCGCAACCGTGCAGGTGGTGTCCGCCATGTTCAGCACCACATGCAGCGGCGCCTCGTCGGGTTGCGTGGGCGCCAATGTGAACGCCAGCAACTGCGCATCAGGATCATGCCACGGCGGCTGATCCAGTTCGCGGCCATGCCAGCGGATATCCGGCGCGTTGGTGTCTGCCTGAATGTCACCGGTGAGAAAACGTCGCGCCCGCAACGCCGGATGACGCCTGCGCAGCGCAATCAGTTCCCGCACGAACCGCAGCATGTCAGCCTGGGATTCCAGCCGCGTCCAGTCGAACCAACTCAACTCGTTGTCCTGACACCAGGCGTTGTTGTTGCCGCGCTGGCTGTGCAGCACTTCGTCGCCTGCCAGCAGCATGGGCACGCCCTGACTCAGCAGCAGAATCGCCAGCGCATTGCGGGCCTGGCGCCGGCGCAGTTCCAGCACTGCAGCATCATCGCTCTCACCTTCTGCGCCGCAATTCCAGCTCAGGTTGTCATCGCTGCCATCGCGGTTCTGTTCGCCGTTCGCCACATTGTGCTTGCCGTTATAACTCACCCAATCCTGCAGGGTGAAACCATCATGACAGGTGAAAAAGTTGATGCCGTTGGCGGGCAGGCGGTTGGATGCGCCGTACAGATCACTGGAACCCGTGAGGCGGGTGGCGAGTTCGCCGATCAGTCCGCGATCGCCGCGCACGAAGCGTCGCACCAGATCACGGTAACGCCCGTTCCACTCCGACCAGTGCATGCCGGGGAACGCGCCCACCTGATACAAGCCCGCTGCGTCCCAGGCTTCGGCAATCAGCGGCCGCTCGATCAGAATGGGTGACAGCTCGATGCTCCAGGGCAAAAATGGATTCGCCATCACGTTGCCATTTTCATCGCGGGCGAACACGCTGGCCAGATCGAAACGAAAGCCATCCACACCCAGATTCGCCGCCCAGTATTCCAGGCAGCGCACAATAAAATTCGTCACCAGCGGATGGTTGCAGTTCACGGTGTTGCCGCAGCCGGTGTAGTCGCGATAGTTGCCCGGATCATTGCGATCCAGATGATAGAAAATATCGTTGGCCAGCGCCTTGAAGTTGATTACTGGCCCGGTGCGTCCGCCTTCGGACGTGTGATTGAAGACCACGTCCAGCAGCACGCCGATGCCCGCCGCGTGCAGCGCCCGCACACAGTCCTGGAATTCCTGCGGTGCGCGCGCCGGATCGATGCAGTAGCGCGGATGGGGCGCGTAAAACGCACAGGTGCTGTAGCCCCAGTAATTGCGCAGACCCAGTTCCGCCACGCCGGGCGGCACATCCTGTTCGTCGAACGCCATCACCGGCAGCAATTCAACGTGCGTGATGCCGAGCGCTTTCAGATAGGGAATTTTTTCGATCAGGGCGGCGAAGGTGCCTGGATGCTTTACACCGGAAGACGGATGCCGGGTGAAGCCGCCTACATGCACTTCGTAGATCACCGCATCGTTGAGATCGCAGCTCACCGGCTGCAGTAACGGATCGCGCTCTGCCGGTGCAGTGACGATGGCGCGCAGAGCATGGCCCCAGTCCCCCGCCATGGTGGCGCGGCGGTTCCAGTGTTCGTCATCCACGGCCCGCGCCCAGGGGTCGAGCAGTTCCGGCACCTGCGCCAGATCCTGTCCCGCATTCGCCACGCGCCAGGTATAACGCAACCCGGGCCGCGCACCTTCAACATAGACGTGCCAGAAAAAAAACGTACGGTTGCGGCGGGGATCGAGCCGGATGCACTGCAGTGGTTGCGCATCGCCATCGGTATAAAGACACAACTCCACCGCTACCGCATCCCGCGCCAGCACCGAGAAATTCACGCCGTCATCGTCGGGCCATGCACCGGGGGGCAGGTGAGTGCCGGGCTGGAGACTGAATCTGGCAACGGAATCCGACTGCATGCGTGTACCTCATCATGTGACAGGGGCGGGAACAGTGGCCGGCGTACTGGCGGCTTGCTCCAGTGTCACTGAAACGGGCTTCGCCTGCCAGATCTGCTCGCAATACTCGGCGATGGCACGATCAGAGGAGAACCGCCCTGCCCGCGCAACATTCAGGATCGACGCACGCATCCAGCGATCATGATCGCGCCACACCTGCTCCACCCGGGCCTGCGCATCCAGATAGGATCGGTAATCTGCCAGCAGCTGATAGTCATCCTGCCAAAGCAGATGATCCCGCAACGGCTGGAACAGCGCGTCATCGCCGTTGGCAAACAGACCGCTGCCGAGCAGATCCAGCACGGCGCGCAGTTCGGGATCGTTTGCCACGATGTCCTGGGGCCGGTAGCCCGCTGCCCGACGCTGGGCCACCTGCTCCGCCGTCTGCCCGAACAGGAAGAAATGGTCGGCCCCCACCGCGTCGCGAATCTCCACGTTGGCGCCATCCAGCGTGCCGATGGTGAGCGCACCATTGAGGGTGAATTTCATGTTGCCAGTGCCGGAGGCTTCCTTGCCTGCCGTGGAAATCTGTTGCGACAGATCCGCCGCCGGATAGATGAAGTGCGCGTTCTTCACATTGAAATCCGGGAAGAACGCCACCTGCAGCCGGCCAGCCACCAGCGGATCGTTGTTCACCACCTGGGCCACGCCGTTGATCAGGCGGATAATCAGCTTCGCCATGCGGTAACCGGGGGCTGCCTTGCCGCCGAAGATCACGCAGCGGGGCACGATGTCCAGCTGCGGATTGTCCCGCAGGCGCTGGTACTGAGTGATCACATGAAGCAGATTGAGATGCTGGCGTTTGTATTCGTGAATGCGTTTCACCTGGATGTCGAACAGGGCATCGGCGTCCACTGTCACACAGGCCCGCTGTTCCAGTTTCTGCGCCAGCAACAGTTTGTTCTGGCGCTTCACCCGCTGCCACTGTTCACGAAATGCGGGATCGTCGGCGAAGGATTCCAGTCCCTGTAGTTGCGACAGATCCTTCAGCCAACCCTCGCCCAGCGTTGCATCCAGCAGTCGCGCCAGGCCAGGATTGCTCAGCGCGACAAAGCGGCGCGGCGTAACACCGTTGGTGACGTTGCGGAATTTTTCCGGCCAGAGTTCGGCGAAATCCCGCAGCACGGTTTGCGTCAGCAATTCAGAATGCAAACGTGCAACGCCGTTGACACTGTGGCTGCCCACCGTCGCCAGATTCGCCATGCGCACGCGGCGTTCGCCGGTTTCGTCAATCAACGAAAGGCGGGCCAGACGGGCATCGTCACCGGGAAAGCGAGCGCGCACGGTTTCCAGAAAGCGCCGGTTGATTTCAAAAATGATGTCCAGCGGCCGCGGCAGCATTTGCTGGAACAGCGGCAGACCCCAGGTTTCCAGCGCCTCTGGCAGCAATGTGTGATTGGTGTAGGCGAACGTGCGCGTGGTGATGTCCCAGGCGTCGTCCCAGGGCAGGCCGCGTTCATCCACCAGCAGGCGCATCAGTTCCGCCACCGCGATGGCAGGATGAGTGTCATTGAGCTGCACGGCAAACAGTTGGGGAAAATGCGCCAGCGCTTCACCTTTCAGTTCCAGCAGGCGCAGCATGTCCTGCAGCGAGCAGGACACGAAGAAATATTGTTGCGCCAGGCGCAGACGCTTGCCCACGTCAGGTTCGTCATTGGGATAGAGCACTTTAGTTAATGTTTCCGCCAGAATTTTTTCCTGCACGGCACCGTAGTAGTCGCCCTGGTTGAAATCCTGAAAATCGAAGGATTCCTCCGCTGCGGCTTTCCACAGCCGCAAGGTATTGCAGGTGTTGACGCGATAACCCGGCACCGGCATGTCGCAGGCTATGCCCTTCGCCCGCCTGCCAGGATGCCAGATTACCTGCAGACGACCATCGGGCCCGCTGCGCTGTTCCGTGTGGCCGCCGAAATTCACGTAATAAAACACGTCGGCCCGCAGCAGTTCCCAGGGATTGCCTCGCGCCAGCCACTGATCCGTGCGTTCTTCCTGCCAACCGTCGCGAATCACCTGATCGAAAATGCCGAACTCGTAATGAATGCCATAACCGATGGCGGGCACTTCCAGCGTCGCCAGGGAATCCATATAGCAAGCGGCCAGTCGCCCCAGGCCACCGTTGCCCAGGCCGGGTTCCTCTTCTTCCTCCAGCAGCACATCCAGATCCTGACCCAGGCTGCGCATGGCGGCGCGGGCCGTGTCCTCGATACCCAGCGCCAGCAAGCTGTTGCCCAGCTGCGGCCCCATCAGAAATTCCGCCGACAGGTAACAGGCCACCTTCACGTCCTGACGGGCGAAGGTGTGCACCGATGCCTGCCAGCGCTGCATCAACTGGTCGCGCACACAACTGGCCAGGGCCTGATACCAGTGATGGGCGGTGGTGATTTCCGGCGGGCAGCCGAGGCGGTAGCGCACGTACTTTTCCACCGCCTGCGCCAACGCTTCCGGCGCTAGTCCGCTGTGCGCGGATTCCGTTGCCGCCGATTTCGATTTGCGTGTTGCCATGACACTCTCCCTGTTGCACCGGACGCAGCCCGCCCGCCGTGGCACCCAATGTTTTGTCAGCGTCTGCGGACTTTCAGCCCGCCGTTTTCTGTTCTGCTTTCCAGCGCTCGTGATGTTCACGCACGATGGCGATCGCCTGCTCCGCCGTATCCACGCAGCACGGAATCTGCATATCGCCAGGGCTCGCCAGTTCAAAGCCCGGCCGCAACATCTGTGCGCTGGCCCAATCCACCAGGCCGCGCCACATGGGGCCAACAAAAATCAGCGGCACATCGTGCAGCTGTCGCACCTGCAGCAGTTGCCAGATCATCGTCGCTTCCAGCACGGTGCCAATGCCGCCGGGCACCACGATAAACGCATCGGACATCAGCACGAACTGGTGCAGGCGGGTGAAAAAAGTCTGGTGCTCGAACGCCTGCTCCACGAATGGATTCACGCTCTGTTCGAACGGCAATTCCACGCGAATACCAAAGTTCTGCACATCACTGTGCTTGCTGGCTTCCTGCGCACCTTCGTTGGCCGCCTGCATCAGTCCCGGCCCTCCGCCGGTGACAATATCGCATCCCAGCAAACCCAGCGCTTCGCTGAGTTTCTTCACTTCCTGGTAAACCCAGTGATCCGGTTGCGGACGGGCAGAACCGAAAATGGACACACGATAACGTTCGCGTTTGGAAGGTCGCAGCCGCGATAGATTGTTCACGGTGGCCCAGAGGCCGAACAGGGTGTCGGTGAGCAGCTTGCGCACCGCGTCTTCGTCACCGAGACTGACAATGGCAGGTGTGGAATTTTTCGGGTCGGACATGAAGACAGATTCCTTGTAGTTGTATTGAACCGCAACGGATTCAGTGCGCAATCGGCGCGTTCCAGTATTTGATCGCCGGATTGCCGTAATATTCGCTCAACACGCACAACGTGGCAGTATCCAGCAGGAAATGACAGCCACCACTGGCCGGCAACCCAATCCAGCGTGCACCCAGCACCCGCAGACAATGACCGTGGGCGAACAACGCCACATTGCCTTGGCAGGCGCGGGCGCGGGCGATCACCCGATCGACTCGTGCGCCGATCTGCTCCGGGCTTTCTCCGCCAGGACAGCCATCGCGGAACACCAGCCAATCAGGATTGCCCGCGCGAATCTGCTGCGGCGTCAGTCCTTCATAGGCACCGTAATTCCACTCCACCAGATCCCCATCCAGCTGCGCCTGCGCACCCACGCCCGCCAGTTCGCAGGTTTCGCGGGCGCGCTGCAGCGGACTGCTGAGCACCAGATCGAACGACACTTTCGCCAGCACCGGCGCCAGCTGGCGTGCCACCGTTCTACCGTTGTCGGTGAGCGGAATATCCGTGCTGCCAGTGTGACGTCCATTCAGCGCCCACTCGGTTTCACCATGCCGGATCAGATAGATCAGCCGCTTCGTCATGGCGCACCTCCGTGCTCAGTACGGCCATACCCAGTTGCTGAGCTCCGTCCGATCCGTGCCGTGAGTATGGGCGTAATTCAGGTTATCGATAATGGCGTTTTTCATCTCTTCCTTCAGATGGGCTGCCCGCACCGCCAGCCCCGGCACCCGATCGATCACATCGATCACCAGATTGAAACGGTCGATCTGGTTCAGGATCGCCAGCTCCAGCGGCGTATTGATATTGCCGCGTTCCTTGTAGCCGCGCACATGCAGGTTGGCGTGATTGGTGCGGCGATACGCCAGCTTGTGGATCAGCCAGGGATAACCATGAAAATTGAAAATGATCGGCTTGCTGGTGGTGAACAGGCTATCGAACTCCCGACTGGTAAGCCCATGGGGATGCTCGGTATCCGGCTGCAGCTTGAACAGATCCACCACGTTGACGAAGCGCACCTTCAGATCCGGCAACCGCTCCCGCAACATCGCCACTGCCGCCAGCGCTTCCAGTGTCGGCACATCACCGCAGGCCGCCATCACCACATCCGGCTCCACACCTTCGTCGTTGCTGGCACGCCGCCAGATGCCGATGCCCTTGGCGCAATGCACCACCGCTTCGTCGATGGTGGTGAACTGCATGTGCTTCTGTTTGTCCGACACGATCACATTGATGCAGTCGGTGGAACGCAGACACTGATCGGCGGTGACCAGCAAGGTGTTGGCATCCGGTGGCAGATAAATGCGCGTCACCGACGGACTTTTGTTGGTGACCACATCGATAAAACCGGGATCCTGGTGAGAAAACCCGTTGTGATCCTGCCGCCACACGGTGGACGACAGCAGAATATTCTGCGCCGCCACCGGCGCGCGCCAGTGCACGTGATTTTTCGCGATGTCGAGCCACTTGGCGTGCTGGTTGAACATGGAATCCACCACGTGGGCGAACGCTTCATAGGTGTGGAAGAAACCATGACGCCCCGATAACAGATAGCCTTCGAACCAGCCCAGCAATGTGTGCTCCGACAGCATTTCCATCACCCGGCCATCGCGGGACAGTTCGCCACCGTCCGCATCTTCCGGCAGCAAATCCGCCATCCAGGTTTTCTTCGACACTTCGTACAGCGCCTGCAGACGGTTCGACGCGGTTTCATCCGGCCCGAACACGCGAAAGCTGGACATATTGTTACGCAT
The DNA here is from genome assembly GCA_020062665.1 of Pseudomonadales bacterium. Classification (GTDB taxonomy): domain Bacteria; phylum Pseudomonadota; class Gammaproteobacteria; order Pseudomonadales; family Ketobacteraceae; genus Ch67. The sequence continues at coordinate 17,496 of JAGUVW010000013.1, forward strand.
CACATCGCGCAGAAATTCTCCCAACGGTTTGGTGTTTTCATAACGCACGGCGCCGGCGGTGGGTACTGACACCGCGTAATTGCGAAAATCCGGCAGCTTCAGATCACGCCGCAGCAGGCCGCCATTGGCGTGCAGATTGGCGCTCATGCGGCGTGTACCCGTGGGTGCCAGATTGCGGTATTCGTCCAGCAGACGGCCGTCCGCATCGAACAGCTCCTGGGGCCGGTAGCTTTGCAGCCAGGTCTCCAGCACTTTCAGGCTGGCAGGATTTTCCCGCACATCCGCGAACGGCACCTGGTGTGAACGCCACGAGCCTTCGGCCTTGTGACCTTTGATTTCCTTCGGCCCGGTCCAGCCCTTGGGCGAACGCAGCACGATCATCGGCCAGCGCACCCGCTCCGCCACACCGCTGTCCCGCGCCCGCTGCTGCACGCTGCGAATCATGGCAGTGACTTCGTCCAGCGTCGCGGCCATTTTCTGATGCATAGTGTCAGGATCATCGCCTTCGACAAAATAGGGCGTGTAGCCGTAGCCGATGAACAACGCTTCCAGCTCCTCGTGACTGATGCGCGACAGGATGGTGGGATTCGCAATCTTGTAGCCGTTCAAGTTCAGAATCGGCAGCACCGCGCCATCGCGAATCGGATTCAGAAATTTGTTGGAATGCCAGGCGGTGGCGAGGGGGCCGGTTTCTGCCTCGCCGTCGCCCACCACGCAGGCCACGATCAGATCGGGATTATCGAGCGCCGCACCAAATGCATGGGACAGGCTATAACCCAGCTCGCCGCCTTCGTGAATCGAGCCCGGCGTTTCCGGCGTCACATGACTGCCGATATGGCCGGGGAAGGAAAACTGCTTGAAGAATTTCTGCAGGCCTTCGGCGTCTTCACTTTTGTCGGGATAGATTTCGGAGTACGTGCCTTCCAGATACACCGGCCCCAACACACCCGGCGCACCATGGCCGGGGCCGGCAATGAAAATCACATTCAGGTCATCACGCTTGATCAGGCGATTCAGGTGCGTCCACACGAACGACAGCGCCGGGCTCGCGCCCCAATGGCCCAGCAGCCGGTGCTTGATATGTTCCACCGCCAGGGATTCCCGCAGCAGCGGATTGTCACGCAGATAAATCATGCCCACTGCCAGATAATTGCACGCGCGCCACCAGGCGTGCATGCGGCGCAACTCGTCGGCATTCAGTGGCGCGGCGACGGCAGAAAGGGCGGACGGCGAACGAATGGACTGAACAGTTTGGGAAGACATCGAAAGCGCTCCTTGGCTTGGACATGGCTACCGGACCACCGGCCTGGTTTCGAATGGGGGGATAACAGCGCGTCGGCTGGCAGCAAACGGTTCCGACGATCTTCTGATCATAGGAGCGGCAAAGCGCGTAGATCTTGACAATTATCAAGGCCGCCGACGGTTCGCATACGCGCTCACCATCCCAACATCATCGGATGACAATCCCGCGACACTGGCGCTTGCGAAGTCCATGCCACACATCAGGTTCGCACCACGTTCCACCCGCTGGCGCCCGCCTGACGAATCTGTCACCATCCAAACGGAAACCGCCTGCACTTTCATGAACGGACGCCCATGAAACGCTCTCACGTTTTTTTGCACTTGCTGTTGAGCCTGCTACCTGCCCTTGTCAGCGCGCCGCTGCTGGCGACGGAAACCACCCGGATTCCCGGCAAATTCGTCTGGGCTGATCTGGTCACTCACGATGCCAGCCGTGCTCAGGCGTTTTATCACGCCTGGCTGGGCTGGGAATTCAAACCCGCCGACGATCTGCAACTGATTCTGCACGGAGGCCGCACCTTGGGCGCCCTGCGTCAGCGTGCACGGCCCGAAAACAGCACAGCGCGCGCCCGCTGGATCGGTTATGTCTCCGTGCAATCAGTAGCAACCGCCGCGCAGCGCGTGACAGCAGCCGGCGGCAAGACAGTGCTCGCCACCCAGCGCAGCACGACGCTGGGTGATCACGCCCTGATGGCAGATGCCGAAGACGCCCTGTTCGGCCTGATCCACCGCCCCGACGGCGATCCCGAAGATTATCTGGCCGAACCCGGTGAGTGGATCTGGATGCAACTGCTCACACGCGATCCGCACAAGGCGGTGACGTTCTACCAGCAGGTGGGTGATTACGATCCTTATCCGCTGGACGAAGGCGGCTCACGCCAGCTGCTGGTGAAGGATGGTTACGCACGAGCGGCCCTCAGCCTGCTGCCCGCCGATCAACCAGAGATTGCGCCCGCCTGGCTGCCGTTCCTGCGGGTGGAAAACATCGCCGCTGCACTGACACAGGTGAAATCCCTCGGCGGTGAAATTCTGCTGGCACCGGCGCCAGAGCGCATGAATGGGCAGGTGGCCATCGTCGCCGACCCCACTGGCGCAGCGGTAGGCGTGCTGGAATGGCATGGGGAAGAAAACGGGGAGGTGGCGCCATGAAAGCACGTCGCACCCTGATCGGTAGCATCGCATTGTTACTGCTGGGCGCCTGCGCCAGTCAGGATCACAACACCAGCACCAGCGTTCATGTAGGCGTGGGCGTCGGAGCGGGCTATTACGATCCCTGGTATCACGGCGGATACTATCCCTACTACCCGCCTGCAGTGATCGTACCGCCGCCTCATCCGGTGCATCCGCCAGGCACGCGTCCGCCCGGTGATGGTCGCCCGCCGGTGACAGGCGAACCACCCAGGCCCACCCACCCGATTGCACTGCCACCCGCCAGCGGCCAGTATCCCGGTGGATCTGCACCCTCGGTCAGCCAGCCCATCAGCAAGCCACCGGCCAGTTCGCGCCCGCCCAGTGTCAGTCAACCTGTCGCGCGGCCGCCCACACAATCTTCGACACGTCCGTCGTACTCACGGCCACCGTCGATTCCCTCGCGACCCCGCCCCATGCCCATGGGCGGAGGACGGCGCCGCTGAGAAAACCGCTGGGCTGATTACACATTCCAGCCCAGCAGTGATTTCACTTCCGTGAACTCGGTGATGCCTTCCTCGCCCCACTCGCGCCCATTGCCGGACTGTTTGTAGCCCCCGAACGGCACCGCGAAATCAACTGGCGCGCCATTGAGGTGAACAGTACCGGTGCGCAACTGCAACGCCACTTTCTTCGCCCGCTCCACACTGCCGGACACATAACCGGAAAGCCCGTACACCGTGTCGTTGGCCATCGCGATGGCGTCTGCCTCGCTTTGATAGGGAATGATCGCCAGCACCGGGCCGAAAATTTCTTCCCGCGCGATCGTCATGTCGTTGCGCACGTTGCTGAAGATGGTGGGTTTGACGAAATAGCCGGTTTCCAGCCCGTTGGGTTTGCCGGTGCCGCCGGTGAGTACTTTGGCACCTTCGTCGATGCCTTTCTGGATCAGCGCCTGAATCTTTTTGAATTGGGTATCACTGACCACCGGCCCCATGGCCGTAGTTTCCAGAGTGGGATCTCCTGGCTGCATGTTTTGTGCGGTGGCGGTGGCAATGGCTTCCACTTCCGCCAGCTTGCTCGCCGGCACGAACATGCGCGTCGGCGCATTGCAGGATTGGCCGCTGTTGGTGAAGCAGGTGACCACACCGCCCGCCACTGCCGCTTGCAGATCCGCATCATCCAGAATGATGTTGGCGGATTTGCCGCCCAACTCCTGTGCCACGCGCTTCACTGTATCCGCCGCATTTTTTGCAATGGCGATACCGGCGCGGGTGCTGCCGGTGAACGACACCATGTCGATATCCGGATGACCACTCAGCGCCGTGCCCACACCAGGGCCATCGCCGTTGACCAGATTGAAGACGCCAGCCGGCACACCGGCCGCGTGCAGGATCTCGGCAAAAATACCGGCGCTGATCGGCGCGATTTCGCTCGGCTTCAACACCATGGTGCAGCCAGCAGCGATGGCCGGCGCCACCTTGCAGGCGATCTGGTTCAGCGGCCAGTTCCACGGCGTGATCAGCGCGCACACGCCCACCGGTTCGCGGCGCAGCGAGCTGGAGCCACGCCGGGTTTCGAATGCATATTGCTTGAGCGCTTCCAGTGTCGTCATCAGATGGGCGAGGCCACAGGGGGCCTGCGCCTTCAGTGCCAGTGAACGCGGTGCGCCCATTTCTGCGCTGATGGCCAGGGCCAGTTCTTCCAGCCGGTTCTGGTATTGCGTCAGGATACTTTCCAGCAGTGTGATGCGTTGTTCCCGTGTGGTTTGCGCGAACGATGCGAACGCCGCCTTCGCCGCTGCCACCGCCTTGTCCACGTCGGCGGCACTGCCCAGCGAAATTTTTCCGATGCTCTTTTCCGTCGCCGGATTGATGACGTCCAGTGTTTTTTCCACTGCAGGATTTACCCACTGGCCATTGATATAGAAACGGGTGTAGTCGTACATGTTATCCCTCACACTTGTTGTCGTTGTATTTGAAAGACCGGTGAAAGTCAGATGCCAGCAGGGCATCCAGGCGTTACGAGTATGGAAGGAGCGTGGGCGGAACAACAGGACTTTTGGCGAACGGAAGAAATGTTCCAGTCACTGTTGCTGCTGGCAGCGCGCTGTTCAAAACGGCTTCACACAGACAAGGTACCGCCAAGCGGAAGACATAAAAGTTGAACCGCGCCCATTCAGGCAGAAACCTGTGAAACCCAGTGTTCCAGATTGTAGTAGTTGGTGACACGCGCGATTTTGCCACCACGAATTTCAAAAAAAGCACCCGCCGGCAAGCGGTAATGCTGGCCTTTCGCGACAGGCAATCCGCTGTCGGTTTTCAGATATTCCCCCACCACCACAAACTCCGCCGCGGCGCGATCACCCGCTGCATTGCTCATGATCACCATCTCCACCAGCTGCTCGCGATAGTGGGCATTCATGCGCTCCATGAACGCCGCAAAGGTGGCCTTGCCGATTTCCCGCTTGCCCTGGTTGATGTCGTGCACCACATCGTCGGCAAGCAAGCCCAGAAACATCGTCATGTCACCGGCATTGAATGCCGCGTAATAGGCTTGCACCAGCTTGATCGTTGCATCACTCATGGAAAAAATTCCGCGAAATCGTCAGAAATAATCGTGCGGCACAGCATAAACCTGATCCTCTGGGCGATCAATTTCCGACAGAATGCCGGAATTGCGGCGGATGCGCCCGGCGCTGTACTGGAAGCCCGGCCCCGACATCATTTCATCGCACAGAATGCAGGGATTGAGGTTGCCGTCCGCGTCCACCGGCGGCACGTTTTCTTCACCCTTGAGCAGCGGCAGCAAGCCATAGGTGGCAATGCACACCAGCCGGCAGGATTGCGCTGTCTGCTGTGCGTTGTAGGCCCAGGCTTCGGCACAGGTTTCGGTGAAACCGATCTGCTGCATGCAGGCTTTTTTCTCCGTCAGGCTGAAGCGCTTGCTGCAGGTTTTCGCCATCACGGTCAGATCCAGTTCACCGTATACCGCCAGATCCTGCAGACTGGAACAGGCGCCGCAGGGCTGGAAATGGGTGAGCACAAAGCCCGGTTCCGCCTGCAGCGCGTTCAGATTGGCAAAGGTCTGCAAGCGATATTCCACCCTGGCATCATCGAGGAACTGCACGCCACAGACGGGCGCAGTGTCGGCAGCCGTGATGCGGTTCTGCCACCACTGGTGCACGAGCGGCGACGCGGGAAACTGCACACGCGGCAAACCGGTGGCCAGCAGCGCGTAGCGGCAATGCAGGTCGGCGTTACACTGGGCCAGCGTCAGCGGCGTGGCCGGTCGATAGGGATCGACGATCCGATAGCGGCTGGCCGGGTCACTCTGCAGCAGCTGTTTCTGTGCCAGCACCTCGTCACCATTGAGCAGACGGGCCTCACGCAGGCGCTCCAGCACATCGGCCGAAAACGCGGGTACTTGCAACTCAGTGCGCTCCAGCGGCTGGTTGCAGGCGGCCAACAAAGTGGCCACAACGATCAACAGGTAACGCATGGGTCGTTTCTTCTTGTTATGGGTGAACAACTGTTGGGTGAACCATGATTCCAACACCGGGCGCCGGCTGGAGCATCACCCGTTTGGACTAGCGGGCTGCGGCGCCTCCAGCAACCCTACGATCATATCAGTGAGTGTCTGGATCAACTGATCCTGCCGTATGACCGGGTTTTCCTGTTCGTGAAAATGGATGACGGTGAACAGTACGGCGTTGATCAGTACGTACAGTTTGGCCTCCAGATTCTGCACCGGATAATCGCGGTAACGGTGCAGAAAATAGGGCTGCGCCATCACCAGAAAGAAGCGCTCCAGGGGATCCAGCAGCTTGCGAATGGGTATCCGGTTCCAGTTCTGCACCAGTTCACGCACCACCGGGTCGGCGCTCATCCGTTGCATGCCATAGGCGATGGCCAGACTGGCCACCGAACGCAGATCCATCTGGCTGAAGTCGGCCCGCTCGGCCCGGTAGCGGAAGCGGGCACTCGCCTCTTCGGCCATCCGTTCCAGCAGCGCTTCCACCAGCGCATTCTTGTCGGGAAAGTACTGATAGAGCGAACCAATGCTCACCCCCGCCCGCTCCGCGATGTGGTTGGTGGTGGTGTGGTCCAGGCCCCGCTCGGCCAAAGTGGCGGCAGTGGCATCCAGCAAACGGTTGACCATTTCCCGCGAACGCTGCTGCCGGGGTGTCTTGCGCATGCACGATCGTCCAAAATGCGAGTTGAATATGAGCAATTACTCGTAATAGAGTAGCTTGATCGCCGTTTGCTCACAACAGGATTCCCCCTCCATGACTGCCGTTGTCGCGCCGCTGTCCCGCCCGCAATCCCGCCCCGCCCCCGTGCGCCTGATGCCCTGGCACAGCGCCCGCAAAAAGCGTATTCCCGATTTCGTGGCCAAGCTGGTCTTCGGCCAGCCCTTGCCCCCCACGGAAGCGGAATGGCAGCAGGTGCAGGAGGCTCTGTGGCAGGGCGACCCCGCCATGGATCAACTGGTGGACTGGCTGTTCGCCACCGGGCCCCGCGTGGCCAAGCCGATGTTCGACCAGGCACTGGAACGGGGTATCGACAGCCTCGACAACCCGCCGCAGCCGTTGCGGGATTTCTTCGCACTGGTGGATCGCGATCCACCCTGGCTGAATCGCGCGCTGCTGGACACCGGCGCGGCGGTTTCCCATCTGGGTGGCAAGGTCGGCTTCTACGTGCTGCGGGACATGGCGCTGATGGGCGGCTACGCCTACTTCAACAGCATGAACCAGACTCTGGCCAGCTCCGGCTCCCTGCGCAAGGACACCTCGCAGCGTCTGGGGGAAACCGGCAAATGGCTGAATGATGTAACCGAGATCGGCGGCATGAACCGCTTCAGCGACGGCTTCAAAACCACCATCCGGGTGCGCCTGGTGCACGCCCTGGTGCGCCGCAACCTGCTGAACAAACCGGATTGGGAAGCCGACAAGTGGGGCCTGCCCATCAATCAAATCGACATGCAGGCGACCTACCTGGCATTCGGCCCGGCGGCTCTGCTGGGCAGCCGCGCATTCGGGGTCCCGGTGCGGAAAAAGCAGGCCCACGCCTTTCTGCACCTGTGGCGCTATGTCGGCTGGCTGATGGGAGTGGACGAACAGTGGCTCGCCATCACCGAAGGCGACGGCCTGCGCAAGCTCTACCACACCTTTCTGACTCACCGCCTGCCCGATGACAAAATCCGCCAGCTGGGACAGGCCCTGCGGGATGAACCGCGCTCTCGGTACCTGCCGGAACTCGAAGGCCGCCCCCGTATGGCCGCGTTGAAGCGCTGGTTCCTGTACCAGCAGCATCTGAGCAATTCCTCCCTGATCTTGGGTCCCCGGGAACGGCGCCAACTGGGCCTGCCCATGACCATCCTGCCCTGGTATCCCGCCATCAGCGCACCCTGGCGATTCCTTGCCCTGAACTACTACGTGTGGCGAGGCGGCCACGCACTGGAACGCTACGCCGCGCGCATGCGCCAGGTGCAGCGGGATCTGCTGATTGGCTATTTCGGCCGCAAACAGCCGGACATCATTCAGCCGGGCACCGGGCATCCGGCCCACCTCTGAGTCGCGCGGCAGATCAACCGGGGGCACGTCACCGCAAACCGGATTGGCCGCCGGAAACCATCGAAGCAGCATGCGCTGCTGAAACGCTATCGCCCATGCTGCAGGGCTGGACAATCCGGTCTACAGATTGACTCATTGATCTGATAACCTCTCGACTGATTTCAGTGAATGCTCATATTCAGGAGAGGTGTTTCATGAAGAAGTTGTTTGCTGGTTTGGCGCTGAGTGTGCTGACGTTTACTGGCACATCGCTGTCTTTCGCCGAGATGAAAGTTGAAGACGCCATTTACTATCGCAAGGCCGGCTATGGTTTCATGAGCTGGAACATGGGCAAGATCAAAGCCCAGACAGTCGATGAATCTGCGCCTTTCAACAAGGATCAGATCATCGCCGCCGCCAATGCAATCGCAGCGGTTGCCAATTCCGGCATGGGTGCACTGTATCCGCCCGGCAGCGACATGAGCAAAGTGAAGGACACCAAGCTGAAGCCGGAGTTTTTCCAGAACATGGAAGAAGTGGGTAAGATCGGCGAGAATTTCAACGCTGCGGCCAACAATCTTGCCACTGTGGCCGCCACCGGTGACAAGGCTGCCATTGCAAAGGCTTTCGGCGAAACCGGCGAGGCCTGCAAAGCCTGTCATGACAAGTTCCGCGCAAAATAATCTGCGCGCCGCAACAGGATCATGGCAAACAAGGTCACTGCGGTGACCTTCCTGTCGGGTTGATTTCTGGCTACCAATCCGGGGTAATCGGTGCCGCGACTGGCGCCGGTTCCGGCAGCCACACACCACTCGCCAGCACCGCGCACCCCAGGCCGGCCGCAATGGCCACCAGCAACGCCAGTCCGTTGATGGCGGTATTTTCTTCTCCTGGCTGTTCGGAATATTTCCAGCCCCGCACCATCGGCCCCAGCAGGTCTTCTTTCTTCAGCATGCGGTAATACAGCACCGCGCCGATGTGTAACGCCAGCAGCGCAGCCATCCACCACAGCATGTCGTGATGAATGCCGGTGATGTAGTCGCTGGAAGCCTTGTCCACCAGTGTGCGCAGCGGGCCGCTGAAGGCAATGTCATCGTTGCTGAACAGTCCACTCACCGCCTGGAAGCCGAACAGCCCCAGCAACATCAGCACCGACAACGCACCCAGCGGATTGTGACCAATCCCCTGCCAGCGCCCCTGCAGATAATCACGCAGCCCAGCAGGCCCGCGCACAAAATGGGTGAAGCGCGCCGTGCGCGTGCCAATCACGCCCCACACGATACGGAATCCCAGCAATCCACAGACTGCAATACCCAGGCGCCCGTGCAAATCCATGGCGTTGCCACCCACCAGCGCCGTGCCGATGGCTGCACCCACTAACACCACCAACAGCCAGTGAAAGATACGAACAGGCCAGTCCCAAACCTGGATACGATGCTGCATGACGAACTCCCCGTGATCGTGATGGACGCCATGATAGCCACCTGCGCACCCAGGGCGCAGCTTTTCGCGGAAATGATGAGGGGCGAGCGAGCGGAGAGTAGATGTGAAAAGGCCCCGCCAATGCGAGGCCTTTGCAACAGACGGGATCGGTGATCCGGATTAACGGGCGGTCAGACGGCGCGTCAGTCCAAGTCCTGCCAGACCCAGGGCAAACAGGGCCAGGGTGCCGGGTTCGGGTACCGGGGTGACCGGAGGCTCGACTACTGAACCATTCAGGGCGACCACATTGTCGATTAGCAACTGCGAGTCATTGGCTAAAGACCCCAAATTGAAAACGCCGAACTCAAACGAGCCCGCACCATTGGCATCAAAGGTGTAGGTGAAACGATTCCAGCCTTCGCTGACCGTTCCCGAGATAATGCCGGCAATATCTGCCAAACGAACTGAATCCAGTTCATCGCCGTTGGCATCAAAAAGGGTAAACAGGGAATAGTCGTTGAAGCGCATTGACCACTCCTGAAGACTCTCACCCGAGATGAAATTCCAGTCAAAGCTAAGCTGCTCGCCAGCAACCCAGGTTTGTGCCCCTGAACGCAGGGTGGCATCGGCAGACAACGCGGCAAAGTAGGCGCCGTCAGTAGCTGTAAAGCCATCAATGGAAGAGTCAACAGCAACACTGCCATTCAACGGCGCCGCCACCCAACCCGTGAAATCACCGGTTTCGAAACTTCCGTTTTCGATTTGCAGCGCATTTGCAGAAGCGGCCATTCCCGCCAGCAACAACGCCGGCATTACACGATTCAACATGATCAAACTCCTAAGGCACGACAAACAAAAGCCTATGCTTTCGTCCAGAACAGAATTCTCTAATCTTTCAGACGTTTACCGCCCCCAACCAATGCAATCCAGTCACATTGGAACGGCAACGCACGCAGACAAAGCACTTTTTGTGCCCACTGTTAACCCGCTGTTTTTGTTGGCGTTATTACAGCCTTGAGCAAACGCCTGTAAATATTTCCGACACGAGAAGCGCAACAAATGCCGCCTGAAAACCGGAAAAATCCGTTCATGACCGCCATTCATGCCAACAGTCATGGCGCCAATGGCCAGCCCCCCCGCGCACTGGCCACCATGTCCCTGTCAAATTAACCGACACACCTAGCCCAGCAGCGCCTGGCCGCCATCCAACCCGATGCTCTGGCCATTCACGTAAGCCGCGCCTTCGCTGCACAGCAGCACCACAAAGCGGCCGATGTCCTGCTCGCAATCGCCCACCCGCTTCATCGGCACGCTGGCGGCAAAGCGCTCCCCTTCGGCAGCGTTGGATTCCATCCAACCCTTCAAGCCCGGCGACAGCGCCAGCGGCAGAATCGCATTGCAGCGGATATTGTCGCGGCCCCATTCGCAGGCGGCGGCGCGGGTGAGGGCGCGAATGGCTTCCTTCACGGCGGAATAGGCGCCGTAGTAACTGGCGTCCCAGCGCTTGGCGGCGGAGGTGGCCAGGTTGATGATGCTGCCGTCGCCTTTCAGGTGGGGATAGCAGAGTTTCATCAGGCGGAAGGTGGCAAGCGGGCCGGATTCCCAGCCGGCGTTGATGGCATCGTCGCTGACCTGCAACAGCGCTCCCAGCGGCACTTCCTGGGCGTTGTTCACCAGAATCTGGATGCCACCGAAGTGTTCCACCACGCTATTCACACAGGCACTCAGCGACGCCGCATCTTTGACATCGCACTGCACCGCCAGCGCCTGACCGCCCCGCGCTTCGATCAGGTTGCAGGTGTCCTGCAGTTTCGCCAGCGTGCGCCCGGTCACGGCCACTTTCGCGCCGGCCTCGGCCAGTGCCAGCGCAATGCCCTGCCCCACGCCCTGGCCAGCACCGGTCACCAGCGCCACTTTGCCATCGAGTCTGCTTGTCATTGGATATCTCCCTGTCTTGTTGTTGTGAATGAAATCAGACCCAAGACAAGTAACACGTTCAGACCATCGGGAAATGGTCTGAACGGATTAGACGCAGGACGGGAGGGGTGAGGTCAGATGAAATGCACCGGCGGCACGATGTGGGATTCCGCCATGGCGCCCGCCTTTTGCAGCGCGGCGTTGAGCATCTGGTCGGACTTCACCGGGCCGTAGAGCTGACACATTTCGACGTAACCGAGGTTGAAGAATTTCTTCAGCAGACTCAACTCCAGTTGCTCCGGCATCGCCGACCTGTTGCCACGCAGCCATTTCAGCGCCTGCGCCACGGTTTGGGTGTCGGCACCTTGCAGACGCTGCAAGTTTGGCAAAACCCTCCGTCTATGATGATGAACATCATCGATCAATATGGCACGCAGCTGAAAACTTGCTTGCCAACCGACGGCTGTCAGGTCTCTGGTCTGTTTGGGCAGCAATATTATGTTCTCTTGGAAGTGCTTCCAGAAATTCCGGGAACTGCAGGCACTGTGTCCGCCGCATGGGTCGGCCCGGGAACCAGCTCGCTGGAAAACGGCGTGACTTATACTCTCGACACACCTGCAGCAGAGTTTGTCTCGGCACAGTCGTTTAACCTGGAATCCGCCAGCGCCGTCCAGTTCACTAGCGACAGCAATGCAGTGGAAGCGGTGATTCTGAATGACAATTCCCAACTCCAGATGTACTGCTCTGGCGGCGCGTGCGATTCGGTAACATTGCCACCCGGCAGCTATTTCCTGAAGATAGCCACCGCGCCCTATTTGCCCTATTCAAGCGAGTCCATTCAGTATTCGTTGTCGTGGTAGACATGAAAAAGGCCCGCAAGGGCCTTTTTTTATGGCTGGCACTGCATCGGTGAAGACACACCACTTCGCCGATGTTGCAGCGAATATCACTTCCGTCGAATCAACCCATCATCCAGCAGCTGCTTGAAGTGATCCACAAAGGTCTGCTCCAGCGGGTGATACTGCAGACCTAACCGTTGTTTGCTACGACTGTTGTCGAACTTCAGCGGATGCTCGGAATTCTGCTCGACGAACTTCGGCGTTGCGCTGCTATCGATAACCCAGGCGAACCACTTGATGATGAATTTGGGCATTTCGAACAGCGGAAACTTGTAGCCGCTGCCGAAGTGCTTGCGCAGGATTCTGGCTATTTCCAGCATGGTGGGTTCGCCGTTGGTGATCAGGTGGCGCCCCTCTGCGTCTGGGCGGAACGCTGCTTCCACATGGGCCTGCGCCACGTCGCGCACATCCACCCACGCCAGGCGCATGCTGGGCACGGCAGGCCACAGGCGGCCATTGCCCAGCGCGCGCATGGTGTCGATGCTGGTGGATGCACTGGCCCTGGTCAGCGCCGGGCCACCTACCATGCCGGGATTGATCGTCACCAGGCGCCAGCGGTTCTGGGCGTCGTGGATTTTCCAGGCTTCTTTTTCTGCCAGGAATTTCGAGTAGGAATAGGGCTGGTGATCTTCACTGCTGGAAAAATTCCAGTCGTCTTCAGTGAAAAATCCGCGCGGAATTTTCTTCATGTCGGCGCAGTCGCCGTACACCGCCGCCACACTGCTGGTGAGCACCACGCGCTTGACGCTGGCGGTGCGGTTAGCTGCTTCCAGCACGTTGCGAGTGCCTTCCACAGCGGGGCGGATCAGCGCTTCGTGGGCGCTTTTGAAACCACGCACCACGAACGGCGACGCGGTGTGCATCACCACTTCGCAGCCGGCCATGGGCGCGTCGAAGCTGCCCTTGTCGAGCAGGTCGGCCTTGAACAGCTTGAGGGTGCCTTGCGGCGCAGCGGCGGCGATTTTCTTCAGCGGGCCGACGCTTTTTTCATTGTCGGGATCGCGCACGGTGCCGTGTACGGTACAGCCGGCCTCCAGCAGCAGCTTGACGATCCAGTTGGCGATATAACCGGACGCGCCGGTTACCATGACGGGTTTGGTTTTGTCGATGATCTGATCCATGGCACATCCTGACTATGGGTCAACAAAAATTTCCGCCACATTAGGGCAAGTCGGGCACAAGAGCAACCTCACGAAAAGTGCGGTTGGCGCTCCCCCCACCTGCCATGCCCTGCGGAGCAGAAATAGTGTCGCCTGCTGCTTGATAACCGGCGAGGCCGGCCTCATGTTGACGGTTCGATCCCTGTCTGGAATGTCCCGTGCGCCGCCCCACTGCCATCCGCCTTTATCTGTATCTGTTCTCGTTGGCCTTCCACGGCTTTATCGGCTGGCGCCTGGTGGTGCCACTGGAGTTTTCCCTGGCGCTGCAGATCGGGCTGTGGAGCCTGTTGCTGGCGTCGGCCTGGCTGGTGCCGGCGGCACTGATCGGCCAGCGTTTTCCCCATCCGCGCTGGCAGCCGGTGATTGCCTGGAGCGGATTTCTCTGCATGGGGCTGGTGTCCACCCTGTTCGTGCTGACGCTGTTGCGGGATGCGTTGCTGATTGGGTTGTGGCTGGCGCAGTGGATCAGCGGGTTCGATCCGGATTTCGCCACCATCCGCCAAAGTACGGCGCTGACGGTGTGGGCGGCCAGTGTGCTGATCAGCATCGCCGGCTTCTGGAATGCCCGTCGCACGCCGGCCATTCGCGAGGTGAAAGTGCCCATCGCCGATCTGCCGGAGGGATTGCAGGGTTTCACCATCGCGCAGATTTCCGATATCCATGTGGGCCCCACCATCAAGCGCGATTATCTGCAGGGCATCGTGGACAGCGTGAACCGCATCGGCGCGGACATGGTGGCACTCACCGGCGATCTGGTGGACGGGCGGGTGAAATGGCTGCGGGATCAGGTGGCGCCACTGCAGGAATTGCGTTCCCGGCATGGCACTTTTTTTGTCACCGGCAACCATGAATATTATTCCAACGCCCACGAGTGGATCGCGCATCTGCAGCAGCTGGGATTGCGCGTGTTGCTGAACGAACACGTGGTGCTGCAGCATGAAAACGATGCGCTGGTGGTGGCGGGCGTGGCGGATTTTTCTGCCCATCACTTCGATGAAGAGCATCGCAGCGATCCCAAGGCAGCGGTGGCGGATGCGCCGGATCACGCCAGCACGCGCATCTTGCTGGCCCATCAGCCCCGCAGCATTTTCGCGGCCCTGGAGGCGGATTTTCAGCTGCAACTGTCGGGTCACACCCATGGCGGCCAGTTCCTGCCGTGGAACTGGTTCGTGCCGCTGCAGCAGCCGTTCACAGCAGGCCTGCACTGGCATGAAAAGCAGTGGATCTACATCAGCCGCGGTACTGGTTACTGGGGCCCGCCGAAGCGGTTTGGCGCGCCGGCGGAAATCACCCGGCTGGTGCTGGTGAAGGCCTGAAATTTTCTTGGGCGATTTGGAATTTCGGAGTGCAACACCGATCAGGGCTCAGGGTATGACGCGAAGATTCCGCTCGGACACGCACTCGCCGATGATCGCAGCACTGAAGCCCGCCCGCTGCAACGCATCCACGCAGCTATCCGCCCGTTCTGCCGAAACAGCTGCCAGCAGGCCGCCCTGGGTTTGCGGATCGAACAGCAAGCCGTAGCGGGCCTCTTCGGCGCGAACACCGTCGAGCACCAGACGATGACGGGCGCGCTGGTTGGCCGGCGCCAATGTACTGTGATAACCCGCCGCCAGACATGCGAGTGCACCGTCCAGCGCCGGCAGTGTTTGCAGTGACACCTGTGCGCCCAGCGCGGCAGCATCCAGCATTTCCAGCCAGTGTCCGGCCAGACCAAAGCCGGTGATATCGGTGAGCGCATGGGCGTCGTGTTGCGCCAGAATATGGACCGCATCGCGGCTGCTCTGCAGCAGCAACGGCAACGCAGCGTCGATCCACGCTGCCCTGGCCGCGCCGCGCATGGCGGCAGCAAACAACGCGCCGGTGCCCAGGGGTTTGGTGAGAATGAAGCGGTCACCCAATTGCGCGCCGCCCTTGCGCAGAATCGCCGACGCCTGGGCGAAGCCGTTCACCGTCAGGCCGATCTGCAATGATTCACCTTCCAGTGTGTGACCGCCCAGCAAGGTGGCACCGGCCTGCTGCAATTCCTGCTGAACGCCCTGCAGCACCTGTTGCATGTCGCGCACCTGCAAGCGCTCCTGCAGAATCGGCAACTGGATCTGCAGCTGGGCGCTGTGGGGCGACGCATTCATGGCGTACAGATCCGACAGTGCGTGCAGCGTGGCGATGCGGCCCATCAGCCAGGGATCATCCAGCAGCGGCTTGAGCGCGTCGACACTTTGCACCAGCACCTTGCCGTTCTGCTCCTCATCCAGGGCAATCACTGCAGCATCGTCGCGCACGGGCGTGGCGCTTTCTGCCGTGTCACACACCGCATTCAGATTCATCAGCGCCTGTTGCAACACATCGGCGCCGACCTTGCCACCGCAGCCACCACAGCGCATGGCCGGCGGCTCCAGCGAGCGGGATTGATCCTGCGCCGGCGGTGGCAGCACCGGCAATCGTTGCAGCATGGCCATGAAGCGGCGATCGATACGATCCTTCCAGCGCCACAGCCATTTCCCCGCCAGTGGCAACGCACCGCGCGCGCCCACGGCGTCCGTTCCACCAGTGGCGAGCAGGCTCAGGAAATAGCGTTGCGGATGATAGGGCTTCAAGGGCTGCTGCTGCAGGAACGCGCGCAGGTTGTGGTCGAGCACCGGCGCCTGCCGCACCGCATAGACGCCAGCACGAGCGGTAGGCGTGGCATCGATCCAGGCGCAATCACCGGCGGCAAATATCATCGGCCAGCGCAGCGTTTGCAGCGTGGGTTGCACGCGCACAAATCCCATGTCGGTGACATCCAGATCACTTTGCGCCAACCAGTGTGCGCCTCGGGCCTGGGTGCACCAGAACACCGTATCAGTTGCCAGTGTTTTGCCGTCCGCCAAGTGCAGACGATCCGGCGTCACCTGCACCACGTCCGCCTGCAGATGCACGGTTATGGCATACTCCCGCAGACGGCGCTGCAGCCAGTTCAACATGGCGGGCGGATAACCGGGCAGCAGCCGCTCGCCCCGACTCACCAGATGCAGGCGATGTCGTGCCGGCGCATCACGCAGCGCGTGCGCCATCGCCAGCACCAATTCCACGCTACCGGCACCACCGCCGACGACAGCGATGTCACTGGCGGTTTTCTTTTGCAACAACGCATCCCGTTGCTGCAGCCAGGCCGGCCAGAAACGGGCGATGGGTTTCACCGCAATGCTGTGTTCCGCCGCGCCCGGCACCGCCAGATCCGGCGTGGCACCGGCGTTGATAGAGAGCACGTCATACTGCAGTGGCGGACGATCTTCCAGTTCCACCTGCTGCTGCGCAGGATCGATCCGCTGTACCCGCGCCTGGATGAAACGCACACCGGCATGACGACACAAATTACGCAAATCGATGTACACGTCATCGCGCTGATAGTGCCCCGCCACCAGCCCCGGCAGCATGCCCGAGTACGGACTTTCGCTGCCTTCCGACACCAGGGTCACGCGTACGCCCGGCAGCGGCTTCATCGCCCAGCGCAACAGCAGCAGCGCGTGGCTGTGACCACCGCCAATCAGCAGCAGATCCTGGGTCAGCAAGCGCGTCTGTGTCTGCATGGGCATTCAAAGATCTTCCGGGTGAGTAGACAACTGTAAGCGCCGGCGCAGGTGACGCGCAATCATATCCACCGCCATGTTCAGCAGTGCGGTGACCAGCAACAACAACAACGCACGATCAAAACGGAATTCGCTGAACGCGGAATCGATGAAAAAGCCCAGGGTGGGAATCCCCAGGATGCCGAGGATGGCGCTTTCCCGCAGCAGGATTTCGAACCGGTACAGGGTGAAAGCCAGAAAGGTGCGATAGACGCGGGGCAGCACTTCATAAAAATAGCGGTTGAAGCCGGTGACGGCATCCTCGCGCAGATTCAGTTCATTGCTGTAGTGCCCCACCAGATGCGCAATGATGGCGCCGTTGTGCAGGCCCAGGGCGACGATGGCCGGCAACATGCTCGGCCCCCACAGCAGCAGGCCGACAAACGCCAGCAGATATTCCGGCGCCGACCGCATCAGCACCAGAAACACATGCCCGGTACTGCGGGTAAAAATATTGCCAAACAGCCGAGACACCAACGGAAACGTTAAGAGCGTCACCCCACTGGTGGCCACCAGTGCAATCAATCCCAACACCACGGTGTTCGCCAGCCCCGGCCCGATCTGCTTGAGCCACAGCGCCTGCAGCCACAACCACAGTGCAGCGCCATCCCACCCGGCCCGCAGCGGCGCGGGCACGATATCCACCGTGAAGAATTGCCACACCAGCGTCGGATTCACCTGCGCGGCCGGCGGCAACCACCACAGCGCGAGCAGCAGATACAGCGGTAGCAACTGTCGCCGCATCCACAAATGCAAGGTGACGATCACCAGCACCAGTGCGTAGAACAGCGCCGCCGCTTCGCTGTACATGCCTTGCTTGAGCGCGGTTTCCAGATGAAAGCCCACTGTGGGCAAACCGATAAAACCCAGCACGGCAGAAGAACGGATACCACACTCCAGCCGGTAACGGGTGTAGGTGAGCAGGTGCGGCCAAGCCGGTGGCAACACGGTGAAGAAAAATGCGCTCAGCCGCGACGTGCCGGCAGGCAACGCTTCCAGCGCGGCGGGATCGACTTCTTCGAACAGTTCACCATAAATCTTGGCAAAGGTGCCGGCGTAGGGAATGGCGATGGCGAGCACGCCCGCCACCGACGACAATCCCACCAGCTGCACGAACAGCAACGCCCAGAACAACTCATGAATGCTGCGGATGAACGCCGCCAAAGTGCGCACCCATTGCCAGCGATAGAACAGCGCCAACCAAAATCCCGCCACCGCTCCCAGCGCCACACCCTGCAGCGCGAATGCCAGGGTGTTGGCCAGCGCATCCAGCAAAGTGGGCGTCGATGGCGGCAGTGGCGTCAGCAGGCCCCAGCCCAGGCGCGACAATTCCAGCCAGGGGTCAAGGGTGGAAATCTGCAGATCCGCCCACGGCAGACACAGCAACGCCGCCAGCAGAAACAGCAGGCTGGTACGCACCATGGCGCGGGCAGAACTGTCGTGAGGAATGGACTCAAGTCGCCGCATACAGCCGGCACAGGGTGGCGGCAGAACTGCCGGCAGCGGGTTGATCCAGCTCGATAACACCGGCACGCAATCCCACGATGCGCGTACAGTGACGCAGCGCCAGTTCAACGTCGTGCAACGCCACCACCACCGTGTCATGACGGGCACAGATCAGCGCCATCAACTGATCCGCCTGCAACTCATCCACGGCAGACACCGGCTCATCACCGATAAACACCGCACGCTGCTGATACAGCGCGCGGGCCAGATTGGTACGGCTCTGCTGGCCGCCGGAAAGTTTTTCCACCGACGTGAACAGGTATTCCTGCAATCCCACGTCGGCGGCGATGCGCTGGATGTCCTGTCGTGGCTGCTGCAGCGGATGCAGCAGATTGGCCAGGTTATACAGCAACGAATGACGATCGAGACGGCCCATGTAAATGTTGTGAAACACACTCAGCATGGGCACCAGTCCGCTGTGCTGCGGACACCACGCCACCTCATCAGGGCGCAATGTCCGCAGGTGACGCAGCAAGGTGGTTTTGCCGGCGCCGGATTCCCCCAGCAGCGCCACCTTTTCACCCGCATGAATACGCAGATTCAGGCCATGCAGAATCGCACGCTGCTGGTAACCCAGGCTGGCCTGCTGCACATCGAACAGCACAGCGGCGTTCATTTACATGATCTCGTCCATGATGCCCAGAGACACGGCGGTGTCTTCGATCGGCGCGTAATCACTGTTCTGGGCCGGCACAAACGCTGAACGGGGGAAGGCTTCCAGCAGTTTGGGATCTTTCATTTCCAGCAACGCCTTCTGCACTTTCTGCTTGAAGCCGGCGCCCCACTTGCTGTCCACATCGCCGCGGATGCTCCACTGGTAGTCGGGATAGGTGGGCGTCGTCCAGATCACACTGACCTTGCTGGTGTCGATCTTGCCCAGCTTGAGTTCTTCATCCCACACGGTGTAATTCAGCACACCGACGTCATAGGCGCCGGACTGCACCAGTGCGATAGTGCGGGAGTGGTCGCCGGAAAACCCAACCCGGCTGAAAATCTGTTCCGGCGCTTTCTTGAAGTGTTCGCGAACAAAAAATTCCGGCATCAGGCGGCCTGATGTGGAGCCCTTGGAGCCAAAAGTGAAACTCTTGCCGGCGATGGCGGCGGGAAATGCATCACCCGCTTTCAGACCCGTGCTGCTGTGGGCGATGAAATAGGTTTTGAACGCGGTGTCTTCGGCGCCCTGGGCGATGGCTTCGCTGCCTGGCACCAGATTGCGCGCCTGCACGCCAGTAAGACCGCCAAACCAGGCCAGCTGCACCTGATCATTGCGGAATGCGGCAACCGCAGCAGGATAACTTTTTACCGGAATGTAGCGCACCTCGGTGCCGAGCTGTTGCGACAGATAGGTCGCCACGCGGCCGAAACGCTCGGTAAGACGGGTTTCGTCCTGATCGGGAATAGCGGTGAAGGTAAAGGTTTGTGCAGACAGGAAGGTGGAGCAGGTGACGAGCAGAAAGGACAGCAAAATCCGGCCACAGGCCGTGACCCGTTTTCGAGCGCTTTTCATGGTGATCTCCCGTTATGGTTGTGTGTCGGCAGGGTGTTGCAGACGTTGCAATAAAGTGTCGGCATCGCCGCGCATCAGAATACGGCCCGCGCGTTGCGACAGCTGATAATCGTACATGGGATCATAATATTCCACCAGCAGGCGGCGGATACCGGGTCGAAAACCACTGACATCACCGCTGGTTTCAAACGGCGCCAGCGCCTGCTGCCATTCCGCATGCAACTGGGCATGGCGCTCGCCCCCCAGACGCGACTTGATGCGATCCAGATTGCGCAGCACGAAATCCGCAAAACGCGCCGGCGCTTCGTCGCCAAAGGCGTGCTGGTAATCCTGGCGCTGGCGCACAATGTAATCCCGCACCACGCGATTTTCCCGTTCTTCCAGGCTGGCTTCCAGCACGATCAGCGGCGCCTCCTTCATGGCCTGCTGCAATACCGGCGGCAACGCAATGCGGCCGATCAGGCGGCTTTCGTCTTCCAGCAACAAGGGCGTATCGGGATGGTGGTGAACATGCTTGAGCAGGCCGATGGCCACCGCGTTTTCAAAATCAATCTGGGCGGGTTGCGGCAACACGGTATAACCGAAGGTGGAACCACGATGATGGGCCAGGCCTTCCAGATCCAGGGTGTGCGCCAGTTGCTGCAGCAGATCGGTCTTGCCGGTGCCGGTGCGGCCCGAAATCAGGATGAACGGCTGCAGTGCGCACCGTTGTTCCAGCGTATCCAGCAGAAAACGTCGCAACGCCTTGTAACCGCCTTCCACCAGCGGCAGGGTGACGCCACTGTCGTGCAGCCACTGCTGGGTGGTGCGCGAACGCAAGCCGCCGCGAAAACAATACAGCACGCCATCGGGATGGCGGCGGGCGAAATCCTGCCAGGCCGCGATGCGCTGGGCGCGGATGTCGGGCGTGGCCAGCTTCAGTCCGAGCGCAATGGCCGCATCCTGCCCCGCCCGCTTGTATTCGATGCCGATCAGTTCACGCTGGCGATCATCCAGCAACGGCTGATTTTCCGCGCAGGGAAACGCGCCCTGGGCAAATTCCACCGGCGCCCGTACATCCAGCAGCGGCACATCCTGCAGAAACAGGCGGGAAAAATCAGCAGTCACCGGCAGACGCGACATGGACACCAACACTCCTGAAACGAACTAAACGACTGTTTTTACGGGGAATAAACCAAGCAGCACCGGGCGAACCGGGTTCAGGGGCGTCTACTATACTGATTATGGATTTGCTTTGAAACGGCCCAGATCAAGGATGGCACACCACCCCAACACCGGTCAGAAGGAGCGCGCTGCCCTTCTTTCCGACACCTATCTTGCCCTGTCCAAGGACACGGAAATCTGGAAGGGTTCGCTGACGCACGGGCTGCGCCGCATCGCCCGCGCCTGTGCCAATGCCGTGAGCGTGCAGCGCGCCAGTATCTGGCAGGTGAATCCGCAATTTTCCGCGCTGACCTGTCTCACGCTCTACCGCGAAGACACCGATCGCTACGAGCAGGGCGCCGCGCTCGATGCCCACACCTTTCCGCGCTATTTTGCCGCCCTGGCGAACAACCGCGTGATCGACGCCAGCGATGCGCTCACCGATCCCCGCACCCGGGAATTTGCCGAGGTGTATCTGAAACCCCTGGGCGTCATGTCCATGCTCGACGCCACCCTGCGCAGTGAAGGCGACATCAAGGGCGTTTTATGCCTGGAAGAAATCGGCACAGCGCGGCTTTGGACACGGGAAGAACAGACCTTTGTCGCGTCGGTGGCGGATCTGGTGTCACAACTGATGGTGCTCAACACCCTGCGCAACAGTGAAATCCGCTACCGCGCCCTGTTCGATGGCTCCGGCGATGCCATATTCGTCGTGCGCAACGGCATCTTCATCGACTGCAACACCACCGCGCAACACATGTTCCGCTGTTCGAGGGAGCAGATGATCGGACGCTCCCCGGCAGAATTCTCCACACCGCTGCAGCCCGATGGCATGGCCTCCAGCGATAAAGCCATGCGCAAAATCAAAGCGACCCTGGATGGCCAAGTGCAAAGTTTCGAGTGGCGCCATCGCCGCCACGACGGCACTACCTTCGATGCAGAAGTCACGCTCAATGCGGTGCTGCTGGAAGACACCACTTGTGTCATCGGTTCAGTGCGCGATGTGTCCGATCGCAAGCAGGCCGAGCAGGCATTGCTGCAATCGCGCCAGCAACTGGAACATCGCGCCACGCACGATGCCCTCACCGGCCTGCCCAACCGTGAATGCCTGCATGAGCGCGCCATCCACAGCATCACCCAGGCCAATTTCCAGAATCGCAAAATCGCCTTTCTGCTGCTGGATCTGAATCGCTTCAAGGAAGTGAACGACACCCTCGGCCACAGCATCGGCGATCACCTCTTGAAGGAGATTGCCGCCCGCCTGTTGCAATTGCTGGACGAACACGATGCCGAGCTGTATCGCCTGGGCGGTGATGAATTTGCGGTGGTGGCGCGGGCGATTCACAGCGCCGCCGAAGCCACCAGACTGGCAGACATCATCAATCAGCATCTGCGCCAGCCCATCAAGGTGGAAGGCATCAGCCTGGAGCTGGGCGCCAGCACCGGCATCGCACTGTATCCGGATCACGGCCACAACAGCCACGCCATGCTGCGCTGCGCCGACGTCGCCATGTATCACGCCAAGAGTCACGGCACCGGCATCGCGATCTATGACGCGGAATTTGATTCCCACAGCCCGCGCCGCCTGATGATGGTGGCAGAACTGGGCGCCGCCATTCGCGAAAACCAGCTTTGCTTGCACTTCCAGCCGCGCATCGATTTGGGCAGCGGCCGTTGTTCCGGTTGCGAGGCGCTGCTGCGCTGGCAGCATCCGGTACACGGCATGGTGCCGCCGGGCGATTTCATTCCCATCGCAGAAATGAGCGATGTCATTCACCCGCTCAGCCAGTGGGTGGTGCGCAACGCGCTGGAGCACATTCGCAACTGGTTGCGCCAGGGTATCGAAATTCCGGTGGCCGTGAACCTGTCCGCCCGTAATCTCACCGATCGTCACTGTCCGCAACGCATCGCCGACCTGCTGGAGGAATATCAGGTACCGCGTCATCTGCTGGAAATCGAGATCACCGAAAGCGCGCTGATCAGTGATCCCCGGCGTGCCCTGCAGGTGGTGGATCAATTACATGAACTGGGGCTGAAGTTGGCCATCGACGATTTCGGCACTGGTTATTCTTCGCTGAGTTATCTGAAGCGCCTGCCGATCAGCACGCTGAAAATCGATCGTTCCTTTGTCAGCGGCATGCTCACCGACGAGGCGGATGATGTGATCGTGCGCTCCACCATCGGTCTGGCACACAGCTTTGGTCTGCAGGTGGTGGCGGAAGGTGTGGAAGACAAAGCCACACTGGAAGCATTGCGGGAACTGCAGTGCGATCAGGCGCAAGGCTTTCAGATCGCGCGGCCGCTGCCGGTGGAGCAGTTCCATCACTGGCTGGCGGAATTCTCCAGTCGCTGAGTGCTGCGACGCAGCATCCATTCGCGGAACTGGGTCGGCGGCATGGGCTTGCCGATATAGAATCCCTGCACCCGGTCGCAACCCAGGCGCGTGATCAGAGCCAGCGTGGTCGCATCTTCCACGCCTTCCGCCACGGTCTGGATCTGCAGCGCGCGCGCCAGCTTCACCGTGTTTTCCACGATACGAAAATCACTGTCATTGCGGTGCATCTGGGAGATAAAGCTGCGATCCACCTTCAACTCATGAATCGGCAGACGGCTGAGATACGCCAGCGAGGAATAACCGGTGCCGTAATCATCCTGCGCGATGCAGCAACCGGTAGCGGCGAGCTGCTGCAGACTGTCAATCACCTGATCCATGTTTTCGCTCATGGACGTTTCCGTCACCTCCAGCACCACGTCCGACAGATTGATGTTCGCGCTGCTGGCCGCCGCCGTGACATAGTGCACGATGCCGGGATCGATCAGATTCTGGATCGACAGATTGATGCTCAGGGTGATGTCGACACCGTTGCGCTGGAAGCCCGCCAGCAGCAAAAACGCACCATCGATCACGTAGCGGGTGAGCATGCCCATCAGTCCCGCCTGTTCCGCCACCTCGATGAATTCCTGCGGCGACACCGCACCAAAGCGCGGGCTGTTCCAGCGCAGCAGCACTTCGGCGCCCACCAGATGGAGGCTCCCGGCTTCCACCTGCGGCTGCAGATACAGTTCCAGCTCACCATCGCGGATGGCCTGAGTCAGCGCACCAATCAACATCAGACGACGACGGCCGAAGGATTCAATTTCCGAGCTGTAGATCGTCACGCTTTCATCCGTGCGCAGGCCAAAATCCCGCGCCGCCGCTGCATGCTGCAGCAACAGATCCGCCCGGTCACCCTGCTTGGGATAGCAGGCGATACCACACACGATATCCAGATCCAGCAGCACGCCATCAATATCGATGTGCCGATCATAGAGCGCAAGATAACGCTGCGCGTATTCCTGCATGGAACCCAGATTGTCACCAATCGCGCACAGCGCCACCAGCGATCCAAACTCCGTCACCGCCACATAGGACCCCGACGTCGTCTCGATGGCAATGTTCTGCGCATCCTGCGCCATCAGGCGGTTCATGTCTTCCACCACCGCACAGAACACTTCTTCTGCCAGCCGCCGCCCGAGCGAAGACGAAATTTCCTTCAGCTGCGGACAGTAGAACAGCACCAGCGCAAAGGCGTCCACCGGCCCGTGGGAACGAATCAGCTCCTGCATGCGGCGCACCAGCAGCGCATCGTTGGGGCGCTGGGTCAGGTTGTCGTGCAGCGCGCGCTCCAGCGCCAGCGCCTGCGCCATCTTCACCTGCTGTTCCGCGACAGCTTTCTGTTCCAGTGCATGCAGTTTCTGCCGACGCTCTTCCTTGATGCGATGGGCCAGCGCGAAGGACAGCAGCACAGCTTCCAGCGCCGAACCGGCCTGCACTGCGTGACTGGTGATGCGTGACACCGGCACCAGATTGAAAATATTGAGCACATAGATCAGCGTGCCCAGTGCGAACGCTGTCCACGCCAGAATGAAATAGCGCGCGATCACCGCGCCGGTGGCCAGCGCGTTCAAGCCCGCCAGAATCACAATGCCCACCGTGACAATCGCCAGCGCACCGGATGCCAGCGCGCCGCCTTTGGTGCCCGCCAGCGCATACAGCGCCAGCAGCAGCGACAGCACGGCACCACCGCGCAAAATACGCAGCAGCGTCGGATGAATGCCGCAACCACGCAGGAACGCCAGCGCAAAGAGGATGGACCACAACGACGCCATGCCGGTCGACACTGGCAGCAGATAGCGGATCGCGGCGCTGGACTGCCACACATACAACTGGCCGAAACCGGAAATGCCCAGCATCAGGATCACCATCGATCCCAGATACAGCACGTAATGCAGATAAGCCACATCGCGCATGGAGGCAAACAGAAAAGCGTTGTAAGCCATCAGCGCCAGCAGCACACCGAAATACAACCCCCAGATCATGGACTCCACACTCTGGCGATTGATCAGAAAGCCCTGCGTCCACAGCTCGAGCGGAATCTGCAGCGACGTGAACGATTCCACCCGCAGCAACAGATCCAGTGGCTGGCTGTCGATGCGAGGTAAGGGAAAATGCAGGTAGTGGGAGCGCACATCGGCGGTGATGGGTTCAGCGGCCACCGAGTGATAGCGGCCGTCGCGCAGCAGGAAAAGATCCGCGTGTTCCAGCAATGGATAGGGAATGACCAGATGCCAGCTTTCATTCTGCAATGCCGGCGGTAACAACCGGATCCGTATCCACACCGTGGCCGACGTGAAGCCGAAATTCAGTACGCCACCGCCCACATTCAGTTGCCACTGGCCCGATGCGGCCACTGTGTCAACGTCCATTCCACCTTTGGCATCAACCAGATAACTGGCATATGCGTTCAGGGAATAATGTTCATAACCCGATTGCAGTTCAACGGTACTGGCTTTTGCGGTCGTTGTCGTCATCCCGGCCACGACCAGCATTCCCGCCAGAAGCAGAAACCAACGCTGGCTCGCATCCGGTCGTCCATGTCCCTTTACCATGATTTTTCCACAAAATTTTGACGAACCAGAAACTTTGTACAAACCTTTTAAGTGCATCGATCATTATAGACGGATTATCAGGATGAGCACTTTGCACGGAGAGTATCGACGCCACGTGCGCACGGGCGTCAAAACCGATGTATCCATTGACCTGCCCCTGGGCAATCTCGACACCAAAACCCTCGACGTATCTCACCGTGGAATTGCCATCCAGAAGCCGGCTGTCCTGAATCTGGCGGCAGGTCAGACCGTCAGCGTCGTTTTCAACCGGATGGGGGGAAAGATGGTGCAGGCGCGCATTGTTCATGTGGGCGAGAATCACATCGGCCTGCAGCTTGATCAGGTACGTTTCACTGAACATGATATCGATGGCATCATCCGCACCGCGCCGTGGCACGAGCGATTTCTGGTATCCCTGCGCCGCGGCTTCTGGAAAGCCGCGCGACGCAGCGGTGTGCTGTTGCTCAACACCGTGCTGCGCAAGCCCATTCTGCGACTGTACCGGCCCAGTTTCATCTTTGCGGTGTACGGCAACGAACGCGATGTCAGCACCTACTACACGCCGCGCATCCTGCGGATGATTCCACCCAACATTCTTGCGGGCTTCATACGCCATCGACAGCATCGTGGCTTGCTGGTGGGTTCCAAATTCCTGGAAAGCGAACTGGCAGAGGATTCCGACAAGGTACGAACTTTCCTGCGCGATCTGCAGACAGAATTTCCCACTATCGAAAAAGTTGCGCTGGTGGGGCGGCTACCGAATTTCGCGCTGAAAGCAGGTCTGGAAATCGCGCCGCCCTACGTGGACGGCTCCATGGGCACCCGCTACATGATCTGGGATGTGGCACGGCAGATGCGCGAGCTGCCGGAGTACATGAGCGAATCCAGCATTGTGGTGTTGGGCGGCGCCGGCCGCATCGGCAACAAGGTGTGCGAGGATCTGTCTCAGCTGTTCAGCACCGTGATTGCTTTCGATCCGCGCTACGATCAGGAAGAAAAAGTCTACACACCTTCCGGCATGATCCTGCGCACCGCAAAGGAACTACGCCTCACCGAGCACAAGCTGTTCATCGGGCTCACCCATCACGGTGATGTGGTGCAGGATCTGCAATCCTATCTGGCGCCGGGCGCACTCATTGCCGACGACACCCATCCCAGCATCAGTCCCGCGGTGCGTGCATCATTGGCCGCCAACCATATCAAGGTCATGAAGATCGTGCTGACCCACGAGGAATTTTCCACCTGGCCACGCATGCCGGCCTGGAGCAACCGTGACATTCCCGGCTGTCTGGTAGAAGCGCTGGTGTTGCTGGAACAGGGCAATGCAGTGGTGGAGTCGCTGGAATCTTTCGCCACCACTGCAGTGGCCATCGGCTTTCACGGCAAGCTGGCACCGCCAGTGGAAGACTAGCCGATAACGGATGCCTTTTTCGCTATAATGCCGGCTCACCCGCTACAACGAGGGCGCCGCAATGGCCAACACTCACTCGCTGCAGAACGCCGCTTCACGCATCGTGATACGCAACGCACAACTCGCGGATGTCCCCGCCATCTGTGATTTGACACATCGTGTTTATCAGGGCACAGGCATGCACGGATACTCCGAAGGCGCTGTCACCGGTCAGATCAACCATTTCCCCGCCGGCCAGTTCGTCGTCACCATCGACGACAAAGTCGTGGGCTACTGCGCCACTTTCCGTGTCGATGCGCAGGCAGTGGAAAAAAACCACTCATGGGAAGAAATCACCGGCAACGGCTATGCTTCGCGCCACAATCCAGATGGCGAGTGGCTTTATGGCATGGAAGTCAGCGTCGACCCGGACTGCCGGGGCTACCGCCTGGGCCAGCGCCTGTACAACGAGCGCAAACGCCTGTGCGAGCAGCTGGGTCTGAAAGGCATCGTGTTCGGCGGCCGGCTGCCCACACTGGCACAACGGATAAAGCGCTTTGGCAGCGCAGAGGAATACGTCGAGCAGATCAAGCAGAAAAAAGTGCGTGATCCCGTGCTGTCATTCCAGCTTCACAATGGATTCGAGATACTCGGCCTCATACCCAACTATCTGCCCGTCGATCACCAATCCTTGGGGTATGCCGTGCATCTGGTCTGGCGCAATCCGCGGGTACAACAGGAAAGCAGCGAGGGCAAACGAAAAAATTATGGCGGGCGCATGCCGGATTCCATCCGCATCGGCACCGTGCAGTACATGCAGCGCAAGGTGAATTCCTTTAGCGAATTTCTTTCTTTCGTGGAATATTTTGTCGATGTAGTGGCGGATTATCGTGGCGATTTCGTGGTGTTCCCTGAACTGTTCGCACTGCAAATGCTGTCCATTGAAGATCAGGAGCTCAGCCCGGCAGAATCTATCGAGGCACTCACCAAATACACGCCCCGCTTCAAGGAAGCGCTGCGCGAAATGGCCATCCGCTACAACATCAACATCATTGGTGGTTCCCATCCCACACGCCTCGACAACGGCGTGGTGGAAAACATCGCCTACATTTTTCTGCGTGACGGCAGCATTCACGAGCAGCCCAAGATTCACCCCACCCCCAACGAGGCCTACTGGTGGAACATCCAGGGTGGCAACACACTCAATGCCATTGAAACCGACTGCGGCCCCATTGGCGTGTTGATCTGCTACGACTCAGAGTTTCCGGAACTGGCACGCCATCTGGTGGATCAGGGCATACACATTCTCTTCGTGCCCTTCTGCACCGACGAACGTCAAAGCTACCTGCGGGTACGTTACTGCTGCCAGGCACGGGCGGTGGAAAACCAGGTGTATGTGGTGATGTCAGGCAACGTAGGTAACCTGCCGAATGTGTCCAACATGGATATCCAGTACGCGCAAAGCTGCATCCTCACGCCCTGCGACTTTCCGTTCGCGCGGGATGGTATCGCGGCGGACACCACCCCCAATGTGGAAACCGTTGCCATCGCCGATGTGCGTCCGGAAACCCTGGTAATGGCCCGCAACAGCGGCACGGTGAAAAACCTGCTGGATCGCCGTCACGATCTGTACAGCGTGCGCTGGCGTGGCAAATGACCTCAACACGGTCACCCTCTGGTCAACAAAAAAGGCGCTCCGATCCGGGCGCCTTTTTTGTTTTCAATACCGCAATCAATTGAAATTACTTCTCCACAAACGCCCGCTCAATCACGTAGTGTCCACGCTCGCCGTGACGGGCCTCGTAGAAACCACGGGCATCCAGAATCGCCGTCAGATCCTTCAGCATGCTGGGGCTGCCGCACAGCATGAAACGATCCTGCTCCAGATCAAACGCCGGCAGGCCAATATCGCTGAACAGCTTGCCGGATTCCATCAGATCCGTGAGGCGGCCCTGGTTGCGGAACGGCTCACGGGTAACGGTGGGATAGTAGATCAGCTTCTGCCGCACTTCGTCGCCGAAAAATTCGTTGTTGGGTAATTCTTCGGTGATCAGCTTCTGGTAGGCCAATTCCGATGTCCAGCGCACACCATGGGTCAGGATCACCTTGTCGTAATGAGCATAGGTTTCCGGATCCTTGATGATGCTGATGAACGGCGCCAGCCCGGTACCGGTGCTGAGCAGATACAGGTTACGGCCGGGAATCAGGTGATCCAGCACCAGGGTGCCGGTGGGCTTGGTGCTCAGAATGATCTCGTCGCCCGGACGAATGTGCTGCAGCTTCGACGTGAGCGGACCGTTTTCCACCTTGATGGAAAAAAATTCCAGCTGCTCCTCGTAATTGGCGCTGGCGATGCTGTAGGCGCGCATCAGCGGGCGGCCCTCGTGCTCCAGCCCGATCATGATGAAATGGCCGTTCTTGAAACGCAGCCCCGGATCGCGGCTGGTGGTGAAACTGAACAGGGTTTCGTTCCAGTGATGCACGCTGGTGACCGTGGCACGACTCAGATTGGACATGATGCAATTCCCCCGACTGCGAATGGTTGCAGCCACTATAGCGAAGAGCTATGCTATCGGCAAAATGGGTAATTCAGATATATTTAATCGGTTTTATCGATATGCGTTTCAGCCTGCGCCAGCTCCAGGTCTTCATCGCCACCGCCCACTTCCAGAACCTGTCCAGGGCCGCCGACAGCCTGGCCATGTCCCAGTCCGCCGCCAGCAGCGCCCTGGCCGAGCTGGAGCATCAGTACGGCATCCAGCTGTTCGACCGGATCGGCAAGCGTCTGCAGCTGAACGCCCTCGGCCATGCCCTGCGCCCCCAGGCCATGGCCCTGCTGCAACAGGCCGACGCGCTGGATCAGGCCCTGCAGCAGCATTCCGAAGCCGGCCCCCTCAAGATCGGCGCCACCCTCACCATTGGCAACTATCTGGCGGTGAACCTGATGGCCCGCTTCATGCGCGACAATCCCCACAGCAAGGTCGAGTTGCAGGTGGCCAACACCGCCGCCATCGCCGCCCGCATCCACAATTTCGAGCTGGATCTGGGGTTGATCGAAGGTGAACTGCACGACAGCGAGCTTGAGGTGATACCCTGGCGCGACGACGAACTGGTGGTGTTCTGCGCCCCCGGCCATCCACTGGCGAACAAGCGCAAACTTACCGATACCATGCTGGCGGACGCCACCTGGATTCTGCGGGAACCGGGCTCCGGCACGCGGCAAACGTTCGACCGCGCCTTGCACGGCCTGCTGCCGGGCCTGAACATCCTGCTGGAATTGCAGCACACCGAAGCCATCAAGCGGGCAGTGGAAGCGGAACTGGGTATCGGCTGTCTGTCAAAGGTGGCGCTGGTGGAAGCCTTCAAGCGCGGCAGTCTGGTGCCGCTGCACGTGCCGCAACGGGATTTCCGCCGCCTGTTCTACTTCATTCTGCACAAACAGAAATATCGCACGGCAGGCATAGAGCGCTGGCTGACGTTGTGTCGCCAGCTGCCGTGACACCTCAATTGACCGACTGCACCGCCACCTCCCGCTGCCGCTTGTCTTCGTACATGCGTTCGTCCGCCAGCCGCACCCAGTCGCGCGCACTATCGCAGAACTGCGCACCCAGCGCCACGATGCCGCAGGAAAATTGGATGCTCACCACCTGCCCCAGCCCCACCTGCACCGACGGCAGCTTGCGTCGCATTTTCGCTACCACTTTCTCCGCATCGCCCTGAGTGGTTTCCCGCAGCAGAATCAGAAATTCATCGCCCGCGTAACGATAGAAACTGTCGGTGGCCCGCAGGCAGCTGCGCACCACACGGGCGAACTCGATCAGCACCTCGTCGCCGGTCTCGTGGCCGTAGCGATCATTCACGGTTTTGAAATCATCCAGATCAATGAAGATCAACGCGGCGTCGGTCTTATAGCGGCGGAACAGCGCAATGCACTCCTCCATTTCCGGCGTCGAATACTGCCGCCGCAGCGCCATGGTGAGGGGATCGAACTTGGCGAGTTTTTCCAGCTGCTGATTGGTGGATTCCAGGCGCTCGCGGAACAGCTGCTCCTCCGTCACATCCCGCGCCAGCCCCACCAGATACAGCATGGCGCCATTGTCATCGCGCACCGCGGTACCTTCATCGTGTATATGGCGCACGGAACCGTCGGGACGCTCGATGCGATAGTGAATGTCCCAGGTGCCTTTTGCGTGTCGCACCAGCTCGTTCTGCACGCGGCCACGATCTTCCGGCACCACTGCATCGATGAAACTGCGGGGATTGCTGTAGATCGATTCTTTACTGCGCTGCCACACCCGCTCATAGGCGTCATTCACGAACAGCACCCGCGTGGCACCGGGCGTCGCCATCCACACCACGCCGTTGACATACTGGGCGATGGTCTTGAATTTTTTCTCGGACGCGATCAGATGCTGCTCGAATTGCTTGCGCTCCGTGATGTCTTCGATCACGCCGATCAGATACAGCGGCTTGCCGTTCCTGTCACGACACAGGCTCATCACGGTGCTGCCCCACACCATGCGATTGTCGCGATGCAGAAATCGCAGTTCATTCTTGCAGTGATCCACCTCGTCGTGCAGCAAGCGGTGCAACTGCTGCTGGCACAGCGCCTGATCCTGTGGCGCCAGCAGATCCGGCACCGGTTTGCCCGGCAACTCCCCGCTGTTCCAACCTACCAGGCGGGCGAAATATGGATTCACCTCGATCAGGCGAAACTGCAGATCCACGTGCACAATGCCCACCGGCGCCATTTCAAAGGTGGCGCGGAATTTTCGCTCCGCCTCATCCAGCCGGTTGCGCACCGCCGCCATGCTGGACACATCCAGGATGTTGGCCACTGCGTATTGCGCGTCACCCAGCCGATAGAGGCCGATACAGACTTCCACGTCGCGCACCGTTCCGTTGCGGGTCTGCAACTGCACCGGATTCACCATGGTGCGGGCGCCCTGGGTGCTGAAGAAAAGCTGGCGCAAATGTTCGTGCTGCAATTTTGCCGAATCAGGAATCCATTGCTCCAGATAGCTATCGATCAGGTCGGATTTTTCCACCTCGAACAGCGTGGCAGCGCCGGCATTGGCGAACACGATCTCGCCGGATTCCGCCACCACCAGAATGGGATTGGGCGCGGCGTCCAGCAAGCGCTGACGCTCGCTCAAACGGGAAATGGTGTGACGGCTGCGCAGAGCAAACCGCAAATAATAATACGACAGCACGCTGGCGCCGATGCCCAGCAGCACGGCCAACAGCACCGTAGCCACCAGAGAACGCAGCACACGACGGTTGTGGCGCTGCAGATCCTGCACCGAGCGATTCAATTCAGCCTGAAGAAAATTGAGAATGGTGCGCTGGGCCAGCATGGCCGGCGCGTCATCGATCTGCACCCGCCGATCAATCTCGGCCGCAGACACGCCTTGCCCGTGCAGTTGTCGCACCTGCTCCAGCATGGCCTTGTACTGGGCCACCACCTCGGCAATGCGGCGAAACTCCACTTCCAGATGGGGCGCGCTGTTGAAGTTGCGGGATTCCGCCAGAAAGCGTTCCACCCGCTCGATGGCCTGTCGCGCTGCGCCATAATCCGGCGGCTCGCCGCGCATGACGAAATTCTTGAAGTAATGGATCATGCCCCCGTAACCCAGTTCGCGGGTCAGCAGGGCAATCAGCGAATGCAGCACGCTTTGCTGTTCCAGCTGCCGGGTCAGTGTTTGCTGTTGCGTGCGGTAGTGATTGGACGCCAGCAGAATCAATGCCGAAAAGACGCCACACAGCAGCAAGCCAATCATCCATAAATGCCGTTTCGCCATGCGCTTCCTTTTCCGCTCGACGCCGCTCCATCATCCTGATTTCAAGAATAGCACGGTGAAGAATCCACGAATGTCTGCGCGACGGCTTTGTGATCCCACACGATCAGCAAGGAAAAGCTGCAACAACGTGGTTTAGAGTGATGCTTTCGACAGCTTCTGCTTTTGACGCAATGCAGTGCGCACAACGATGGCAGGGGGATGCTTGCGCGCCACATCATGGGCGGTGTCAGGCTGGGGATCCTGAGGCGGTTCCGGGTTACGCGGAAACAAGCTGTGCCAGAACTTCACAACTTTCGACAGCATGGCGACCTCCACTCTTCCTGTGCATCCGGTTGGGCGGCAACAAAAAACCCCCGGGGTTCATGCCCACCGGGGGTTTTCGGATTCCGGAGGGCAGACCACGTCACCCTCCTGCACGCAAACTCAGAAGAGCGAGAGTGTTTTCGATGCCTGTTTGAAAACGAATACGATGTACGCTTGCGAGTGCATGGATTTCTTTTTCGACTGGATTGATTCAACTATAGCAGACATTTCCAAGCCCGGTTAAAAACTCAGCGAACCGTCAGTAGAACCTTGATGTCGCTCACACCGGCCAGGCTTTCCACTGTCGCCAGATCCACGTAGCCGATCATGTTGGGATTGGAGGCAATGAATTCCAGCACCTCGCTATCGCCGGTCACCGCAAACGGCGGCTGGCCCTTGCCGGTGAAGATCAGGCGCGACCAGTAGGAATTCAGCTGCGACTGACTCTTCTGCACGATCTTGCTGTAAAACTCGGCACGGGGCTTTTCCCCTTCGAACTGGTCGATGGGAATCACCTTGGTGCCATCAGGTAAACGGCGGGATTTGCCCAGAAAAATACTCGCCACCTGCTCGGCGGTGATTTCGCTCACCTGATTGTTGGCGTTGACGATGATGGCCAGCTCACCACTGGCAGAGGACGCGGACTGTACCCCCGCAAACAACAACGCACCTGCCACTACCATTCTGATCTTCTTCATCCTTTTTACCCTCGCGCAGCCCTGTTTTGGCCGCCACCTGTTTGCCTGATGGGCCCAATCCTGCCCCAGCGGTTTTCATCAACTGCATTAATGAAAGTCGATGGATGGGCATTCTTCAAGTGATTCAACTGTTTAACCGGTCACTGCGGACGCTGCTGGCGCAATTCCAGCGGGCGTTCTCCGTTGTAGACAATCACGCAGTTTCGTCCCGCGCGCTTGGCGTCATACAGGCCGCGGTCGGCGCGCTCCATCACTGCTTCCACACTGTCCTGATCCGACAGCAACTGCGCCACGCCTACACTCACGGTGAAATTGCTGCGAGCGCCCTGGCAGTCGAACGCTTCTTCCTGCCAGCGTTTGCGGATGCGCTCGGCCACCAGATACCCGCCGCCTTCTTCCGACGACACCAGCACTGCGGCAAATTCCTCGCCGCCGATGCGGCCCAGCAGATCTTCCTCCCGCAGACAGGTACGGGCGACTTCGCAAAAACGGCGGATCACCTCATCACCAAAGGCATGGCCGTAGCGATCGTTGATGCGTTTGAAGTGGTCGATGTCCAGCAGAATCAGCGCGAACGGGTGACGGTAGCGCACGGAACGACGCAGCTCGCGCTGCACCGCGTCCAGAAAACTGCGGCGGTTGAGGGCGCCGGTGAGCGTGTCGGTGGTGGCCAGGCGCTCCATCTCGGCCCGGATGCGGCGCTGCTCGGAGATATCCGCCAGGGTGACGAACACGGCATCGACACCGGAGTAATCCAGCATGTTGCCGCTGATCTCGCCCCAGAAATGACGGCCGTCGGCGTCCTTGAGCAGGGTTTCCCGCGCCAGCACGCTGCCCTGCTGCACAACCCCCTGGGCAAACGCCGTCAGTTCTGTCGCGTCGACCCAACCGTCCTGCAGATGGATGTCATCCAGCGCCAGGCCGGGGTCGATGTGGAACAGGGCGTAGGTGGCGCGATTGGCATACAGCACCGGCAGGTGGTCGGTGTTTTCCAGAATCAGGATGGGATAGGGCGTGGCATCCAGAATCGCGCGCAGACGCTGCTCGCTGCGCTGGATGGCCGTGTCCGCCTGATGCTGCTGGGTGATGTCCTGCACCGTGCCAGTTTCCCGCACTGGCGTCTTGTCGTCGCCCATGAACACCTGCCCGGACAGACGTATGTATTTTTCCACACCGCCAGGGCAGATCACCCTGTGGTCGCACTGGTAGGTGCCGCCCTGGTAATAGGCCGCGGCGATGATTTCGGTAACCCGCTCCACGTCGTCAGGATGAATCAGGCGCTCGTAATGCTTGCGATCCGTCCTGGCTTGCTCGAGCCCCAGCAACTTGCAGGCTTCCTCCGACCAGAAGGTTTCCCCGGTCTCGAAATTGCGATCCCAGCTGCCGATGCGGGCGATGAACTGGGCTTCCTGCAGGCGATGGAAGGATCGTTCCAGCTGCTCCTGCAGTTGCTCGATCCTTCGGCCATAACGGCGCTGCAGCAACACCAGCACCACCAACAGACCCGACAGCAGACAACCCGCCAGCCACACCCAGGCACCGGGCAGAGCCGACTCGACGCTGCCCTGTTCATACAGGATCTCGATATTTTCGTAACTGGCGTAGCCGCTGGACAGTCCCAGCGACGCCCACAGGCCAGCACTGGCGAGGACAGGCGTCCAGCGCAACAGGGAACTCGCCAGTCGGGGTGGATTGCACTGGTCAGGGGCGCGGGGCAAGCAGGGTGCTCCCAATCGGTGATGAGGCTATAGCAAAGAGTATAGACAGATCAGCCAATTGTTCCTGCGGCACAGCTTGTGCATAGCAGAACACATCAACAGCAACGCTATTTTTGTATCCGGCGGTTGATTTCACCGGTGCATATCTCTAGAGTCGCGACGCCAGAACGGGGCACGGTTTTATGATTCAGGCACAGCAGGCAATGGATTCTCAGGCACATATCGGATTTCAGATTTCAGGCGAGTTGTTCGGGCAGGTTCACCAGCTGATCCAGCGCATCCAGCAGCAACCTCACGAGCGGGATCTGAGCCGCCAGGCCGCCGACGCCGTGTCCGCCCTGCTGCACAAGGGCATCCAGACCTTCTATTTCGATGTAGTGGAAGGTGTGCGCACCCATCCGGCCACCCACAAGTCTGCCGACACCGGCATCATCACCGTCACCAAGGGCGCCGATCTGGTGATCCGCAAGATGGCCAACAACCTGGAACCCCACGAGCTGCAGCTGTTCGCCCAATACCTGGGGCAGATGCTGTTCCAGCAGGATGGCCAGTTCTACCTGGCGTTTCCGCTCGACCGGGACAGCCACGGCAAGCTGGAGCAGGTGATCCAGCGCATCCGCAGCGACGCCAACACCGACGCCTACAACCACCTGATCGTGGACGCCCTGTGCCAGCTGGCGGATCTGGCGGTGCAGCACTTCTACCACCAGCCCACCCGGCTGATCAAAATCCGCCTGTTCGTGAAGAAATCCGCCGACCTGGGCGTGCGTACCGTGCAGAAGGGCATTCACTTCGTGATCCGGCTGATGTTCCGCAAAACCCGGCAGCGGGAGCTGATCCAGTTCTCCACCTATCTGCAGAATCAGCTGGTTTATCTGCCGGTCAGCCGCTGAACCCCTACCCAGGCCGTGCGTCTAAGGGCATCATAGTCCGCATCATCCTACCCGTTGGGATCCTCCATGGATTTTCGCTTTGCATTCACCTTGTTGCTTGGGGCGCTGGTGGCATTGACCAGCCCTGCCTCGGCTACTGAAACCGAATTTGAAACAGACCAAACGGTGCCGGCAGATACAACGCCGAACCCGGACGCCGCGACTGACTCCGCAACCGCCAGCGACCAGGACGCAGAGCCCATCGCCGAAGCACTCGACCCCTTCGGCGGCGTTTCCATGACCCCCGCCGATCCCGATCCCCTGGTACAGCAAAGCCTGATGCTGCTGAACAACGCCGTGGCGCCCAGTACCTTTCGCACCTTGCAGTGGTTTCCCGGCCAGTACATTTCCAGCCTCGACACCCCGGTGCCGGTGCTGGTGGCCCACGGCGCCCGCCCTGGCCCCACTCTCTGCATCACCGCCGCCATCCACGGTGACGAAATCAACGGCATCGAGATCGTGCGCCGGGTGCTGCACCAGATCGACCCGGACGAACTCAGTGGCACGGTGATCGGTGTTCCGATCGTCAACCTGGATGGCTTCCGCCGCGCCAGCCGTTACCTGAGCGACCGCCGCGACCTCAACCGCTACTTTCCCGGCAACCCCAACGGCAGCTATGCCACCCGCATTGCCCACTCGCTGTTCCAAAACATCATCCTGAAGTGCGACTATCTGGTGGATCTGCACACGGCGTCGTTCTACCGCACCAACCTGCCGCAGTTGCGGGGCGATCTGAAAAACCAGTCGGTGCTGGAATTCAGCCGGCATTTCGGCGGCATGAGCGTGCTGCACAACAACGGCGCCGCCGGCACCCTGCGCCGGGCCGCCAGCGATGCCGGCATTCCCGCGCTCACCATGGAAACCGGCGGCCCCCACGCCCTGGAGCAGGAAGCCATCAATTTCGGGGTGAGGGGAATGAAGAACCTGCTACACAACCTGACCATGTACAAGACCATGCGGCTGTGGCTGTTGCCGCAACCGGTGTTCTACCAGTCCATCTGGGTGCGCTCGACCCAGGGCGGCATCATGCTGTCGAGAGTGGATTTGAATGAGAAAGTAAAAACCGGGCAGCTACTGGGGCGCGTGGTGGATCCCATCAGCAACACCAGCAGCGACATCATCTCGCCGATCAATGGCACCATCCTGGGCAAGGCGCTGGATCAGGTGGTGAGCCCCGGCTTCGCCACCTTCCACATCGGCGTGGTGGCCACCGAGGAAGAACTGAAAACACCATTGCCCACAGTGGCGCCGGAACCGGACGCCGCGACACCCGGCGCCAGCTCCCCGGCCACCGATCCCGACACCGTGGAAGCGTTTCCCGACACCGAGAGCTGACGGATCAAGGCGTCAGCCTCCTGCTTTGCCAGCAGCTTATTTCGCCAGCAGAAAGGCGATCACCTCGAACAGCTCCGCCTCAGACCCGGCCATGGTCACGCTGGTCATGTACTGGCCGCCCACGATAAAGGCCGGCACACCACGCACCTGAAAACGCATCATCATTTCCTGGGCGCCATTCATCTTGTTCTTCATCTCGGGCGTGTTCCAGACCGCCTTGAAGCGATCGGCGTCCACACCCAGGCCAGCAAACAGCGTCTGCGCATCCTGCTCGTTGTCGAGGGGCTTCTTGTGCTTGTGGATATGGTCGAACACGGCCTGCATGGCGTCGCCCTTCAAACCCAACGCCTCTACGGCAAAATAGACCTGGGCCAGATAGGCGAAACGGGGATTCCAGGTGGCGGGGATGCGGGAAAACTCCACCTTGGCAGGCTTGCTGGCGAGCCATTTTTCCAGCGCAGGTTCCAGATGGGCACAATGGGGACAGCCGAAACTGAAGAACTCCACCACACTGCCCGGCTGCGGCGCACCATTGGCCACCCGGGTGTAATGCACACCCTCGGCATAACGTTCCAGACTGAAGGCATAAACGGCCGCTGAACCCAGCACAGCGGCCACGGCCACCAGCACACGCACAAAGTGTTTCATAATCACCCTCTTATCGTTATTGGCAAGCGCCGGCTAGGATAGCAGCTTGGTCGCTTTCCTGCCCGCCCATTGATCCGGATCGACGCACGCCCCTAAGTCTCTGCCTATACTGATATTTATGCAGTCAGGGAACGCCTCATGCCCAGTCTTCGAAACCGCTTTGAAAAATTCACCCGGCGCATCGTCAGTAACCGCGCCCACATCGCCCAGGATCTTGGCCTGGCCCTTCAGCACGCCTGGACGCTGCCCTACCTGGCCAGCCCCTGGAGCGCCGAAGCCCTCACCCGCTCGGAACTGAATCCTTCCAGCTACAACAACCTGGGGGATCTCATCAACCTGAGCCTGCAGGCCCTCGTGCCCATGGAGCGCACCACCTACAGCCCCGGCACCCTGGCCTGCTTCCCGGAGCACTACACCGTCGGCACGCCCCGCGAGAAATGGTTTTTCATCAACGGCATCTGCACCTCGCCGCCGATCGCCATCCTCAACGGGCTGGAACTGGCGAAAGCCTTCCACCGCCCGATCCACCTGATCCACACACCCACCTCCGGCGTGGCGAAGGATCTGTGGGACTCCGTCACCGCCCGCACCCTGCGCAAGGACGGCAAGCTCGGCCACCAGGCCTACGACGTGATCAAGGAAGCCCTGCGCAGCCACGACAAGGTAGTGATCGTCGGCCACTCCCAGGGCACCATCGTCAGCAGCTACATCGCCCGCAAGCTGCTCAAGGACAAACGTTACCGTCATCTGGCCCCCAAACTGGAGATCTACTGCATCGCCGGCGTTGCCGACAGCTTCCGGGTCGATCCCCAGATGAGCGAACATTTCGGCCGCGGCGTGCCCTATGTCGAACACTTCGCCAACGGCATGGACTTCTTCTGCCGCATCGGCGTGCTTGCCCACCTGGAACGCACTGCCGGCGCCGTCTTCGTGCTGCCCCAGCGCACCGGCCACCTGCTCAATGATCACTACATCCCCGGCATCTGGCGCGGCGAATACTGCAACCGGCGCTCGCGCCTGTTCAAATACATCGACGGGAATTCACCGGCGTCCAACGACTACGTGCAGCACGATCTGAACCTCGACCTGCACCAGGAAGCGGTGTAGTCAGTCCTCATCCATGAAGCGGGCAATTTCGTCCGCCTTCGCCATCGCATCGTGGTAACCCAGCGCAATCAGCTCGCTGCAGAAACGGCGGTCGAACAGCAGATAACTCAGAATACTGGAACCCGATGAGCGAGTGGCGCCAATACCATGCAGAAACACCCGGATCGTCGCCGGCAACACATGCAGATATTTCGCCGCGATCTGATCCACGCTCTGTGTCGGCGAGATGATCAGGCTACCCACCGGACGCAGATTCGAACCGGCCTTTTCGCGCACCGACGGGGGCACCAGTTCCAGCGTTTTGTTGACCCGCTGCAGACGCTCGATGTCGTACTCCAGACTGTCCAGAAACACCGAATTGAGCAGATGGCCGCTGATCTGCGCCAGCGACGGATAACCCTCCGACGGCTTGCGCACCTGGGGCGCCGAACGGTTGCCCGACACCCCCACCACCAGCACCTTGCGCGCGCCCAGATGCAGCGCCGGACTGATCGGCGCCAGCTGGCGCATGGCACCGTCACCAAAATACTCGCGGTTGATCCGCACCGCAGGAAACACCACCGGAATCGCCGCCGACGCCAGCAGATGCTCCAGCTTCAGATCCACCCGCAGACCGATGCGCTGAAAACGCTTCCAGGCGGAAATGTCGGGCGAACCCTGAAAAAACGCCACCGAATGCCCGCTGCTGTAGCCTGACGCCGTAATCGACAACGCCCGCAGATAGCCGGCATCGATCACCTCACGCAGATTGTTGAAGCGGATCATGTCCCCCAGCAGCGCCGCCAGCGGTGAATTGTCCAGCAACGACACCGGGCGGTTGCGGAACGCCAGCACCATGCTCGCCAGCCAGCGCCCGGCACAGCTGAACACACCCACCGGATCGGTGCGATACACCTGATGAGGGCGGAAATTCTTCCACACATGCTCGATGGCATAGACCGCGTTGCGAAAGTTATCCGCATTCGCCGCCAGCCCGGTAGCGTTGATCGCACCGGCCGAAGTACCCGAAATAATGCCGAACGGATTGCGGGTACCTTCCGGCATGATGTCCGCAATCGCCTTCAGCACCCCCACCTGATAGGCAGCACGGGCTCCGCCGCCGGACAACACCAGGGCGCTGAAAAGATGGGTCTGGGTGGATTTGATCTTGGCCATGCCTGCCTTTCCAAACAACTATCTCTAACTCTAGCAGGCACTTGGAAAACACCACCCAGATTTCACCCGCCACTCGCATCGGTTCACACGGCTGCCATCAAAGGCGTTAGAATGAAAAGATAAACCTCAAGCATTGCAGTGGAGCCCCCATGACAGCCCGATCCTCCGGCGAAACCCATCTGATCCTGGTGCGCCATGGCCAGATCCAGGCCAACATCGACAAGCTCTGGCACGGCTGGACCGACAGCGCCCTCACCGACATGGGACACGCCCAGGCCGAACGGGCGGCCGCCCGCATCGCTGCAGAACATCCGGATATCGCGGCCATCTACGCCAGCCCACTGCAGCGGGCGTTCAACACCGCGCAGAAAATCGCAACCGTGCTGGGCCTCGACGTCGTCGCCGAACCACGCCTGAAGGAATACGGCATCGGCATCCTCGAAGGCGTGAGTTTTGGCGACCTGCACCGGGAGCACAACTTCTTCAGCCAGATCGACGCCGACGCCCACTACGCCCCCGAAGGCGGCGAATCCATTACCCAGGTAGGCCAGCGCGTCCGCCAGGCCATCACCGAACTGCAGGCCCGCCATGCCGGCCAGAAAATCCTTGCTGTCAGCCACGGCGCCGCCATGGCACTCGCCTTGGCCGACCTGCTGGAAGGTGATTTCTACGCCTGGAACAACTACCACTTCCAGAACACCGCCGTCACCGAAGTGCGCTTGGGCCAGCCGCCGCAACTGGTGCGCTTCAACTGCGTGTCGCACCTGGCGGATCTGGCCAGCTAAGGCACACCGCTCCGGATGGGCGTTCACGAACGCCACCCGGGATGACAGCGTTATTACCGGCCCCAAAACGCAAAAAGGAGAGGTCGCCCTCTCCTTTTTTTGATTTGCACCCGATGGCGCAAGCCGTTTCAGTTCGACATATTGCGACCGTAGAAAATTTCCAGCATCTCGCGACGCAGCTTGCGGCTGATTTCCGCCTGCTCTTCCTCGCTCAGCTCATCCACGCCCATGCCGAACACATAGTTGTCCAGATCGAAATCCTTCAACAACATCTTGGTGTGGAAGATGTTTTCCTGGTACACGTTCACGTCGATCATCTCGTAAAGATCCAGGGTTTCATCGAGGAAAAAGTTCTGGATCGAGTTGATCTCATGGTCGATGTACAGCTTGCGGCCGTTCACGTCGCGGGTAAAACCACGGACGCGATAATCCACTGTCACGATATCGGAATCGAACTGGTGGATCAGATAGTTCAGGGCCTTCAGCGGCGAGATAACACCGCAGGTGGACACATCGATGTCCACGCGGAAAGTGCTGATGCCGTTCTCGTTGTCAGGATGGGTTTCCGGATAGGTGTGCACCGTAACGTGGCTCTTGTCCAGGTGCGCCACCACGGATTCTTTCAGCGGGCCCGGCTCTTCCTTAGTGGGATCTTCCGCCGGTCCAATCGGATGCTCGGCAATCAGCATGGTCACGCTCGCGCCTTCCGGGTCGTAATCCTGACGGGCGATATTGAGAATGTTGGCCCCGACGATTTCCGTTACGGTGGTCAGGATCTGGGTCAAACGCTCGGCGTTGTACAGCTCGTCAACGTACTGACGATATTCCTGCCGGTGCTCAGGGGTCTTCGCATAGCAGATATCGTAAATATTGAAACTGAGTGACTTGGTCAGGTTGTTGAAACCATGCAACTGAATTTTATCCGGCGTTTCGGGACTCTTCATCTCCACAATTCTCACAAGGTAGAAGCCAGCACTATGGACACCGACTTGCGTCTGCGCCCGACTCAGGTTCGACCCGGCAATGGGTGGCTTCGCTGCAACCACGCCATGGTGCCATCCAGGTCTTAACAACGAATACAAGTGCACCACCCGAAGGGGGCACACTTCATATTAAACTGCTCAGGATTTCATTTGTGCAGACGGCCCGAGACCTTCGCCCCGAGACCATCTGCAGGCCGGGAATCACTCAGCCTCTTTGACTTCGTAACTGTGGGTGATGTCCACACCGGCCTTGCTCAGCATGATCGATGCCGAACAATACTTTTCCGCTGACAATTCCACTGCCCGCTTCACCTGGGCATCCTTGAGATTGCGACCGGTCACCACGAAATGCAGGTGAATCTTCGTGAACACCGCCGGTACCGCATCGGCCCGTTCGGCTTCGAGCTGGGCAACACAATCAGTAACGTCCTGACGGGCCTTCTTCAGGATATGAATCACGTCGAAGCTGGAGCAGCCACCCACACCCAGCAGCAAAAGCTCCATCGGGCGGACACCCTGGTTCTGGCCACCGTATTCCGGCGGGCCATCGATGATCACGGTATGCCCGGAACCGGATTCCGCTTCGAATTTGACGTCACCCGCCCAGCGAATGGTACCTTTCATGGCTGGCTCCCCCAGGTCAGAATGGCGCGCAAGATAACATAAACGCTCTGGGTTGTGTGTAAAAAAATGGTACCGCGAACCCTCCAAATCGAGCATTTATTGATCTGAAATTCCCGGAATGTGAATAGGGCCTGACAAACCTCGGAACCGTTCACAAACCATTCCGGCAACTTCATCTATAATCACTAGCCAAATCAACCGTTTTGATTAGCATGTTCGAGTAATTCCCAGAAGTCCCCCTGGCGGGCCGGTTGGCGGGGGTGGATACGGTAGCGGCTCCGGGGTTTTCCAGCCATAATGAAATTGATCCAGGCAGGTTCCCCGGATATCAGGATCGAACCCGGTTCGATAACAATAAGCAGCTCAGGTCAGGCAATGACGATAAAATCCAATAGTTTGATTCCCGACACGGAAAGCTTTCTGGCACATTGCCATCGGCGCAAATACCCCAGCAAAAGTACGATCATCTACGCCGGCGACGATTCCGACGCGCTCTACTACATTATCAAGGGCACCGTGATGGTCATCATCGAAGATGATGAGGGCCGCGAGATGATCATGGCTTACCTGAACGAGGGCGATTTCTTCGGCGAGATGGGTCTGTTTG
The DNA here is from genome assembly GCA_020062665.1 of Pseudomonadales bacterium. Lineage (GTDB taxonomy): Bacteria > Pseudomonadota > Gammaproteobacteria > Pseudomonadales > Ketobacteraceae > Ch67. Next base: position 61,657 of record JAGUVW010000013.1, read on the forward strand.
ACAAGGCCGCTAACCGTAGTGCCTGGATTCGCGCCAAAACCGAATGCGAAGTGGCGGAAATCAGCTACAGCAAATTCAAGCAACTGGCAAAAGAAGACGCCGACATCCTGTTCGCCGTGAGCGCCCAAATCGCCGGGCGCCTGCGCGCCACCACCCGCAAGGTGGGTGATCTGGCGTTTCTGGATGTGACCGGCCGGGTTGCCCGCACGCTGATCGATCTGTGCAAACAGCCCGAAGCCATGACCCATCCCGACGGCATGCAGATCAAGATTACCCGTCAGGAAATCGGCCGTATCGTGGGCTGTTCCCGCGAAATGGTGGGCCGGGTTCTGAAGAACCTGGAGGAGCAAGGACTAATCCAGGTAAAAGGCAAGACGATGGTGATTTACGGCACGCGCTGACCCATCATCCATTCCAACCGCAGACCGAAACACGAAGGGCCCATACAGGGCCCTTTGCTTTTCTGATGCTGATGACCTGGATCGCGACGCTTACTGGGGCTGTGAGGCTGGCGCGCTCTCGGTAGCAGGCTGGGTTTCGGGCTCGGGCTGTGCCTGAGCCTGCACATCTTCCACTTCCACCACACCCTGGGGCTGGTTGCTTTCGGCATTCTTTTCAGAGAGCCAATAACCGAAGCCCATATTCAATGCGATCAAGGTTCCGAAGATTACGATGACATGTCCCATGTGACGCTCCTAACTCCAAAGTGTGGCCCGATGAGGAAAGGTCGACAGTATATATACCAAGCGACCCCCAGTCATTTTAAATATGTAAACGCGCGCTCGCGATCCCTGCCTGCGCAGAGACCGCAAAGTCACGCAAATATTATTGATTTACGGCGGGTTTTTCTTCTTTGGCCTTGGCACAGTCAGTGCCCGGTTCACAATCTGGAACAGTTTCTACTTCTACAACACCTTGTGCGGCAGGTTCTTCGTCCTTCAAAGACTCCGAGCCCACGTACACGATTCCGAAGTTGACGGCGACCAGTACGCCCAACACCACGATCAATTGCATATTAATTCCCCAGACAGAATTCCCTTTGTAGTTGAATGAACGAACTCACCCTGTTGTTGATGTTATAGGTAACACGCTCAGCCTAGCCGATATTGAGACGTGCCAGCTGACGAATGTCAACAAGCCTGCCCGCGATACCAGCCATTCGCGCCACTTTAACCGATTTGGCTTCCATCTGGATGGATCAAAAGTAGCAGTTTCAGAAAAAAAGCGCGCGCAGCCGGGCGCCGGGATCTTCGGCGCGCATGAAGGCTTCTCCCACCAGGAAACTGTTGACGCCGTGATCGCGCATGACCTGCACATCCGCCGGCGCGAGAATGCCGCTTTCCGTGACCACAATGCGGTCCGCCGGAATGTGAGGCAGCAGATCGAAGGTGGTATTCAAGCTGACCTCGAAAGTGTGCAGGTTGCGGTTGTTGATGCCGACCAGAATCTGGTTCAGCGGCAGTGTGCGCTCCAGTTCCTCGCGATTGTGGACTTCGATCAACACATCCATGCCGTGTTCGCGCGCGCAATCCGCCAGCTCGGCCATCTGGTTGTCGTCGAGGCAGGCGGCGATGAGCAGGATGCAGTCGGCGTTGATGGCGCGGGCCTCGATCACCTGATAGGGATCGACGATGAAATCCTTGCGGATGACCGGCAGCGAACAGGCGGCACGGGCCTGCATCAGGTAGTCTTCGTGCCCCTGAAAAAAGTCGCGATCGGTGAGCACGCTCAGGCAGGACGCGCCGCCTTGCTCGTAAGAGCGGGCGATGGCAGAAGGATCGAAGTGCTCGCGGATCACACCCTTACTGGGCGAGGCTTTTTTGGCTTCGGCGATCACGGCGGAACGGCCCTGCGCCAGTGTACGCTGCAGGCTGGCGACAAAACCGCGCGGTGCGTCGGCCTGCTGCGCCCGCTGCAGCAGTTGCGCTTCCGACACCTTCGGTTTGCGCTCCACCACTTCTTCCCATTTGCGGGCGACGATTTTCTTCAGGACTGTGGGTGTGTCGTGGCTCATGCGGATTCACTTTCCTGTTTGAACACGGTGGTGAGCTGGGCCAGTTCGTTGAGTTTGGCCAGGGCCAGGCCGCTGCCGATGGCATCCTGCGCGAGGGCGACGCCTTCTTGCAGGGAGTCGGCGATGCCTGCGACGTAAATCGCAGCGCCGGCATTGAGCGCGACGATATCGGCGGCGGGGCCCGGCTCTTTGCCGAGCACAGCCTTGACGATGGCCAGGCTGTCATCGACGGAGCTCACTTCCAGGGTGGACAGCGGCGCGCGTTGCAGGCCGAACTGTTCCGGCGTGATGCTGTATTCCTTGATGGCATCCGGCGTGGCTTCGGCGACGAAGGTTTCGGCATTGATGCTGATTTCATCCATGCCGTCGGCGGCGTGGACCACCATCACGTGTTCACTGCCAAGGCGCTGCAATACTTCGGCGATGGGGCGGACCCATTGCTTGCCGTAGACGCCCATCACCTGGCGTTTCGCGCCGGCGGGATTGGTGAGCGGGCCCAGCAGGTTGAAGATCGTGCGCACACCCATTTCCTTGCGCGGACCGACAGCGTGTTTCATCGCGCTGTGATGGGACGGCGCGAACATGAAGCCGACGCCAATGGTTTCCACGCAGCGGGCCACCTGTTGCGGTGAAATACTCAGATGCACACCGGCTTTTTCCAGCACGTCGGCACTGCCGCTGACGCTGGAGACGGAACGGTTGCCGTGCTTGGCTACCTTGCCACCTGCCGCCGCCACCACGAAGGCAACAGTGGTGGAAATGTTGAAGGTGCGGGAGCCGTCGCCACCGGTACCGCAGGTGTCCACCAATCTGTCGGCTTTGATTTTCACCGGCGTGGCGAGGGAGCGCATGACGCGGGCGGCGCCGGTGATTTCGTCCACGGTTTCGCCTTTCATGGCAAGACCCACCAGAAAGCCGCCGATCTGCGCGGGCGTGGCGTTGCCGGTCATGATCTGGTTCATCACGTCCGCCATTTCCTGCTCGGACAGGTTCTGGCGGACGATGACTTTTTTCAGCGCGGTTTGAATGTCCATCAGCGGTTTTCCAGTTTCAGAAAGTTGTTCAGCAGATCGTGGCCCTGCTGGGTGAGAATCGACTCGGGATGGAACTGCACGCCCTCGATGGCGTATTCGCGATGGCGCAGGCCCATGATCTTGTCGATGCTGCCGTCCTGATTTTGCGTCCAGGCTGTCATTTCCAGGCAGTCGGGCAGCGTGTGACGATCCACCACCAGGGAGTGATAGCGGGTGGCCTGGAACGGATTATTCAGGCCGCTGAAAACGCCTTCATCGCGATGGTAAATCATCGAGGTTTTGCCGTGCATCACCGCATCGGCGCGCACGACGTTGCCACCAAAGACTGCGCCAATACTCTGATGCCCCAGACACACACCCAAAATCGGCAATTTGCCGGCGAAATGTTTGATCGCGGCCATGGAAATGCCGGCTTCGGTTGGCGAACAGGGGCCAGGGGAAACCACCAGCCGCTCCGGCGCCAGACGCTCGATATCATTCAACGTGACTTCATCGTTGCGCACCACTTTTACGTCGGCGCCCAGCTCACCGAAATACTGCACCAGGTTGTAGGTGAACGAGTCGTAGTTATCAATCATCAACAACATAATCAGTTCTCCACCGGAATGAGGCCGTTGGCGGCCATGGCGACGGCGCGGAAAATCGCGCGGGCTTTGTTCTGCGTTTCTTTCCATTCCAGTTTGGGGATTGAATCCGCTACCACGCCGGCGCCAGCCTGAATGTGCAGCTGGCCGTCCTTGATTACGGCAGTGCGAATGGCGATCGCCGTGTCCATGTCGCCGTGCCAGGACAGATAGCCCACGGCGCCGCCGTAGACGCCGCGTTTGACCGGTTCGATATCGTGGATGATTTCCATGGCGCGGATTTTCGGTGCGCCGCTGAGGGTTCCAGCAGGAAATGTTGCGCGCAAAACATCAAGGCAGGTTTTGCCGTCTTTCAGTTTGCCTTCCACATTGGAGACGATGTGCATCACGTGGGAGTAGCGCTCGACGATCATTTTGTCGGTGAGCTTCACGCTGCCGATATCGGCGATGCGCCCCACATCGTTGCGGCCCAGGTCGATCAGCATCAGGTGCTCGGCAATTTCCTTGGGGTCCGCCAGCAGTTCTTCTTCCATTGCCAGATCTTCTTCCGGCGTTTTGCCGCGCCGACGGGTGCCAGCAATGGGCCGCACGGTGACGGTGCCGTTGTCCACCCGCGCCAGAATTTCCGGCGAGGAACCGGCAATCTGGAAGTCACCCATGTCGAGGAAATACATGTAGGGCGACGGGTTCAAACAACGCAAAGCACGATAGAGATCCAGCGGCGGCAGGTTGTAGGGAATCGACATGCGCTGGGAAATCACCACTTGCATGATATCGCCGGCCAGCACGTATTCCTTGATGCCATCCACCGCTTTTTCAAAATCCGGTTGCGGAAAGCTGGATTTGAAATCGCTCTCCTGCACGGCGAATTTGGGCGGATCGTTTTCCGGCTGCAATGGTTTTTTCAGTTTTGCCACAATTTCGTCCAGGCGTTGCTGGGCTTTTTCGTAGGCGTTGTTTTGCGTGGTGTCGGCGTGGGTGATGACAAAGAGCGTGCCTCGCAGGTTGTCGAACACCACGATGTCGTCGGACACCATCAGCATGATGTCCGGCGTGCCGATAGGATCGGGCTTGGCGCCTTTATCGAGTTTCTTTTCGATGTAGCGCACGATGTCGTAGCCGAAATAGCCGACGAGGCCGCCGTCGAAACGCTGCAGGCCTTCCACCCGCGGCACTTTGAACTGCTGCTGGAAGTGTTCGATGTAGGCGAGCGGATCGTCGACGTGCTGCTGCTCGATGATCTGGTCGCCGTCCTGCAGGATGATTTCGCGGTCACGCACGGTGAGGCGGATTTTGCAGGGCAATCCGATGATCGAGTAACGGCCCCATTTTTCGCCGCCCTGGACGGATTCGAACAGGTAGGAATAGGGTTGGTCCGCCAGCTTTTTGTAGGTGCTGAGCGGGGTTTCGAGGTCGGCCAGCACTTCGCGCGTGAGCGGGATTCGGGTGTAGCCCTGGGCAGCCAGGGTTTTGAATTGTTCGGGTGTCATGTTGGGTTCCGTTTGTGCTTCGGTGCCGCTTTTGGGCTCTTGGTCCGAGCGGGTCGAGCATGGGTGGAACCTGATGCCATTCCGGACACGCCATGAATCCATCCATGGAGGCTGCACAGCGACATCCCTGTCGCTGAGCGTCCGGAATGGCATCAGGTTCCACCCACACTCGACTCGAAGTCCCTGCCAGATTCGCACGATGCCTCGGACTCGATGGCGCGAATCCAATGCCCAAGCACTAGCAATTTTCAAATAAATGTTAAAACGTCGTTCAGAAAACCCAGCGCCAAGAATCACTTAGCTCTGAGCAAAGCGGAGATCACCGGCGCCATCGCCAACGAAGGCTGGTGAAAAGAGAGGAAGGCTGTTTCGAAATTGCAGTTTTCACGATTGATTACGTCAATGTTCGTTTCGAAAGACGCTTTAAAACTACACCAGCTTCAAACGCCCTGCCAACTCTTTTTTCCACTTCATAATAACAATTCACGAAAATCATCCAGCAGCCAGTCCGGGTCGCAGGCGGCCACAGACTCACCGTGGTTGTAACCGTAAGTCAGGGCTGCGCTGACCATGCCCGCCGCTTTGGCCGCTTCCACGTCGCTGCGGCTGTCGCCCACCATCAGGCTCGCTTTGGGTTTGGCACCCACCTGCTCGCACACATGCAGCAGGGGCAGCGGATGGGGCTTGCGTTCCGGCAGGCATTCGCCGCCAATTACGCTGCGAAAAAACGCTGCAATCTGAAACTGCTCCAGCAACGGCGTGGTGAACGGCAGCGGTTTGTTGGTGACAACTGCCAGTGGAATACCCAGACCAGCGAGGCCTTTCACCACTTCTTTCACCCCCGGATAGAGGCGGGTCTGGCGGCCGTTTTCCTGCTGGTAAATCTGTTTGAACAGGGTCAATGCTTGTGCGTGGGCAGACTCGTCAATTTGCGCCACGGCAGCAGGATCTGCAGTGCCAGCCAAGGCGCGCCTCACCAGTGTGGCGGCGCCATTGCCCACCCAGCCGCGGACTTTTTCCTCGCCGGCCGGTGCGCGCCCCAATTGCTCGAGCATGCGATCTACCGCCGCCGCCAGATCGGGGGCGCTGTCCACCAAGGTGCCGTCGAGATCGAAAATGATCAGTTGCGGCAGGTGGTTGTGGAAGTGGGCGACGAGTTTCGTGAGCACTTAGCCGACCTGCGCCAGTTCCGCGCGCATCTGGTCGATCACTGCCTTGTAATCGCCTTTGCCGAAAATAGCCGAACCCGCCACGAATGTATCCGCACCGGCCTGGGCGATTTCGCGAATATTGGCCACGCCCACACCCCCATCGATTTCCAGCCGGATGTTGCGGCCGCTGTCAGCGATGATCTTGCGCGCCTGGCGCAGTTTTTCCAGGGTGTGGGGAATGAATTTCTGGCCGCCGAAGCCGGGGTTCACCGACATCAGCAACACCATGTCGACTTTATCGAGCACATGCTCCAGGTGATGCAGCGGCGTGGCGGGATTGAAGACCAGGCCGGATTTGCAGCCGCCATCGCGGATCATCTGCAGGCTGCGGTCGATGTGCTCGCTGGCTTCCGGGTGGAAGGTGATCCAGGTGGCGCCGGCTTCGATGAAATCGCCGATGATGCGGTCCACGGGTTTCACCATCAGGTGCACGTCGATGGGGGCCTTGATGCCGTAATTGCGCAGGGCCTTGCAGACCATGGGGCCGATGGTGAGGTTGGGCACATAATGATTGTCCATCACATCGAAATGCACGATGTCGGCGCCGGCGGCCAGCACGTTGTCGACTTCCTCTCCCAGGCGGGCGAAGTCGGCGGAGAGGATGGAGGGGGCAATCAGGTAATCGGCCATGGCTCACAGCTTCCAGCGAAAAAAAGTGCGCGCATTGTACCCCAGGATTCCCGCTGCGCCCAAAGCGCGGGGCGGATTTCCGGCGGATTGCTCACTAGCGCCTGCGGGATGAGAATTCCAAGGCCGGGTCTATACTGACCAAATCCTTCCCGCCGGCTGACAAAACCATGAATTTCCGCCTGATTTTGCCTCTTGTCCTGTTGCTGGCGCTGCCGGTTCAGGCGGTCACGCCGCCGAAGCAGGAACCTGCCCCGGCAGCGGCAGACCCGGCGGCTGCCGCTGCTGACGAGCCCCCCGTCCTGCGTCTGCCGGCGGAGCGGGAGGAAACCCGCCGCGCCAAGGGGCTGGAACAGCAGCTGGGCCAGATCGATCGCGCCACCGAAGTCGCCTGGCTGGACAATGGGGAGGATCGATTCCTGGCCCTGTACCGGGCGGATTCCAGCGGCAAGCCTTTCGCCAGCCTGCTGATCCTGCACGACAACCGCCAGCATCCGGACTGGCCCGGCATCGTGCGCGGCCTGCGGGAACAGCTGAGCGGCCACGGCTGGAACACGCTGTCGGTGGCCATGCCGGATTATCTGCCGCAACCCAAGCTGCCGCCGATGCCGGAGCCCACCACAGCGGAAGCAGCCCCGCCGGCGGAAACACCGGCCTCTGACCCGGCGAACAAATCTAACCCCGGCGATAAAAGCAAACCCGCTCCTGCGACAGCAAAAATCCCCGCCGCGCCCCCGGCGCAAACGGCCACCACTGAGCCCGCCGCTACCGAACCGGCGGCCACTCTCCAGGAAGAAAAAAGCGTCGAATACCCCACCGAAAAAGTTCCGGACGTGGTGGATGAACGGGTCCGCGTCGGCATCGCCTTCCTGAAGAAGAAAGATCCCGCCCCGGTGGTGATCGTGGCCATCGGCCTGCCCGCCGGCTTCGCCGCCAAGAAAACCCAGACCCTGCTGATCAAGGACGTGGCCGGCATCGTGCTGATCGACCCGGTGCAACCAGAAGGTTCCGACTTCAACACCGATCTGGACGCCCTCGACTTGCGAGTGCCCATTCTGGACATCGCGCCGGAATTCGGGCCGCGCACCAACCCGGCCCTGCGCCTGGCCAACGCCACCCGTGCCCGCCACGAAAGCTACCAGCAGCGCATCATCAGGGGCGCAAAGCCCGGATTCACCGGCTACGAGAGCCAGATCGTCAAAACCGTGCGGGGCTGGGGCGAGCGGCTCTTCAAGCGCTGAATACAGGCTGTTGACTCCCGGCGCCGATCCCGGCACACTAAACGGAATGAATGTTCATTCCGCACTTTGAAGCCATGCCGAAGCCTGACTCGCCAAAAATTGAAAAGCCACTATCCGTTTCCGAAGCCAAGGCCCTGCAAAAGCAGGACGCCATCCTGTCCGCCGCCCTGACCCTGTTTGCCGAACGGGGCTTTCACGGCACCGCCGTGCCCGATGTGGCCGGTCTGGCCAAAGTGGGCGCCGGCACCATTTATCGCTATTTCGACAGCAAGGAGGCCCTGGTGAACGGTGTATTCCAGCAGGCCAAGGCCTTGCTGCGGGATGAGTTGCTGCAGGATTTCGATCCACAGGGGGACGTGCGCGAAGCGTTCCGCCTGTTCTGGCAACGGCTCACCGGCTTTGCCCGGCGCCATCCGCTGGAATTCCGCTTCCTTGAATTGCAGGACCACGTGCCCTATCTCAATGACGAGAGTCGCCAGCTGGAACTGCAACTGCTGCTGCCGATTCACCTGTTCTGCCAGTACGCCCGCGATCAGGGCATCGCCCGCGACATGAACGCCGGCACCCTGATGGCGATGATCTGGGGCGCGGTGGTGGGCCTGTTCAAGGCCGAACATCTGGGTTACCTGCCGGCGGTGACCGACGACATTCTTTTTCACGCAGAACAGACATGCTGGGACATGTTCTGCCGGGTGCCCAACCCGTTGCCACTCCATCCAGCCCAACCCATCTGAAGGAGCATCACGATGACCACCGCAACCGCAACGCTGCACAGCGGCCTGACCCTGGACGATCTGTCCGCGATGAACGTAGACGAACTGGACGCGCTCTACCGCGAAGGCACTCTGCCCGCCAGCTTCAAGGCCCTCGACGGCACCCCGAAAGGCCGCATGCTGGCCATTCGCGGCATCGACAAGACCTTTCTGTTCAACCCCATCTCCGCGTTCAGCAAACTGAGTCTGTTTCCGTGGGACGGCAAGAGTTTTTCCTCCACCAGCGCCACCACCGGCGACGGCATCAACCGCATCAATCTGGTTAAACAGCTGAACTGGTTTCCGTTCAAGACTCGCGTGGAACCCTCAGTAATCGACGGCAAGGACTGCATCTATCTGGATTACGAACAGCCGGGCAATCCGTTCTTCATTGCGAAGATTCGTGATGAATTGCGGGAAGTGTCGCCGGGTCTGTTCCTCGGCCCTGCCATGTGGAAAACCGGTACCAACAGCGCAGAGCTGGTGCTGTGGTTTGCCATCGACACCACGCACTGAGCCGATGTTGGTAACGCTGATCGCTCTGGCCACGCCGGGCGATCAGCATGCGCGGGCGGGTGAATCACGAAGTTGATGGGTGCGGCTGCTCCACCCTCACCCAGTGACCGTTGCGGTTTTCCACTTCAAAACGCGCCCATTCCACAAAATCCAGGCGCCGGCAAATACCCGTATCGTAGGCGCCGTCGCCCGCCACGTTCTTGTAAATCACACTTTCCCTGTGCGCCTGCCGGTGAGGCTGGATGTCGATCACCTGCCGGATGCACCAGCGGCTTCCGGTCTGGCCGTTGCTATAGAAGCGGCCGCCGATGATGGCGTGGGGATGGGAGCTGTGGGCCTCGGCATGACGCATCGCCAGCTCGAACAGCTCGGCCAGATCTTCCGAGGTAACGTCGATATAGGAATTGAGCTGCTGGATCGCAGCCGCCAGATCTTCATGGGTGAGTTGGGCTCCGCCTGCCGCCAGTGGCACGCGGGACTGGGTGCGCCGGCGCACGATATGGGCCGGGTAACGGCGCCAGGGAAACAGCCCGTTGAACGCCAGCGCCACCAGCAGAATCGCCACCACATTCAACGAAACGGGCGTGAGCAGATATTCATAACCCATGCCGTGAATCTGGGTCCCGCCGATGATGGCGGTCATGGCGGTGGCACCACCCGGAGGATGCAGGCAGCGCAGGTAGTGCATGGCGCCCACCGCCAGCCCTACCGCCAACGCCGGGGCCAGTGCTTCGTGCTGGCAGACCTTGTAAACACTCACGCCGATAAAGGCCGAGATCAGATGTCCACCCAGCAAGGGCCAGGGCTGCGACAGCGCGCCGTGCGGCACCGCAAACAGCAGCACCGCCGACGCTCCCATGGACGCCACCATCAGATACATGCCGGTGGTATGCAGATACCACTGGGACACCCAATACACGGTGAAAATACCCACCAGTGCGCCAATGGCCGAAATCAGCTTTTCCCCGTGGGTGGTGGTATTGCTTTCGATGCCCAGGACGGCGCCCAACTCGGACATCCAACGACGAGAGAAAGACATGACAGACCACCACAGCGCACCACAAAGGTGCGGAATGCTAGCGGTCTGACGGAGTGCACGCAACTGGTGCGTGCGCTAACTCCGACTGGCGGTAATGCGTTCGTATGCGGCCCGAATGGCCTGGGTTTTTTCCTTGGCCATGTCGAGCATTTCTTCTGGCAGGCCGCGGGCCACCAGTTTGTCGGGGTGATGCTGGCTCATCTGACGGCGGTAAGCGCGCTTCAGTTCGGTCATCGATGCGGTGGGGTCTACGCCCAGGATCTGGTAGGCCTGCAGCAATTCTTCCTGGGGTGACAGCGGGCGGGTCTTGTCCTGGGCGCGGAATTCGTGGAATGCCTGGGTGCTGCGCACCAGCCGCTCCAACGCCGCCACGCGGAAGCGGATGGTCTGGGCGATGTGGGTGAGCATGGCCCACTCTTTCTGATCCAGCGCACCATCACACAACGCCGCCTGCACCAGGAATTCCATGAAGATCTGCAGCAGCGTGGTACGCCGGCCGCAGGCTTTCTGCAGCGCGTTCAGTTCAGCCGTCAGATCGTGTTGGCCGGACTTGCCCAGGTCGAACAGATCGATGGCTTCGCGCCTTTTCTCGGCGGACAGCCCCATGCGATCCATCACGGCGGTGGTCCACTGGATTTCCGCCTCGCACACGGCACCATCGCACTTCGCCACACGGCCCAGCGAGATAAAAGTGGCGCGGAAGAACGCCTGCTGGATGTCGTTGTCACCGTCCCGGTTGCGGGTGGTGAACTGGTACACACTGTTGCTGAGCTGGATGATCACGTCGAACTGGTGACCGAGCCAACCACCCAGCGCCGCGCCCACCACACCCAGGATGCCGCCGCCGGCGAGAAAAAATCCAACCAGCACACCGATCACCGGCCCGAGCCAGACAAATGAAGTCACTGCTTGTTCTCCTGCAAGATGTGTTCGACAGCACGCAAGCGTTCCGGCGTGCCCACGTCGATCCAGAGGCCGTCATGGCGTTCGCCACTCACCCGGCCTGCATTCATCGCCTGACGCAGCAAGGGCGCCAGGGGAAATTTGCCCGCCTGCGCAGTCGCAAACAGCGCCGGGCGCAACACGCTGATACCGCTGAAGGTGAGGCGCTCGTCGCCACCCTCACTCACACAGCGCTTGCCATTCAAACCGAAATCGCCTTTCGCGTTATGGGAAGGATTGGGCACCAGCACCAGATGGGCCAGCTCATCAATCTGCTGTGGCAAGGATTGGAAGGGGAAGTCCGTCCACACGTCACTGTTCACCACCACGAACGGCTGCTCACCCAACAAGCCTAGCGCATGAAAGATGCCGCCACCGGTTTCCAGCCGCTCCTTTTCCGCGCTGATGTGAACGGGAACGCCGAAGCGGCGGCCATCCCCGATGAATGCGGCAATCTGCTCACCCAGATACGCGGTGTTGATGATGATCTCGGAAAATCCCGCGGCGACCAGGCGCTCGATGTGATGCTGCAGCAGCGGCTTGCCGGCCACTGGCAGCAGCGGCTTGGGCGTGGTGTCCGTGAGCGCGCCCATGCGTTCACCGCGCCCGGCGGCCAGCAGCATCACTTTCATGACAGACGCTCGTTCAGCACCGCAACGGCATCCGGCTGCTTCTGCAACAGCGCGGGCACGACGGTCTGGCGCAGCCAGCGGGCAAACACCTGCATCAGCCGCCTGCCATCACCGCGCACGGCTTCGCACTCCTCGATCAGATACGCCAGCGTCAGCGGAATGTCTTTGAGATAGCCCGCCTTGCCATCGCGATAATTCAGGCGCGCGAAGATGCCACACACTTTCAGGTGCCGCTGCGCGCCCATCACATTGAACCATTGCCAGAACTGCTCGTCGCTCACGTCACCCATCAGGCCTTCGCGCACCAGGCGCTCCGCAAAGCGCCGCACCCACTCTTTCACCATGGACGTGGGCCAGCTGATATAGCAGTCCCGCAGCAGCGACATCAGATCGTAGGTGATGGGGCCGTGCACCGCATCCTGAAAATCCAGCACGCCCAGTGAACCGTCTGCCAGCACCATCAGATTGCGGGAGTGATAGTCGCGATGCACCGTCACCTGGGGCTGCGCCAGCGCCTGCTGTTCCAGCCAGTTGAACACATCCGTCAGCATGCGCTGTTCGTCGGCGCTGAGCGTCAACTGCAAATGGGTGCCACAGAACCACTCGCGGAACAATTCCATTTCCCGCTGCAGCAAGGCGTGATCGTAGCGCGGCAAGGGATCGGCGGAAAAATCCGCCCGCATCACGGGAATCAGTGCGCGCATGGCGGCGCTGTACCATTTGTCCACGCTGTCGGCATCCAGCACCGGCAACAGCAGGCGATCACCGAAATCCCCGAGCATCATGAAACCCTGCTCCAGATCGGTGGCCAGCAGCGGTGGCACCTGCACGCCGGCAGCCGCCAGCCCGCGCGCGACTTTCACAAACGGGCGACTGTCCTCTTTCTCGGGCGGCGCATCGACACCGATGACCGACTGCCCACCTTGCGGCGCGGGAAAGCGATAACGGAAATAACGGCGGAAGCTGGCATCGCCGGACACGGTTTCCAACGGCAGCAATTCACCGCTGTAGCGTTGCGCAGAGACGAGCTGGGTGTGGAGCCACTGGTTGAGCAGGGCACGGCGCTGATCCATAGGGGGCAAATTTGTGACTCAAAACAAGGGTTCGTGTATGATCACACCAGATCAAAAACAGGGTCAAGCACTCACACCCGTTACCAGGACTCCTCCCCCGCATTGCCTTGATGAGATGGACGAATTTTCGCAGACCTGCCCCGGGCGGAATTCTGCTGATCTTGGGATTTTTCCTGCATGCGCTGCCAGCCCGGGCCGACGACGCCGCGCCCGTCAGTTACCGCCATCTTGACTGGATCAGCAAGAAAGAAATTGCCGACCTGCCGCCGGAACTGCGCCCCAAGCACCAGGGGCTCTGCTCGGGCATGTACTTCGCACCCGCCGCCAGCGCAACGACAGAATCGGACAACAAGGTGCGCGCCTCCGCCCAGCGCTTCGATACCTCGGCCGATGGTCGCCTGGAACTGGAAGGCGAAGTGCTGGTGCACCAGGACGGCCGGGAGTTGCGCAGCGACAAGGTAAGACTGGATCGCGCAACCAGCAAAACCGAACTGGAAGGCAACGTCACCATTCGCCAGCCTGGCCTGCTGATCCGCGGCAACTCCGCGCGCATCGACGGCAAGACCAACCAGCTCGACGTGCGGGATACCGATTACGTCGTGCACGATCTGCACGCCCACGGCAAGGCCGGACGCATCCACAACCCCGGCGCCAAGCAACTCATCCTGGATCGCGCCACCTACACCACCTGCGAACCGGACGATCCCACCTGGGAAATCAAGGCCGACCGCATCAAGCTGGATCAGGCCAGCGGCTGGGGCCAGGTGCGCAACGCCACCGTGGAAGTGGGCGGTGTGCCGGTTGTGTACCTGCCCTGGTGGCTGTTCCCCATCGACGATCGCCGCCAGAGCGGTTTTCTGTTTCCTGCGCTGGGCAACAGTTCGGAAAACGGCATCACCATGGGGTTGCCCTACTACATCAACCTGGCGCCCAACTACGATGCTACCGTCACCCCCACCTACATCGGCCGAAGGGGAACGCTGGTGGAAGGTGAATTCCGCTACCTGACGGATCACACCGAGGGCTTTCTGGGCGGCGGACATCTGGCCAATGACAAACTGGCCGACGACGAAGACCGGGATATGGTCACCTGGAAACACCTGGGCAACTACGGCCGGCTACGCAATGAAGTCGACTACACGGAAGTAGGCGACAGCCGTTATTTCGTGGATCTGGGAACATCCCTGGAAGCCGGCGCCGACACCCACCTGGATCAGCGCACCAACCTGCACTACTTCGGCGACACCTGGTCGGCCGGCGTCAACGTGCAGCAGTACCAGACCATCGACGATGTCATCGCCGACAACGACCTGCCCTACCGCAGACTGCCGCAGATCACCGCCGACACCCAACTCCCCCTGGCGCACGAACCGCTGCAGCTGCGCCTGGGCAGCGAGTATGTCTTTTTCGAGCACCCCGAGCAGGGCGACCCGGATCTGACCGTGGCCAACCACGCCGACCGGGCCCGCCTGCATGGCAGCCTGGGCTACAACTACCGCGGCCCCTGGGGCTTCGTGGTGCCCCGCTACACCTACCGCTTCCGTTACTACAACATCGACGGCGGGCCGCTGGATCAGCAGGAACCGAACGTGGACATCCAGCTGTTCAACATCGACTCCGGCCTGTACTTCGACCGTCCGTTCCGCTTTCTGGATCACGACTTCACCCAGACCCTGGAGCCTCGCGTCTACTATCTATATGTGCCCTATGTGGAGCAGAACGACCTGCCCCTGTTCGACACCGCCAAGAACAGCTTCGGGTTTGAACAGCTGTTCCGCGACAACCGCTTCACCGGCGGCGACCGTTTTGGCGACGCCAACCAGGTTTCCCTGGGGGTCACCAGCCGTTTCATCGATCACGACACCGGCCAGGAGCGCCTCAACTTCGGCATCGGCCAGATTTTCTACCTGCGCGACCGCGAAGTGCAGCTGCGCCCGCAGGATCCGGTGGAAACCACCGACACCTCGCCCCTGGTGGCCAGAGGCTACTGGCAGGTGAACAGGCACTGGAGCCTGCGCGCCGAAACCCAGTATGACAACGAGGTCAACAACCTCGACTCCCTGGTGACAGGCGTGGGTTTCCGCAGCAAGAGCGGCAACCTGGTGAACCTCAACTACAACGCCTACGACGACGGCGCCGTCACCGCCGATCCGGAACTGGAAAAAATCCGCCAGACCGACTTCTCGTTCATGTGGACCATCACCGAGAAGTGGGGTCTGCTGGGGCGCTGGGGCTACGACCTGGAACAGCGCCGTTCATACGACAACATCCTCGGTGTAGAATACGAAAGCTGCTGCTGGCGGGCCCGTCTGGTGAACCGCCGCTACCTGAAGGAGTCCAACGATGACCCCTTCGCCGTCGAAGCCGTTTCCGGCATCTACCTGCAAATCGAACTGAAAGGCCTTGGCGGAGTGGGCGGCGACGTCGACAAACTGCTCGAACAAAGCATCTCAGGCTACCAGGATCGGGAAACACTGCGCCCGGTCCGCTACTAAAACATTAAGGTTATCTCATGCCCCATCGCACACTGCTCGCCCTGATTCTTGCCCTGCTGACGGCGGCCTTTGCCGTCCAGACCCAGGCCAAGCCGCTGGATCGTATCGTGGCGATCGTGGATGACGACATCATCATGGAGTCCGAACTGCTGGAGCGCACCGCCACCGTCCGCGTCCGCATGAAGGAACAGAACACGCCGCTGCCCCCCAACGACATCCTGATGCAGCAAGTGCTGGAACGCATGATCGTGGAAAGCATCGAGCTGCAGATGGCCGAGCGCGCCGGCATCCGCATCGACGACAACCGGGTCAACGAAACCCTGGAAAACATCGCCCGCCAGAACAACATGACCTCCGACCAGTTCCGCAACACCGTCGAGGAAGAAGGCATTCCCTGGCGCAACCTGCGGGACCAGATCCGTCGCGAACTGGTGGTGGGTCAGCTGCGCCAGCGCCGGGTCGGCGGCCGCATCCAGATCACCGAGCAGGACGTGGACAACTTCCTCAACTCCGAAGTCGCCAAGACCAACCTGGCCCCGGACTACCGCCTGGGCCACATCCTGATCTCCATCAGCACCAGCGGTGACGTCAATACCGCCGAAGAAAAGGCACTGGCGGTGTACCGGGATCTGAAAGCCGGTGCCGACTTTGCCCGCATGGCGGCCCAGCATTCCGGCGGCGAGCAGGCCCTCCAGGGCGGCGACCTGGGCTGGCGCAAGGCGGCGCAACTGCCCACCCTGTTTGCCGACACCGTGCTCGAGATGAAAGCCGGCGATATCTCCCACCCGATCCGCAGCCCCAGCGGCTTCCACATCATCAAGGTACTGGAAGTGCGGGGCGGCACCGAGCAGTTCGTGCAGCAGACCAAAGTCCGCCACATCCTGATCAAGCCCAATGAAATCCGCAGCGAAGCCGAGTCCCAGCACCTGATCGAAGACATCCGCAAGCGCATCCTGTCCGGCAAGGAAGACTTCGCCGTACTGGCCAAAACCTATTCCGACGATCCCGGCAGCGCCCTACAGGGCGGTGATCTGGGCTGGGTGAATCCGGGCACCATGGTGCCGGAGTTCGAATCGCGCATGGCCAGCGCCAAACCCAAGGAACTGAGCGAGCCCTTCCGCTCCCAGTTCGGCTGGCACATCCTGCAGGTGGAAGAACGCCGCAACCAGGACATGAGCGAGGAATTCCGCCGGGGCCGCGCCCGTCAGATGCTGCACCGTCGCAAGTTCGACGAGGAACTGGAAACCTGGCTGCAGGAAATCCGACAGGAATCCTATGTGGAGGTCAAACTCTGAGCCCACTGCCGCTGGCCATCACGCCGGGGGAACCCGCCGGCATCGGCCCCGACCTGATCGTGCAGCTGGCGCAGCAGGGCGAGGCGAACGACTGGGTAGTGATAGCCGATCCGGCACTGCTGGAAGCACGCGCACAGCAGTTGGGCCTGCCATTCCACTGGCAACGGTTTGACCCTGAACACCCGGCACAGCATCAGGGCGGATTGCGTATCTGGCCTGTTTCAATAGGTGAAGAGGTTATCCCCGGCCAGCTCAATCCCGCCAACGCGCGCTATGTCCTGCAGACACTGGAAAGGGCAGTGGACGGCTGCCGCAACGGCCTGTTCGGCGCCCTGGTCACCGGCCCGGTGCAGAAATCCGTGATCAACGACGCTGGCATCGCCTTCACCGGCCACACCGAATTCCTCCAGCAGCGCTGTGGCGTGGAGCAGGTGGTCATGATGCTGGCCTGCCCCGGCCTGCGGGTCGCCCTGGCCACCACCCATCTGCCCCTGCGTCAGGTAGCCGACGCCATCACGCCCGCTCTGCTGGAGCGGGTGATCCGCATCACCCACCACGATCTGATTCACCAGTTCGGCATCGCACAGCCCCGCATCCTGGTGTGCGGCCTCAATCCCCATGCCGGCGAAAGCGGCCATCTGGGCGACGAGGAAATCCGCATCATCAACCCGCTGCTGGACAAACTGCGCCGGGAAGGGCTGCAGCTGGAAGGCCCCCTGCCCGCTGACACCCTGTTCACGCCCAAGTATCTGGAGGGCGCCGACGCCGTGCTGGCCATGTATCACGACCAGGGCCTGCCGGTGCTCAAACACCTGGGCTTCGGCAACGCCGTCAACATCACCCTGGGCCTGCCCATGATCCGCACTTCCGTGGACCACGGCACCGCCCTCGACCTGGCCGGCACCGGCAAAGCTGACAGCGGTAGCCTGCAGGCCGCCATCAACACCGCGCGCCAGATGCTGGCCGCCCAACAGGAGCACCCCCATGGCTAGCGGCCGCAAACCCTCGTTCGGCCACCAGCCCCGCAAGCGCTTCGGCCAGAACTTCCTCCACGACCCCCACATCATCGACGGCATCGTCCGCGCCATCCGCCCCCAGCCGACGGACATCCTGGTGGAAATCGGCCCTGGCCTCGGCGCCATCACCGAACAGCTGGTGGATCAGGTAGGCCAGATGGCCGTGGTCGAGCTGGATCGCGACCTGATCCCGCATCTGAAGATCAGCTTCGCCACTCGCAAGAACTTCCATATTTATGAAGGGGATGCCCTCAAATTCGACTTTCGCCGGATTCTGGCAGA
This sequence comes from Pseudomonadales bacterium, assembly GCA_020062665.1. Classification (GTDB taxonomy): domain Bacteria; phylum Pseudomonadota; class Gammaproteobacteria; order Pseudomonadales; family Ketobacteraceae; genus Ch67. The sequence goes on from JAGUVW010000013.1 coordinate 79,900, forward strand.
TCTGGGCGGCGAGCGACTGCGCATCGTGGGCAACCTGCCCTACAACATATCCACCCCCCTGCTGTTCCACCTGCTGACCTTCCTGCCGCTGGTACAGGACATGCATTTCATGCTGCAGAAGGAAGTGGTGGATCGTCTGGCCGCGGGCGTGGGTGACGACGCCTATGGTCGCCTGGGTATCATGGTGCAGTACTATTGCCAGGTGGAACCGCTGTTCCAGGTTCCGCCCACGGCGTTCGACCCACCGCCCAAGGTGGATTCCGCCATCGTCCGGCTGACACCCCACGCCACCCCGCCGGTGACCACGGCCTCGCCGGCCGCACTGGGCAAATTGGTGACACAAGCCTTCAGCCAGCGACGCAAAACAGTGCGAAATGCCCTAAAATCGGTAGCAAATGACGCTCTTTTGGTGCAGGCCGGCATCAATCCGGAGCACCGGCCGGAGCAAATCGCCTTGCGCGAATACGCAACACTCAACGACCTGATATTGGCCGCTTCACCGGACGCAGGATGAACCATGCAAGCGAACATCACCAGCACTGACATCGCCGTTCACGTGATCAGTGAATACATCCCCGACCAGTCCAACGCCGCCGAACACCGTTTCGTCTTTGCCTACCACGTCCGCATCGAAAACCACGGCCGCCTGCCCGCCCAGCTGCTGTCCCGGCACTGGATCATCACCGACGGCAATCAAAAGGTGCAGGAAGTCAAAGGCGAAGGCGTGATCGGCGAACAACCCACCATCATGCCGGGCGAAACCTTTGAATACAGCAGCGGCGCGGTGCTGCAGACCCCAGTGGGCAGCATGAAGGGCTCCTATCAGATGGTGGACGCCACGGGCACCACCTTCGATGCCCCCATCCCCATTTTCACCCTCGCCTCCCCCACGGCCCTGCACTGATGGCCACCTGGGCGATCGGCGATCTGCAGGGCTGTCTGGACGATTTCCGCTGCCTGTTGAAGAAGATCCAGTTCAAGCCGGATCGCGACCAGCTCTGGCTCACCGGCGATCTGGTCAATCGGGGGCCGGATTCCCTCGGCACCCTGCGTTACTGCCACGATCTGCGCGACAACCTGACTACTGTGCTGGGCAACCACGACCTGCACCTGCTGGCGGTGCTCGACGGCGCCGTGGCCTACAAGCGCAAGGACACCTTCGGCGACGTGCTGAATGCCCCGGATCGCAAGCGCCTGGCGGAGTGGCTGCTGACCTGCCCCCTGCTGCATGAGAACGCCGATTTCGTGATGACCCACGCCGGCATCTATCCGCTGTGGAGCCTGGAGCGGGCCCGCCAGTACGCGGCAGAGGTCGAAGCTGTGTTGCAGGATGCCAGCCAGCGTGGCGAATTCTTCGCCCACATGTACGGCAATGAACCTTCCGTCTGGGATGAACGGCTGCAGGGCTCAGAACGCTGGCGCACCATCACCAACTTCTTCACACGCCTGCGACTGATCGATGACAACGGTCATATCGATTTGATTCACAAGGAATCATTGACAGTCAAACCCGAACACCTGCATGCTTGGTACGAACACGCCGGCCGGGTCGCCATCGACAAAACCATTCTGTTCGGGCACTGGGCTGCGCTGCAGGGCAACACCGGCGTTCACCACGTCATCGGACTCGACACCGGTTGCGTGTGGGGCAACGCACTCACCGCGTATTGCCTGGATGACCGTCGCGTTGTCACCTGCCAATGCCATCACGCCCACTGACCGATTCCGCCCGCTGTTCGCGCTTTTCCACCATCTGATTCTCAAACCACTCCCGCTGATAACCGCGCACTATAACCAGTGAACTTTCACCTGCGCGCAATTATTTGAAATTCTCACTTCCCATTTTCCGTTAAAAAAACTACAAATAAGAAAGAGGGTGAATAACTCCTTTCGTTTCAAGCATTTTTTAAATTTTTAATCTATGCTGAAGAAAGAACTTATTTTGCACGACGTCGACATCCGGGCAAACTCTACAGCATCGATGTGGTCAAAATTTCGAAGGCTTTGAATTTTGAGAACGCTTTTTGCTAATCAAACTTACAAGACCTTTTTCCAGCATGACACGACGCGCCAGCCGTAAGCACGAGGTAGATCCATGAGCATATTCAGTCACTACCAAAGCCGATACGAAACCACCCAGGAAGAAGAATACTCGCTGCAGGAATATCTCGACATCTGCAAACGGGATCCCACTGCGTACGCCAGCGCATCCGAGCGCATGCTGAAGGCAATTGGCGAACCGGAGATGACTGACACATCGATGGATCCGCGCCTGAGCCGGATTTTTTCCAACAAGATCATCCGGCGCTATCCGGCGTTCGATGAATTTTACGGCATGGAAGAATGCATCGAGCAGATCGTGTCGTACTTCCGTCACGCGGCGCAGGGACTGGAAGAACGCAAACAGATTCTGTATCTGCTCGGCCCAGTCGGCGGCGGCAAATCCAGCCTGGCAGAAAAACTCAAACACCTGATCGAGAAAATTCCGTTCTACGCCATCAAGGGTTCGCCGGTAAACGAGTCACCGCTGAATCTGTTCTCACCCGACGAAGATGGCGTGATTCTGGAAGAAGAATACGGTATTCCCAAGCGCTACCTGAAAGGCATCATGTCGCCCTGGGCGGTGAAGCGTCTGCACGAATTCAACGGCGACATTTCCAAGTTCAAGGTGGTGAAACTGTATCCCTCCATCCTCGACCAGATCGGTGTTGCGAAAACCGAACCGGGCGATGAAAACAACCAGGACATTTCGTCGCTGGTGGGCAAGGTGGATATCCGCAAGCTGGAAGAGTTCGCCCAGAACGATCCAGACTGCTACGCGTTCTCCGGCGGCCTGTGCAAGGCCAACCAGGGCCTGCTGGAATTCGTGGAAATGTTCAAGGCGCCGATCAAAGTGCTGCACCCGCTGCTGACAGCCACACAGGAAGGCAACTACAACAGCACCGAAGGTATGGGCGCGATTCCCTTCGACGGTATCGTGCTCGCGCACTCGAACGAGTCCGAGTGGCAGGCGTTCCGCAACAACAAGAACAATGAGGCCTTTATCGACCGTATCTACATCGTGAAAGTGCCGTATTGCTTGCGTGTCACCGAAGAAATCAAGATCTACGAAAAGCTGCTGCGCAACAGTTCCTTGAACAACGCCCACTGCGCACCGGACACCCTGCGCATGCTGGCCCAGTTCACCACCCTGTCACGTCTGAAGGAGCCGGAAAACTCCTCGCTCTATTCCAAGATGCGCATCTACGATGGCGAGAACCTGAAAGACACCGATCCGAAGGCGAAGTCCTATCAGGAATATCGCGACAGCGCCGGCGTGGACGAAGGCATGGAAGGACTTTCCACCCGTTTTGCGTTCAAAATTCTGTCGAAGGTGTTCAACTACGATCACACTGAAATCGCGGCCAACCCGGTGCACCTGCTGCACGTACTGGAGAACGCCATCGATCAGGAACAGTTCCCGGCGGAAACCCGCGAGCGTTACCTGCGCTCGATCAAGGAATTCCTGGCACCGCGTTATGTGGAATTCATCGGCAAGGAAATCCAGACCGCCTATCTGGAATCCTATTCCGAGTACGGCCAGAACATTTTCGATCGCTACGTTACCTACGCGGACTTCTGGATTCAGGATCAGGAATATCGCGATCCGGACACTGGCGAGATTTTCGATCGCAAGTCTCTGAACGACGAGCTGGAAAAGATCGAGAAACCTGCTGGCATCAGCAACCCGAAGGATTTCCGCAACGAGGTGGTCAACTTCGTACTGCGGGCACGCGCTAACAACGCCGGCAAGAATCCATCCTGGCTCAGCTATGAAAAGCTGCGCACCGTGATCGAGAAGAAGATGTTCTCCAACACCGAGGATCTGCTGCCGGTCATTTCCTTCAACCCGAAAGCATCGAAGAACGACGCAAAGAAACACGAGGACTTCGTCAAGCGCATGGTGGAACGTGGTTATACCGAGAAGCAGGTTCGCTTGCTGTCTGAGTGGTATCTGCGGGTACGCAAATCACAGTAAGGTGGTGCTGAGTGTCCTACGTTGTTGATCGTCGCCTGAACGGCAAGAACAAGAGCACGGTAAACCGGCAGCGGTTTCTGCGCCGCTATCGCAAGCACATCAAGAAAGCGGTGGACGAAGCCGTCACCAAACGCAGCATCACCGATCTCGACAGCGGGGAAAGCATCTCCATTCCCCGCCGCGACATTTCCGAGCCGCATTTCCACCACACCAAAGGCGGCAAGCGCGAGATCGTCCATCCCGGCAACAAGGAATTCGTCACCGGCGACAAGGTACCACGCCCGCAAGGCGGTGGTGGTGGCAGCGGCAGTGGCAGCGGCGACCCCAGCGACAGCGGCGAAGGCATCGACGAGTTTGTCTTCCAGATCAGTCAAGATGAATTTCTCGATTTTCTGTTCGAGGATCTGGAATTGCCCAATCTGGTGAAACGCCAGCTGCAGGGTGTCGAGTCGTTCAAGTACACCCGCGCGGGCGTGATTAACGACGGCAACCCGTCCAAGATCAATATCGTGCGCTCCATGCGCCAGGCCACCAGCCGGCGCATTGCACTCACAGCTTCCGCTCGCCGCCGTTTGCGTCAGGCCGAAGACGACCTCAAGGCCATGCAGGCACAGGATCCGATTCTGCGCGACAAACGTCGCGAGGAAGAACTGGAACTCGAAATCACCAAGCTGCGCCGCCGCATCAGCAAGATTCCCTTCATCGATACCATCGATCTGCGCTACAACCTGCATATCAAGCAGCCCAAGCCCACCTCGAAGGCAGTGATGTTCTGTTTGATGGACGTGTCCGGCTCCATGAACCAGGCGATGAAGGACATGGCCAAGCGTTTCTTCATCCTGCTGTACATGTTCCTCAAGCGCAATTACGAGCGCATCGAAGTGGTGTTCATCCGACACCACACCAGCGCCAAGGAAGTGGACGAGGAAGAATTCTTCTACTCCCGCGAAACCGGCGGCACCATCGTGTCCAGCGCGCTGAAACTGATGCGGGAAATTGTCATTGATCGCTATCCGGTGGACGAGTGGAACATCTACGGCGCCCAGGCATCGGACGGCGACAACTGGAACGACGATTCGCCCACCTGCCGCGAAATCCTGATGAAGGACATTCTGCCCCGCGTGCAGTACTACTCCTACATCGAAATCAATCCGCGCCGTCATCAGGCCTTGTGGCGCGAGTATGAATCCATCGAAGCGGTAGTGCCGCATTTCTCCATGCAGCAGATCAGTGATCCTGGTGATATCTATCCTGTATTCCGCGAGCTGTTTCAGCGTCGCACTGCAAAAGCGAGTTGACCATGAGTGAACGCCGGCCCATTTCCACCGGATCTGACTGGACTTTTGAACTGATACAGGATTACGACCGCGAACTGGCTCGGGTGGCCAAAAGCTACGGGCTGGACACCTATCCCAACCAGATTGAAATCATCTCTGCCGAACAGATGCTGGACGCCTATTCTTCGGTGGGCATGCCGGTGGGTTACAACCACTGGTCGTACGGCAAGCATTTCGTGTCGAACGAGCAGCATTACCGCCGCGGCCAGATGGGCCTGGCGTACGAGATCGTGATCAACTCCAATCCCTGCATCGCGTATCTCATGGAAGAAAACACCATGATGATGCAGGCGCTGGTGATTGCCCACGCCTGTTACGGCCACAATTCCTTTTTTAAAGGCAACTACCTGTTCCGCACCTGGACCGACGCCACATCCATCATCGACTATCTGGTGTTCGCCAAGAATTACATCATGAAGTGTGAAGAGCGCTACGGTGTGGATGAAGTGGAAAAGGTGCTCGACTCCTGCCACGCGCTGATGAATTACGGCGTCGACCGCTACAAGCGCCCCTACCCGATTTCTGCCGAGGAAGAACGTCAGCGGCAAAAAGAGCGCGAAGAATATCTGCAGAAGCAAGTGAACGAACTCTGGCGCACCATTCCCAAGCCCTTGGGCAAGCTGGAGAAGGAAACCAAGATCCGCTACCCGGAAGAGCCGCAGGAAAACCTGCTCTACTTCATCGAGAAAAATGCGCCGCTGCTGGAGCCATGGCAGCGCGAAGTGGTGCGTATCGTGCGCAAGATCGCCCAGTATTTCTATCCGCAGCGCCAGACCCAGGTGATGAACGAAGGCTGGGCCACCTTCTGGCACTACACCCTGCTCAACACGCTGTACGACGAAGGCAAACTCACCGACGGCTTCATGCTGGAGTTCCTGCAGTCCCACAGCGCGGTGATTTACCAGCCGCCGTTCAACAGCCGTTTCTATTCCGGCATCAATCCCTATGCGCTGGGCTTCAACATGATGCAGGACATCCGTCGCATCTGCGAAAAGCCTACGGACGAAGACAAAAAGTGGTTTCCGGATATCGCCGGCAGCAATTGGAACGAGACACTGCACTTCGCCATGCAGAACTTCAAGGATGAAAGCTTCATCCAGCAGTTCCTGTCGCCGCGGCTGATACGGGAGTTCAAGCTGTTCGCCATTCAGGACGACGATGCCAAGCGCGAGCTGGAAATCACTGCCATTCACGATGATCCTGGCTATCGCTATATCCGCGAACGGCTGTCGCAGCAGTACAACCTGTCCATGAACGAGCCCAACATCCAGGTGTACAACGTCAATATTCGCGGCGACCGCTCACTCACGCTGCGGCATGTGCGTCACAACCGCCGCCCGCTGGAACACGAATCTGCCGAAGAAGTGCTGAAGCACCTGCGCGCGCTGTGGAAGTTCGACGTGCATCTGGAATCCATGCAGGATGACAAAGTGATGGAATCGTTCCATTGCCGCGACAGTGGTTTCGAAGTGCGTAGTGGCGACGTGGACAAGGAACTGGCACTGCTCCACAACGCCTGAGTTCGCGCCACAGGAAAATCAGGATTCAGGATACCAGTTGCCGTCGTCGCGCTTGCGAATCCACTGGTGTGTGTACCAGTAGAAGCGTGGCTGCAGCGGCAGTGACAACCCTTCCGCTTTCGCATCCACCGGCGCCGTGCAGTTGTAGCGGCTGCGGCCCACGGGAATCGCACCCGGCGCCTGCACCACAAAACGGTTCCCCTCTTCTTTCGTCACGGTGATGGCGCCCTGGCCGCTGGCAAAGCAGTTCAGCTGCTTCACCCGCGCGTCCAGCGACAACGTCAGGCGCGGCTTGCCCGCTATGCTCCACAACATCGGATCGGCTTCCCGCTGGCGAATTGGCAACGGCACACTGCTGGCCTTGTGCTGGAACTCCGTCATATCGGCGTAGTGGGCATTGAAGGGAAAACGCGGGGCGAAGCCGCTGGCCAGTGCATCCTTGTTCACTGCGCCAGACTGCTGGCCGAAAGCGATGTAACCCCGCTCCTTCACCAGCGCGATGATGTCGTCGTCCGCTTCTCCGTAGGGATAGGCGAAATAGCGGGGGTAGGCGCCGGTTTCCTTCTGCAGCAAGCCATCCGCCGTGTCGATTTCATCCCGCAGCCGCGCCAGCCATTGCGCCCTGTCCTCGCCGCGCAAGCGCCGCAGCATATGCAGATGGGTGTGAGTGTGATTGGCCAGCTCGCCGCCCATCTGCTGCAACTCGCGCAACTGGTTCCAGCTCATGTAACCGCGCTGGCCCTTGTCCACAAAGGACGTGGCCACAAACACCGTGAACGGGAATTCCAGGCGCTGCAGCAATGGCGCGGCGGTGGTGCGGATATTGTCGTAGGCATCGTCGAAGGTGATCACCACCACGCCGTCGGGCACGGGCTTGTCTGTCTGCAAGTGCTCCACCAGCCGGGACAGGGGCCACACGGTAAAGCCGTTGTCCTTGAGGAAATGCATCTGGCGCTCGAACAGGGCCGGCGACACGCTGGTGGACGGCGGCGTCCGCTCCGACACATGGTGGTACTGCAGGATCACGCCATGACCCGCCGCCAGGGCCTGTACCGCGCCTGACAACCCGTTCACCACAATAAACAATATGATTCGCAACATGCTCGACTGACTGGTCTAAACCTTGGGGGAGTTGATAGGATACAGGGCTTCCGAACATAAAACAGGTGCGCTCCATGACCTCCATGCCACTCGATATCGAAAAGATCAACCAGATGACCACCGGCTCCATCCCGCTGGCCAAGCACTGCGGCGCCCAGCTGATCGAACTGGAGCGCGGCCGCGTCAAAATGCGCATCCCCTTCGAGGGCAACCAGAACCACATCGGCATCATGTACGCCGGCTCCCTGTTCACCATCGCCGAACTGCCCGGCGGCTCCCTGTTCTTCAGTGCCTTTGACGTGACCAAGTGCTACCCGATCGTCACCGAGATGTCGATCAAGTTTCTGAAGCCGGCGAAAACTGCTGTCACCGTGGAAGCGACCCTGAGCGACGAGGAAATCGAGCGCGTGAAGCGGGAAGTGGCCGAGAAAGGCAAATCCGTGTACATCCTGGAACTGCAGTTGAAGGATGAAAGCGGTGAAGTGGTCGCCACCACCACCGCGCGGTATCAGGCAAGGGCACACGGGCGCTGAGCGACATTAAGTATTCTGTCAGCGGATGTGAAAAAGGGCAGTCACCGGCGACTGCCCTTTTTTTGTTTTGAACACGCCACTCAACTGATCAAGGCATCTCCGCCTTGAACGTCATATTGATCGTGGTGGCCGTGTCATCCAGCGTGCCGGTGATGGTGCCTTCCACAAACACCGTGCCCCGCTTGGTGATCTTCAGCGAACCCTGCAACACCGAAATCGTATCGGTTCCCACCAGCGTGTTCAGTGCCGGCCCGTCGAGCGTCACCGTGGCCGGCGCGTTGCCGAACGGTTCGATATCGAAGGTGCCCACACGCAGGCTGTTCGTCAGGCTCACCGAGAAGCGCAGCATCTCGCCGTTGATGCGAGTGGACATCGTCAGCGTCTCGGCGCTGCCACTGTCGGCGAAGCCCACGCACACATCCGGCGTCGAGTTGATGGTGGGAAACGACGGTGATGCGATGGAAAAGCTGCCCATGTCATATGCGACATCCCGATCCATCTTGGCGAAATCCCGTTTGATGGTGTTGTAGCTGTAAGTCATGGTGTCATTGTTCGTCACCGTGATGGGCGCCAGGTTGAAGTAGTAGCCCGACAGCTGGTTGCCACTGCGCGTCAGCGCGTAGTTGCGGTAGGCCAGGCTGCAGTCATTCATGGTGAGAGTGGCGCCATTGTCGACGATGGTCGCAGCGGTGCGCTGGGTGCTGGTGCCAACTTTCGACACCACGCGCCACAGGCCGGAAAGATTGTTGCTGCCGGTAACAGCACGGGGTGTTTCCGCCGGTGTACCGCCACCACAGCCGGAGAGGCTCAGACTGGCCAGGGCAAGACAAACGGGAGCAAGCGAGGAAAGTGAAGCGCGCATGGGATCAACCTTTATTGTTCTATTTGATGGAAGCAACGTGACGTGTTGAATCACTCTAAGTCAGTTGTCCGCGCGCGCGCTTTTACAAACGGGCCAGTTCCTGGCTGGAACCGGCCGCTTCGAGGGGATCAGGCGTGGAAGGGTGCCGACAGCTCGTGCACAGCATCCACGAATACTTTGGCGTGGGCAGGATCAGCGTCCAGTGCGATGCCGTGGCCCAGATTGAACACATGGCCGTTGCCCTTGCCGAAGCCGTTGAGTATGCGCTGCACTTCGGCGCGGATAGTGGCCGCGGAGCCGTACAGGGCTGAAGGATCCATATTGCCCTGCAGCGCAATTTTGTCGCCCACGCGGGCGCGGGCGGGGCCAATTTCTGTCATCCAGTCCAGGCCGGCGCAATCGCAGCCGGTAGCCGCAATCAGTTCCAGCCACTGGCCGCCATTCTTGGTGAACAGAATCACCGGCACGGTACGCCCTTCATGCTCACGGATCAGACCCTTCACGATCTTTTCCATGTACTGCAGGGAAAACGCCTGATAGTTCGGCGTGCTCAGAACTCCGCCCCAGGTATCAAAAATCTGCACCGCCTGGGCGCCAGCCTTGATCTGTTGGTTCAGGTAATCAATGACGCTGAGGGCCAGCTTGTCCAGCAAGGCATGCAGCACTTCCGGCTGGCCGAACAGCATTTTCTTGATGGTGCGGAAGTCCTTGCTGGAGCCGCCTTCCACCATATACGTAGCGAGGGTCCAGGGGCTGCCGGAGAAGCCGATCAGCGGTACCCGCCCGCCCAGCGCACCCCGAATCGTGCGCACTGCGTTCATCACGTAATCCAGATCGCGGGCCGCATCCGGCACCGGCAGATCCGCCACGTCCTTTTCCGTGCGCACCGGCTTCTTGAAACAGGGGCCTTCGCCCTCGGCGAAATACAGGCCCAGACCCATGGCGTCGGGGATGGTGAGAATGTCGGAAAACAGGATCGCCGCATCCAGGTCGAACCGCTCCAGGGGCTGCAGGGTGACCTCGCAGGCCAGTTCCGCGTTCTTGCACAGAGACAGGAAGTCGCCGGCCTTCGACCGGGTGGCACGGTATTCCGGCAGATAGCGGCCCGCCTGGCGCATCATCCACACCGGGGTCACATCAACGGGCTGGCGGAGCAGGGCTCGCAGGAAACGGTCGTTTTTCAGTGCGGTCATGGCTGACTCTTCTGGCAAATGGGAATAGGGGTGCAGGCGGGCCGGATTGGAAACCTGTGGGTCAGGATTATGCCCAAAAAATAACGCCGGTGGCAGGGCTGCACACCGGCGTTATTGCGCGTTTCCTGTTACCGGCCATTTAACGTGGCGATAAAAATCAGCATCAGACGCCCAGGTAATCCAGAATGCCTTCGGCGGCCTTGCGGCCTTCCCAGATGGCGGTCACCACCAGGTCTGAACCGCGCACCATGTCGCCGCCGGCAAAGATTTTCGGATTGCTGGTCTGGAACTTGAACTGGCCCGCTTCTGGCGCCACCACCCGGCCGCTGTCGTCGGTCTTGATGCCGGACGACTGGAACCAAGCTGCAGGGCTCGGGCGGAAACCGAACGCAATGATGACCGCATCAGCAGGCAGGATCTGCTCGCTGCCAGGAATCGGCTCCGGGCTGCGACGGCCACGCGCGTCGGGCTCACCCAGACGGGTTTCCACCACTTTCACGCCTTCCACTTTGGTGTCGCCGATGATGGCGATGGGCTGGCGGTTGAACAGGAACTCCACGCCTTCTTCGCGGGCATTGGCCACTTCGCGGCGGGAGCCGGGCATGTTCTCTTCGTCACGGCGATAGGCGCACACCACGCTCTTGGCGCCCTGACGGATGGAGGTACGGTTGCAGTCCATGGCCGTGTCGCCACCACCGAGCACTACCACGCGCTTGTCTTTCATGCCGACAAAATCTGCAGGATTTTTTTCAAAGCCCAGATTGCGATTGACGTTGGACACCAGGAACGGCAGCGCCTCGTGCACGCCGGGCAGCTCTTCACCGGGGAAACCGCCTTTCATGTAGGTGTAGGTGCCCATGCCCATGAACACGGCATCGAAGTCCTGCAGCAGCTGGTCGATGCTGATGTCCTTGCCGATTTCCACGTTCAGGCGGAATTCCACGCCCATGCCTTCGAATACTTCGCGGCGACGCTTCATCACCGGCTTTTCCAACTTGAATTCGGGAATGCCGAACGTGAGCAGGCCGCCGATTTCCGGATTGCGGTCGAACACCACTGGCTTCACACCGCTGCGCACCAGAATATCAGCACAGCCGAGGCCCGCCGGGCCGGCTCCGATGATGGCGACCTTCTTGTCGGTCCACACCACTTTCGACATGTCCGGGCGCCAGCCCATGGCCAGCGCGGTGTCGGTGATGTATTTCTCCACCGAGCCGATGGTGACGGCGCCAAAGCCGTCATTCAGCGTGCAGGCGCCTTCGCACAGACGATCCTGCGGGCACACGCGGCCACACACTTCCGGCAAGGTGTTGGTCTGGTGACTGAGTTCAGCGGCTTCCAGGATGTTGCCTTCGGAAATCAGCTTCAGCCAGTTGGGAATGAAGTTGTGAACCGGGCATTTCCATTCGCAATAGGGATTGCCACAGGCCAGACAGCGATGGGCCTGGGACGCCACCTGGGTCGGCTGAAACGGCTGGTAAATTTCCACGAACTGATGACGACGGGTCGCGATGTCCTTCTTGTCGGGATCGGTGCGCGGCACGTCCAGGAACTGGAAATTGTTGTCTAAGCGTTCTGCCATTCTAAACCTCGTTGACCATTCGGAGCGCCCCGGCTCCGAATTGCAATTATTCCGGACGATTGCGGATGTGGTTCATCAGCTTCTGCAAATTCGCGGCCTTCGGTTTCACCAGCCAGAACAGGCTCGCGAAATCGTCGAAGTTGTCGAGAATCTGCTGACCCCAGGCGCTGCCGGTTTCCGCCACGAACTCGCTGATCACACCCACCAGATGATTGCGGTAGGCTTCCATTTCCTCGGTGTGGATGCGGTGGATATCCACCAGTTCGTGGTTGTAGCGATCCACGAAGGTTTTATCCTGATCCAGCACGTAGGCGAAACCGCCGGTCATGCCCGCGCCGAAGTTGTAGCCGGTTTTGCCCAGCACGGTGATCAAACCGCCAGTCATGTATTCGCAGCCGTGGTCACCCACGCCTTCCACCACCGCATGGGCGCCGGAGTTGCGCACGCCGAAGCGCTCGCCCGCCTGGCCCGCCGCGAACAGCTTGCCGCCAGTAGCGCCGTACAAACAGGTATTGCCGATGATGGCAGTGTCCTGGCTCTTGTACGGATGGCCCTTGGGTTGGCGCAATACCAGCTTGCCGCCGGTCATGCCCTTGCCCACGTAGTCGTTCGCATCGCCTTCCAGATACAGGTTGAGGCCGCCGGCGTTCCACACGCCGAAGCTCTGGCCCGCCGTCCCTTTGAAACGGAAGGTAATGGGCGCGTCCGCCATGCCCTGGTTGCTGTGCAGCTTGGCAATTTCACCGGACACACGGGCGCCGATGGAGCGGTCACAGTTGGTGATGGTGAAACTGAATTCACCGCCGGATTTTTTCTCAATGGCCGAGATGGCTGCCGCCACCATTTTTTCCGCCAGCACGCCCTTGTCGAACGGCTCGTTGCGCGGCACACCACAGGTCTGCGGCTTGTCGGCCGGCACATGGGCCGAACCCAGAATCGGGCGCAGATCCAGCGCCTTGTGCTTCGCCGTGTGACCTTCGATGATTTCCAGCAGATCGGTGCGCCCCACCAGCTCTTCCATCGAGCGCACGCCAATGCGCGCCAGCCACTCGCGGGTTTCCTGCGCCACGAACTTGAAGAAGTTCATCACCATTTCCGGCGCGCCGATGAAATGGCTTTTGCGCAGTTTGTCCTGCTGGGTGGCCACGCCGGTGGCGCAGTTGTTCAGGTGACAGATGCGCAGATATTTGCAGCCCAACGCGATCATCGGGATAGTGCCGAAGCCAAAGCTCTCCGCACCCAGAATCGCCGCCTTGATCACGTCGAGGCCGTTTTTCAGGCCACCGTCTGTCTGCAGACGCACTTTCGCGCGCAGGTCGTTGCCACGCAGGGTCTGGTGCGCTTCGCTCAGGCCCAATTCCCAGGGCGAACCGGCATAGCGGATCGACGTGAGCGGGCTGGCAGCAGTACCGCCGTCATAGCCGGAAATGGTGATCAGATCCGCGTAGGCTTTCGCCACACCGGCGGCAATCGTACCGACGCCCGGTTCAGACACCAGCTTCACCGACACCAGCGCGTTGGGGTTGACCTGCTTGAGGTCGAAAATCAGCTGCGCGAGGTCTTCGATGGAGTAGATGTCGTGATGCGGCGGCGGCGAAATCAGCGTGACGCCCGGCACGGAATAACGCAGGCGCGCGATCAGCTCGTTCACCTTGCCACCGGGCAACTGGCCACCCTCGCCAGGCTTGGCGCCCTGGGCGATCTTGATCTGCAGCACTTCTGCGCTGGACAGATACGCCGGCGTCACACCGAAACGGCCGGACGCCACCTGTTTGATCTTGGAATTCTTGATGGTGCCAAAGCGCGCCGGATCTTCACCGCCTTCACCGGAGTTGGAACGTCCACCCAGCGTATTCATCGCAATTGCAATGGCTTCGTGAGCCTCGGGGCTCAGCGCGCCCAGCGACATACCGGCAGAATCGAACCGTGGCAGGATTTTTTCCACCGGCTCCACCTGATCGAGCGGAATCGGTTTCAGGTCGCTGCGCAGTTTCAGCAGGTCACGGATCGCCGCCACCGGACGATCCTGAGTCAGGCCGGCGTACTCACGATAGTCCTCATAATTGCCGGACTGCACCGCTTTATGCAGCGCCGCCACCACGTCCGGGTTGAAGGCATGATATTCGCCACCGTGGACAAACTTGAGCAAGCCACCCTGATCGATGGGCTTGCGCGCTTTCCACGCATCCGCCGCCAGCGCTTTCAGGTCCGCTTCGAAATGGGCAAAGCCCGCGCCTTCGATCCGGCTCGGCACGTCGCTGAAGCAGATCTCACGCACTTCGGTGGCGATACCGATGGCTTCGAACAGCTGGCCGCCGCGATAGGACGCCACGGTGGAAATACCCATCTTCGACAGGATTTTCAGCAGCCCCTTGTCGATGGCCTTGCGGAAATTCTTCTGCGCGTCGATCGGATCCATCAGCACTTCGCCGGTGCGGATCAGATCGCACAGCACGTCATAGGCCAGGTACGGATACACCGCCGTGGCGCCGAAGCCGATCAGACAGGCGAAGTGATGCGGATCGCGCGCGGTAGCGGTTTCCACGATGATGTTGGAGCTGCAGCGCAGACCTTTCTCGGTGAGGCGATGATGCACCGCACCCACCGCCATCATGGCGTGCACCGGCAGCTTGCCCGGGGCGATGTCGCGGTCGGACAGCACCATCAGCACTTTGCCGGCGCGCACGGCCGCTTCGGCCTGATCCGCGATATTGATCACGGCCTGCCGCAGGCTGATGTGCTCGTCATAGTTCAGCGAAATGCGTTCCACCTCGTAGCCCTTGCGCGGGATCGTGGTGATCTGGCGGAACTTGCTGTGCGACAACACAGGCGAGGTCAGAATCGCGCGATCCGCGTGCTCGGCGGTTTCCTCGAACACATTGCGCTCAGCGCCCAGACAGGTTTCCAGCGACATCACCACCGCTTCCCGCAGCGGGTCGATGGGCGGGTTGGTCACCTGGGCGAACTGCTGGCGGAAATAGTCGAACAGCGGACGGATTTTCAGGGACAGCACCGCCATCGGCGTGTCGTCGCCCATGGAGCCCACGGCTTCCTGCGCGGACTCCGCCATCGGGCGCAGCACCTGGTCGCGCTCCTCGAACGAGACCTGGAACAGCTTCTGGTAAGTCTTGATCGCTTCGGGATCAAGCTGCTCCAGCTGGCGCGCTTCTTCCTTCAGGGTGTCCTGAATGCGCAGCGCGTTTTCCTTCAGCCACTGCTTGTAAGGCTTGCGCGCTTTCAGACGATTGTCGATGTCGGCGGTGTGCAACAACTCGCCGGTCTGGGTGTCCACCGCCAGAATCTGGCCGGGGCCGACACGGCCTTTCGCCACCACGTCTTCGGGCTTGTAGTTGTACACGCCGATCTCGGAGGCCAGGGTGATGAAACCGTTCTTGTTGATGATCCAGCGGGACGGGCGCAGGCCGTTGCGGTCAAGCATGCAGATGGCGTAGCGGCCATCGGTCATCACCAGGCCGGCGGGGCCATCCCAGGGCTCCATGTGCATGGAGTTGTATTCATAGAACGCGCGCAGATCGGCGTCCATGTTCTCGACGTTCTGCCAGGCGGGCGGCACCAGCATGCGCACGGCACGGAACATGTCCATGCCGCCGGCCAGCAAGACTTCCAACATGTTATCCAGGCTGGACGAATCCGAGCCGGTGCGATTCACGAGCGGCGTGATCTCATCCAGGTTCGGCAGCAGATCGGACACAAACTTGGGCGTACGGGCTACCGACCAGTTGCGGTTGCCCATGATGGTGTTGATCTCGCCGTTGTGCGCCAAAAAGCGGAACGGCTGCGCCAGCGGCCAGCGCGGCAGCGTGTTGGTGGAGAAACGCTGGTGAAATACGCAGATGGCCGTTTCCATGCGCGGATCGGCCAGTTCCTTATAAAAGGCAGGCAGATCCGCCGGCATCATCAGTCCTTTATAGGACACGACGGTGGCAGACAGACTGGGAACGTAGAAATCGGCGTCGTCACGCAGCTTGGCTTCCGCCAGGCGGCGGGCCAGGAACAGCTTGCGATTCAGGGTCTGGTCATCCAGATCGCCGCCGTTGACGAACACCTGCTCGATGGCCGGCATGCTGGCCAGCGCGATACGACCGCAGACGCTGGGATCGGTCGGCACCAGGCGCCAACCCACGACGTTCAGGCCCTGACTGGCAATCTCCTGCTCCACTATCTGACGGGCGCGGCTGGCCTTGGCAGTGTCCAGGGACAAAAAGATCATGCCTACACCGAAACTCGGTGTCAGCTCCTGACCAAACAACTCTTTTGCAACGACACGGAAGAATGATTCCGGCTTCTTGATCAAAAGGCCGCAGCCATCACCGGTTTTGCCGTCCGCCGCAATACCACCACGGTGGGTCATGCAAGTGAGCGACTCGATCGCTGTTTGCAGGAGTTGATGGCTGGCCTTGCCCTCCATGTGAGCAATCAGACCAAAGCCACAGTTGTCTCTGAACTGGTCAGGGTGGTAGAGCCCACCACTCTGTACACTTTTCACAAGCGAACGCCCTTTATCCAGTAAATTCAATGGGTTATTTGCTATCTTCGCAGGCGGAACGGTACTGCCGGGCAAAAATGGAGAGCCATTTTACATGTGAAGCACCATGCAGACAAACTGAACCGCCCATAGGGCGGGGCTGGAACACCCCGCCTGATCAGGCACTTGCAAGATTTCGGCCTGAAAATGAGGACGTTAGGGAAAGACCAGGGAGTCGCCTAGCGCTGACCCAACTGCTGGTGAATCTCGGCCACGCTGCGAATCCACGGATTCTGCTGCCGCAGGGACGCCGGCAACTGGCCGATGGCGGCCTTGGCGGCATCACGACTGGGATAGTCACCCTGCACCACCACATACCAGGGTTTACCCTGCCGCCAGGTCTTGTAATACGTGACCTTGCGCAGGGACGGATGCTGACTGAGGAAGCGTTTGACGGTGGCTTCCTCCTGCGCGCCCAACAACTGCAACACGAAGTGATCCTTGGGCAGTCCCAGCAACCAGCTTGCGCGGGCTTCGGGCACTGCCGGCTTTGCCGCAGGCACAGGCACCGGTGTTGCAGGCTTGGCGGCAGCCACCGGCGCCGGGCGACTTTCGATGGCGGGCGCAGAAGCAACGACCTCATCTGTCTTTACAGTAACCGCTGCTGGGGGAGCCTGGGAAATCACAACGGCTGCCTCTTTTTCGGCGGGTACAGGCGCACCGACAACAACAGGCTCAGGCACCGACATGCCGGTTGACGGCGCCACTGCAGGGGTCTCTGCCGAAGGCTCTGCCACCGGCACGTTCTCTGGCACTGCAGGTTGGGCAGACTCAGCCGCCACCCGCGCCACTTCGGCGAACGGCAATTCCGTTGTTGCGGGCGCCGTCACCGGTTGCACGGCATTATCCAGCACCACGACATGGGTTTCATTCTGCGGAACGGCATCCTCGGTGGTCGTGCGCCCCAGGAACAGTGCCAGCAGCACCAAGATCACCGCTCCCAGCGCACCAATGTGCATCCAGGGCAGCGGCGGCTTTTGGTTCACCAGCTTGGGTGCCGGCAGCGCTTCCAGCAGCACTTCCCGCGCCACGGCATTGATGCGCGCAATGATGCCGCCACTTCCCTCGAAAATCCTCGAGACCTGCTCGGCCGTGAAGCTGACCTGCCCCAGTCCGGCCGTGTGCATCCGGTATTTCAGGTACTCCCCGGTCTGCACCTCATCAAGGGGGTCTATATAAAGGACGGTGGACTCCGGTAGCGCCTCGATGAGTCCATGCAGCGCCGGCACCGCCTCCAGTTCCGCCGCATCTACCAGCAGAAGGCATTTCACTGGCAAGCCCGCCGCACCACCGAGCATGGCCTGCAGATGGGTCAGCACTTCCTGCGACAACTGCTGCGCGCCAACGATGACACAGACCAGCGTCTTGGATTCTTCATCGGCTGCCGCCGCCACCGCCGGCACCAACTCCAGATAATTGTCCGGCGTGAACGGTCGCAGCGACCTCCAGGGATCATCCAGTTGTGACAGCAACTGGGAAAATTCCAGCATCACCGTAGCTTCGATGATCGCCATGTCAAACAGGTCGCGATCCGCCTGCGACAGCAGATGCACCAGCAGATTGCGTTTGCCCACACCGGACGGCCCTACCAGCAATGTCAGGTTGGAGCCGTAACGCAGCAGATGCAGCAGTTGCTCCCCCAGCTCGGCCCGCCCAGCGCCGGGAAAGAACAGCCCTTCCGCCTGGTTGTCGTTGAAAGGATCCCACTCCATCCGCAGCTCGTCGCTGTTGTCCATTTCTGTGTGCATTACCGACATAGTCTTGTCCAGGCTCAGTGATCCGTGCATTGCACGAGTGTGTCACGCAGGTGTGTGGATGAAAAGCGGGTTGTGATGACGGCCTTGCCCAGCTGCTCCAGCAGCACCAGCCGGATGCGGGCATCCACGTTCTTTTTATCCACCGCCATTTTGTCCAGGTAGGTGTCCACTGTCATGCCTTGGGGGCCGCGCACGGGCAGATGAGCGGCCAGCAGCAAGCGTTCGACGCGCGCGACGTCAGCCGCACTGATCCATCCCTCGCGTGCAGAGAGATCCGCCGCCATCAGCATGCCGGCGCCCACTGCTTCACCGTGCAACCATTCACCGTATCCCTGGGCGTTTTCGATGGCGTGGCCGAAGGTATGCCCCAGATTCAGAATCGCACGCAGATCCGCTTCGCGCTCGTCTGCTGCCACTACCTCGGCCTTGATTTCGCAGGAGCGGCGGATGGCGCGGGTGAGTGCCACCGGCTCACGCTCCATCAACGGCGCAATATTGGCTTCCAGCCAGACCAGGAAATTCACATCGCGGATCAGGCCGTATTTGATGACTTCCGCCATGCCGGCAGAAAACTCGCGGGGCGGCAGCGTTGAGAGGGTATCGGTGTCGGCCAGCACCAACCGGGGCTGATGGAAAGCTCCGATCATGTTCTTGCCCAACGGATGATTGACGCCCGTTTTGCCGCCCACCGAAGAATCCACCTGGGACAGCAGCGTTGTGGGAATCTGAATGAAATCCACGCCACGCTGATAGGCAGCAGCGGCAAAACCGGTGATGTCGCCAATCACTCCGCCGCCGAGCGCCACCAGCGTGGTAGTGCGACTGTGACGGTTTTCCAGCAGACGGGTGAAGATGAGATTCAGGGTGTCCAGGGTTTTGAACTGCTCACCATCAGGCAAAATGATGGTGTCATGCCGGAAAGCGGAAAATCCCGCCTGAACCTGGGCCAGATAGAGCGGTGCAACGGTCTGATTGGTGACGATCAGCACCTGTTTGCCCGCCAGCGTTGGCAGCAGGGACGGAATCCGGCTCAGCAGATCCGACCCGATGTGGATGGGGTAGCTCCGCTCCCCCAACTCGACGCGCAGTGTTTCCATGAACCACCTGTTTCAGCAGAATGGCGCCCATTCTAGCAACAAGCAGGGGGATTCCATAATGCAGGCAGCCAGTTGCTGACAACCCCTGCCTCGGCCGGCGACACAACAGCGCTGGTTTCAGGGGTTGAGCAGCGGGTTCACACGTGACCGGAGGAAAGACTCAATCGGGAGACAGGGTTTGCGGCTGCGGCGCTAC
Organism: Pseudomonadales bacterium; assembly: GCA_020062665.1. GTDB lineage: Bacteria > Pseudomonadota > Gammaproteobacteria > Pseudomonadales > Ketobacteraceae > Ch67. The sequence goes on from JAGUVW010000013.1 coordinate 99,642, forward strand.
CAGATCAGCGATCTGCTGGGCCACGTCACGGATATTCGCCACATCCGTGTCGACCACATGATCCGCCACTTCCAGATACAGCGGTTCGCGGATCTTGATCAGCTCGGTCAGCACCTTGCGCGGCTCGGCGTTCTGCAGCAACGGACGTTTGCGATCCTTGGCCGTGCGGGCCAGCTGCTGCTCCACCGAGGTTTTCAGGTAGATGACAATGCCGCGGGCACTGACAGCACGCCGATTGGCTTCCCGGGTGACAGCGCCACCGCCAGTCGCCAGCACAATGCCGCTCCGCTGGGTCAGCTCATCGATTACCGCTTCTTCACGACGACGAAAGCCTTCCTCCCCTTCCACGTCAAAAATCCACGGAATGTCGGCACCGGTACGGGCCTCTATTTCGTGGTCGGAATCAATGAATTCGTAGTGCAGGATCTGGGCGAGCTGGCGCCCGATGGTGCTCTTGCCAGCACCCATCGGGCCTACCAGTATTACGTTGGATCGTCCTAACATGGGCTGCCGATGTTACTGAGCAGCCAGCACGTCGGTGACGATACGGGGGGTGATGAAGACCAGAAGCTCGGCTTTCTGGCTGGTGTTGTTTTTGTAGCGGAACAGACGCCCGATCACCGGCAGGTCACCCAGGAAAGGTGTCTTGACCGTTTCATCCACATCCTCCGAGCGGAACACACCTCCCAGTACTACCGTCTGACCATTATCCACGATAACGCTGGTGGTAATTTCATTAGTGTCGATGGATGGGATACCGTTGAACAATGAACCTACTGAGTCCTGGTTGATCTTGAGATCCATGATGATACGACCATCCGGTGTGATCTGGGGCGTCACTTCAAGACCCAACACGGCTTCCTTGAAGGAAGTGGAGGTAGCACCACTGGACGACGCTTCCTGATAGGGGATTTCTGTACCGGACTGAATCTTGGCAGTCTGCTGGTCAGCAGTCAGGACTTTCGGCGTTGATACGATATCGGCGCGACCATCGGATTCAAGCGCGGAAAGCTCAAGATCGATCAGACCGTGGTCAATGTCGAAATAGCCCAGCGCCAGACGACTAGCCTGAGACGCCGTAGCACCAAGATCAACGCCGAGGGAACCATCTCCTACCTGGTACGCACCTTCGTCATAGGTCTCATTCAAACCGTCACGGTTACCATGAATACCCCAACTGTTGGTGCTTGTACCAGGAAAGCGGTTGTATTGCGCATAGCCCCACTTGACGCCCAACTCTTCTGCAGCCTCTGACCTCGCAATAACCAACCGTGCTTCGATCATCACCTGCTTCACCGGAATATCCAGCTGTTCCAGCATAAAACGGACTTCATCAATATTGGCGCCGGTATCCTGAATCAGCATGACATTGGTACGCTCATCCACGGTGATACTGCCGCGCTCGCTCAGGAAGCCGGAGGATTTCACCAACGCTGAAACTTCCTTCGCCTTGGCGTAATTGACGGTGAGATATTCGGTGCGCAGGGGCGCCAGCTCTTTCACCTGCTTCTGTGATTCCAGCTCCAGTTTTTCGCGAGCGGCGATCTCGTCCGCCGGCGCAACCAGCATGACGTTGCCCACCTTGCGCTTGTCCAGACCCTTGGTTTTCAGAATCAGATCCAGCGCCTGATCCCAGGGCACATTCTGCAGACGCAGGGTAATGCGACCGCGCACAGTGTCACTGGCCACCAGGTTCAGCTCGGTGAAATCCGCGATCAGCTGCAACACTGAGCGAACCTCAATGTCCTGGAAGTTGAGCGAGAGCTTTTCACCGGTGTACTGAAATTTTTCCTTGCGCTTGCGTTCCAGCTCGGCACCCGTGATGGGTTTCACGGCGATAGTGAACGTGTCATCGGTCTGGTAGGCCATGTACTCGTATTCGCCGGTGGGCGCGACAGCAATCTTGGCATTGCCACCCTGCGATGTAGCGTCGATGGTCTTGACCGGGGTTGCGAAATCAATCACATCCAGGCGACGATTCAGTTCTGCTGGCAGGGACACGCCGACGAACTCCGCCACAATCTTGCCACCTTCCTCGCGCAGATCCACCGGCGCATTGCGGGTGCTCAACGTGACGATCACCTGGCCTTCACCGTTTTCGCCCCGCCGAAAATCCAGTTCACGCACGCCGCCACTGCTGGCTTTGAGTGCTGGCTGGGATGCGCTCGGCGCACTTTGTTCCGCAGGCGCTGCCGCTGCTGTCGGCGCAGCGGCCTGGCCTTCGCCCACGCGCAACACCAGGCTGTTTCCGGCCACATTGGCAGAATACCCGGCAAGAGATGTCATGTTCACAATCAGGCGAGTGCGCTGTCCGGCCCCCATCACGGTGAGGCTGCGAACGTTACCGTTACCCAAGGTATGGTATTTCTGTTCCAAACCATTGGTGACACCCTCCAGATCCAGCGCGATCCGGGCCGGCGCATCAGTGGTGTAACCGGTGGGCTGCGGCGGAGCGCCATCAAAGGTCAGCTTGATCTCGACCGCATCGCCGGGCAGTGCTGCCGACTCGACACCTGTCAGTTTGAGGGCCCACGCGTGGGAAGCCAGCATGGTGGCGAACACACCCAGACAGAGCTTGGATACCATGGTCGTTACTCGCTCACTTGTTAATTTTTGTGTGTTGTACAGAAAACTTTTCATGCGTTCTCTCCCACGCTTACTCATCACGCAGCACTAGGGTGCGTGGACGCTCGATCCAACCATCCTGACCATCGGACACGATTTCAATGACGTCGATCTTGCTGGGCGTCACCGAGGTGATCTTGCCGAAATTCCGGCCGATATAGTTCCCTGGACGCACCCGGTGCAACCCCTGGTCAGGATCACGCACGAGCGCAAACAGAGACCCGCCCGGACGCTCAAGCGTCCCAACCATGGCGAGCGAATCGATACCGAACTGCTCCAGCACTTCCTTCGGCCGGTTCAGATCTGGCTTGATATTGCTGCGCTGCTGGGGAAGCGAAGCCAGCTCCACATCCACCGGACGATCAAAGGGGCTGCGCAACGCAGCAGCGCTGTAGGAAAACGCCTTGTACACCTTGAACTCCGGCGGCGGCTCGATGCGCCCCTTGGGTTTGCCCTTGATGTCATCCATCCGCGCCCGCAGATCATCGAACTGCGCGTCACCGCCACAGGCGGAAAGCAACAGTGTAATTGAAAACAGCACCAAAAAACTTACGCTTCTCATGCTCAGTTTTCCTTATAGCGATAAGTTTTCGCCCGCACCTTCATGATCAGCTCCTGAGACTGATCACCCGCAGGTGCAATTTCATAGTCGTGCAAAGTCACGATCCGGGGCAGCGCGGACACACCGCTGACAAAGGCACCGAATGCGTGGAAGCCACCCTTCACCTCAATATCGATGGGAAGCTCGATATAGAACTCCTTCGACACTTCCGGCGCCAGGGCGATGCTGTTAAAGGTGAGACCAGCGGCCAGACCGGTATGGCTGATATCTTCCAAAAGACCGGGCACCTCGGCATCCTTGGGTAGCTGCTTCAGAAGGACACCGAAAGTAGCTTCCATCTCTTTCATCTGCTCCTTATAGGCATCAAGGTTCGCCGCCTGGAAGGCCTTGGATTCATAGGTCTTCATCAGCTCCGTTTCCTGCACCTTGACCTGATCCAGATTGGCCAGCGCATCGGACAGCAACAGGTGAAACACCAGGAAACCCGCCACGCCACAACCGATCAGCCAGATCATGATCTTGACCGGTACCGGCCATGAACCAATATTTTCCGGATCCAGATTATTGAGGGAGTCGATAAACTCTTTCGCGTCCATGATCAGCCCCCTTCCTTCTCGGCGTCCGGTTTTTCGCGTTGAACAGTGAGGTCAAACTCGTTGGCAGATTTGTCTTTCTCTGCAGTCTTGACCTTGGACAGGTTGGGCGCTGTCAACATGGGGGAGGCGTCGAGATTGCGCATCAGATTGGATACCCTATTGTTGCTCTCGGCAAAGCCTGTCACGCTGATGGAGTCTCCGGTGGCCTTGAGCTTGCGATAAAACACGCCATCCGGCACGGTGCGCACGAGCTCATCGAACACCTGCACAACGACCGGCCGGTTGCCCTGCAGATCCTGAATGATCTTCATGCGTTCGATCAGGGAAGCCCGCTGCTTCTTCAATTCGGCTATTTCCTTGATCTGGGCGTCCAGCTTCTTGGTTTCCTGGGTGATGAAGTCATTGCGGCGATTCTGGTTTTCGATCTGTGATTCCACCTGCATGTGAACCAGATACACCGCACCGGCACCCAGCAGGATCATGGCGAACAGCACCATGAAAAACTGACGTTTGAGTTCCTGGCGCCGCTCTTCGCGCCAGGGAAGGAGGTTAATTTTTGTCATTAGTCAAAACTCCTTAACGCCAGGCCGCACGCGATCATCAGGGAGGGTGCGTCGGCGCTCAGCAGCGATGCGTTGACTTTGGACGACAAGGCCATGTCCACAAAGGGATTGGCTATGGATGTGGTGGTGCCAACCTTATCCTGCACCAGCTCGGCCAGACCGGGAATCGATGCCGTTCCGCCCGCCAGCAGGATATGATCCACATCGTTGTACTGGCTCGACGAGAAGAAGAACTGCAGCGAACGGGTGACCTGCTGTACCACGGCCTCCTTGAAGGGCTCTAGCACCTCGGATTCATAGTCATCCGGCAATCCGCCCTGCTTTTTCGCCAGCCCGGCCTCTTCAAACGACAGGCCATAGCGACGCTGAATTTCCTCGGTCAGCTGCTTGCCACCGAACAATTGCTCGCGGGTATAGATGGTCTTGCCATCGTGCAGCACGCTGAGTGTGGTCATGGTGGAACCGATGTCGACGATGGCGACAGTCTGCTCCTCGCCCCCATCGATCTGGTCAGCCACCAGGCTGAACGCCCGCTCCATGGCATAGGCTTCAACGTCCACTACCTTGGCAGTCAGGCCGGCAACCGCCAGCACGTCCACCCGAAGCTCGACATTTTCATTGCGGCAGGCAGCCAGCAGCACTTCCACCCGATCGTTGGTGCCATCGACGAAGCCCTGCACCTCGAAATCGATCGCCACTTCGTCCAGCGGATAAGGAATGTACTGATCCGCCTCGACCTTGATCTGGCTTTCCATCTCGTCTTCGGACAGGTTGGCGTCCATCTCGATCACCTTGGTGATGACCGACGACCCCGACACTGCGACAGCCGCGCTTTTGACGCCCGACTTGGAGCGCTGCAGGACACGGGCAATAGCTTCGCCCACGCCTTCAACGTCATTGATGTTCTTTTCAACAACCGCATTGGGCGGCAATGGCTCCACTGCATAGGACTCAACCTTGTAGCGATTGCCACTGCGGCTGAGCTCCAGCAGCTTCACTGACGTGGAGCTGATATCGATTCCCAATTTTGCGGTTGAGGCCTTCTTGCTGAGGAAGGGCAGCATATCGTCCTGTCCTGTTGTAGTTCTGATTTCTGTGCACTGGTGCACACTTACAAAAACAATATGTCTATTTACATTAAATACCACAATATTAGATCACGCAATTGAATGGCGCCTCCAATATCGTCGTATAATTCACAGTATGGACAATTTTTTACCATCTCCATCACTCCCATCCGACGGTTCTATCCACGACACTCATGCTTAAATCTCATCCAATCCTGCGCCTGCTGCTGTGGCTGTTTCTGCTGGCTTCCAGCGGTGCAGTTCTCGTGTTTGCCGGCACTTTGCTCTATCTCGGCCCTAAGCTGCCGCCGGTGGAAAAGATCCTCGAAATACAATTACAGACGCCTTTGCGGATTTATTCCAGTGAAGGGAAACTGATCGCCGAGTTCGGTGAGAAAAAGCGGACGCCAATTGATTACCCGCAAATTCCGCCGCATTTCATTCAAGCGATCCTGGCCGCCGAGGATGCGCGTTTCTTCAGCCACCACGGTGTCGATATAAAAGGATTGTCGCGCGCGGCGCTGGAACTGATCTCCACCGGCGAGATCCAGAGCGGCGGCTCCACCATCACGATGCAGGTGGCGAAGAACTATTTCCTTACCAGCGAAAAGACTTTCCTGCGCAAATTCAACGAGATATTGCTGGCGCTCGAATTGGAGCGGCAGCTGCCGAAAGAAAAAATCCTGGAGCTGTACGTCAACAAGATCTACCTCGGACACCGGGCGTACGGGCTTCATGCCGCCGCGCAGGTGTACTACGGCAAGCCGGTGGCGGAGCTGAGCCTTGCGCAGATGGCGATGATCGCTGGACTGCCGAAGGCGCCTTCCGCGTTCAATCCGATCACCAATCCCGCCCGCGCGCTGGAGCGGCGCAACTGGATTCTGGCGCGCATGCTGGAGCTGGGTTACATCGATCAGATCGCCCACGACACTGCCCGCGCAGAACCGAACACGGCGGAACTGTTCGGCATTCCGGTGGAAGTGGACGCACCCTATTTTGCGGAAATGGTGCGACGCGACATGGTGGAGCGCTTCGGCGAAAAGGCGGACACTGACGGTTATCGCGTGTACACCACACTTAAAGCCGAAAACCAGATGGCAGCAAACCGTGCGCTCGAAGCCGGCCTGATCGCCTATGACAAGCGTCATGGCTATCGCGGTGCGGAAGGCACAATCCCCATCACCGAATCCGGTGAGCTGGCAGAAGGCTGGCAGGACGCCCTCCGCACGTATCGCGCTGTCGGCCCGCTGCAGCCGGCGGTGGTCAGTGTCGTGAAGGCAGACGGCATCGAAGCCCACCTGCGCAGCGGTGACACCATCTCGATTCCTTTTGCCGCCATGCAGTGGACGCGCCCCTTCATCGACAACAACAACCGCGGACCAGCCCCGCAGTCGCCCGCAGCCGTGGTGAAACCCGGAGACGTCATCCGCGTGCAAGCCGACCAGGATCAATGGCTGCTGTCGCAGGTGCCCGCCGCCCAGGCAGCCCTGGTATCGCTGGACGCCCACAACGGTGCCGTGGTTGCGCTGGTGGGTGGCTTTGACTTCCAGAACAGCAAATTCAATCGCGTCACCCAGGCCGGACGGCAGCCGGGCTCCAGCTTCAAACCCTTCGTCTATTCCGCCGCTCTCGATCACGGCATGACGCCCGCCACACTGATCAACGACGCACCGATCGTGCTGGAAGATGCTGGCATGGAAAACACTTGGCGCCCGCAGAATTCAGAAGGCAAATTCCTCGGCCCGATGCGGCTGCGGGAAGCGCTGTACAAGTCGCGCAATCTGGTGTCGATTCGCATTCTGCGGGAAATGGGCGTTCCCTTTGTCGTCGACTATGTGAGCCGCTTCGGTTTTGATCCTGCACGGCTGCCGGGCAATCTTTCCCTGGCACTCGGCACCGCCAGCTTCACACCCCTGGAGATCGCCACAGGCTATACCGCTTTTGCCAACGGCGGTTTCAAGGTGGATGCCTGGTTCATCGATCGCATCGAGGACATGGAGGGCAAGGAGGTTTTCAAGGCAGATCCGCTGGTCGCCTGCGATGCGCTGTGTCGCTCGCAAGCGGAAACACCCGAGCCTGCCGACTCGACGGATGCAGACACCGATATCGACGCAGAGTCACTGCCAACAGAGACAACCGCTGAAGCTTCAGAGACCGTCGTCAAAGCCCCCCGCTATGCCGAGCAGATTCTGGATGGTCGCACGCAATTCCTGATCGTGAACATGCTGCAGGACGTGGTGCGACGGGGAACCGCCACGCGGGCGCGGGAATTGAACCGGACAGATCTGGCCGGCAAGACTGGCACCACCAACGATCAGAAAGACGCCTGGTTCTCGGGCTTCAATCCGGACATCGTCGCGACCGTGTGGGTAGGGTTCGATCAGCCGCAGAGCCTGGGTCGTTCCGAATATGGATCCACCGCAGCGCTTCCCATCTGGATCGACTACATGCGCGTGGTACTGAAGGATCGTCCTGCCACCAGCCCGCGCATTCCGGACGGCATCGTCACAGTGCGCATCGATCCCGAAACCGGCAAGCGGGCGCCGCCGGGTCACCCTGATGGTATCTTCGAATACTTTCGCGAGGAAACCGTGCCGGAACTGGAAGTCGCCGCCGATGGCCGCGTACCACAACCCGGTGACGAAGCGGAACCGGAACAGCTGTTCTGACGCCACACAGACGCGAAGGCACAAAAAAACCGGCGCAGTCAGCCGGTTTTTTTTGTGCCCGTCACACCTGTCAGCTGAAGCGGATATCCGCCAGCGTCGTCAACGGATAGTGTGCTGGATAAGGCTTGGTGGCGACGCCGCTTTCCACCGCCGCCTGCGCCACTGCCGCCGTCACCGCACCCAGCAAACGCGGATCCATAGGCTTGGGAATGATGTACTCCGGGCCAAACTCCAGATGCATGCCTTCGTAGGCTGCTTCCACCACCGCCGGTACCGGCTCTTTCGCCAGTTTGCTGATGGCGTGCACCGCCGCGATTTTCATCTTCTCGTTGATGCGGGTGGCGCGGACGTCAAGCGCACCGCGGAAGATGTAGGGAAAGCCCAGCACGTTGTTGACCTGGTTCGGGTAGTCGCTGCGACCAGTGGCAACGATGACATCGCTGCGCGTGGCCCTGGCCAGCTCCGGACGGATTTCCGGATCGGGATTCGCCAGGGCAAACACGATGGGGCGCGGCGCCATCAGTTTGAGCATGTCCGGCGTCATCAGGTTGGCGCTGGAAACCCCGATAAACACGTCAGCGCCGGCGAGCGCGTCTTCCAGAGTGCGCTTGTCAGTGTCGTGCGCAAACGCCGCCTTGAACTGGTTCAGATCGGAACGACCGGAGTGAATCACCCCGCTGCGATCCAGCACATAGATATGCTTCTTGCGGGCGCCCATTTCCATCAGCAGCTTCAGCGTGGCAACTCCGGCGGCACCGGCACCGATACAGACGATGGACACGTCTTCGATGGCCTTGCCCTGGATTTCCAGCGCATTCAGCAGACCAGCAGCAGCGATGATGGCCGTACCATGCTGGTCGTCGTGGAAGATGGGGATATCGCACTGCTCGATCAGCACGCGCTCGATCTCGAAGCATTCAGGCGCCTTGATGTCTTCCAGATTGATGCCGCCGAAAGTGCGGGAGATGCGCTTGACGGTGTCGATGAATGCTTGTGGTGATTCGGCATCGACCTCGATGTCGAACACATCGATGCCGGCGAACCGTTTGAACAGCACGCCTTTGCCTTCCATGACCGGCTTGCTGGCCAGCGCGCCCAGGTCGCCCAGGCCGAGAATGGCGGTGCCATCACTGATGACCGCCACCAGATTGCCCTTGTTGGTGTACTTGTAGGCGTTTTCGGGATCTTTGGCGATTTCGCGCACGGGTTCTGCGACACCGGGGCTGTAGGCCAGGGACAGGTCGCGGGCGGTTTCGGTGGGCTTGGTGAGCTCCACGCTCAGTTTACCGGGGCGGGGCCGAGCGTGGTATTCGAGTGCAGCTTTATTCAGATCAGACGACATAGGTAACCACTTCCCTTACATGGGCGCTCTGCGTGCGCGCAGAGTATTTGGATGCTGTGCCCGAGAAAGGTTGGCCCGCTTCCCCAAGAAATGTGCACAACAGGGGCGACGTAGAATAGCCAAATCAATCTGGGCGCTCAATACCAGTTTGATCTCAAATGACTATACAGTCGCACATTGCGGCGCTGGTTGGCGTTCAGTGCTGGAGCTCGCCGGTGGGAACTGTTTCCCAACTGCTGGCATGCTGTACATTCATCTGAAATGGTTTGCGCTTGCCTGCTTTGATTTGTTGCACCATGCGCCCACCCCAGGTGTTGCGATCAACAACCCAGCCGCGCGCTTCCAGCACCAGATCGGTGGAACCAGACCGCTTTCGGGAGGCGGCAACGACCTGATCGAAGGTGTCGCCTGCCAGGAAACTTGCGTGTTTTCGGTTCAGCTTGAGGGAGATCTGACCCTGCAGATCCACCCAGATCACATTCTTGGTGAGGGAGACTTTTTCCACGCGCCCCACCACGCGTGCGTAGCCGCCTTTCAGGTTGGGACTGGCGGCGGGAATGGGCTGGAAATACGGATGGCTCCACACCCCTTTGCCCTGCTGACGGGCCTGCGACACCGCTCTGGAATAGCACTCGCTGTAGGCCAGATTGGGCGGGATGGCCACCTGAAAACCCGCTCCACTATACAATAATTCTGCGATGATGTTGTTGCCCTCGGCGGTAAACAGATAGCCGAGGGTGCGGCCATAGTGATCCTTTGCCTGCTTGCCGGTTTGCAGCCAGAGCGGTTTGTCACCGATCTTTTCCTTTAGCAACTCCGTGGCCCACTGCCCCAAAGGTTCTTCGGGTTTGGGCGGGTGGGCGACTTCCGGTGTATTGACACCCACCAGCCGCACACGCCGCCCATCCTTCAGTTCAACCGTGTCACCATCGAACACGGACGCGACCTGCACCGCCTGCAGCTTGCCCAGGCCTCCATCGGGGCCACATCCCGCCTGCTGCCCGAAACCGACCGACGCCCAGGCCAGCAGCGCAACAAAAAAGGCCCCGATCGGAGCCTTTTTGAAGAAGCCGGGCTGCCGTCGCATTACTTGGCGCGACGCACCGCGCCGAAACGCTTCTTGAACTTGTCGATGCGGCCGCCGGTGTCGACGACTTTCTGCTGGCCGGTGTAGAACGGATGGCAGGCGGAGCACACGTCGATGTGGATGTCCTTGCACAGGGTGGAGCGGGTTTTGATCACGTTGCCACAGGTGCAGGTTGCAGTGATTTCACCGTATTGCGGATGGATGTCGGCTTTCATGGGTCACCTTGGTTGCTCATGCCGCCACCTGATCGTTGCCAGGCACCGCATGAATCTTCTGAATGGGGAATATAAGGGCGCGAATCATACCAGAGTCTGGCAAATTGGCAAGCAACCCAGTAGAGTGTCCGCAATCCTGTTTCCAACCTTATTGAATTCATTGAATTTTCCCCTGTGAAACCGAGCCGTCATACCGTCATTCAGGTGGCCCTGCCGGTGCCCCTGCGCCAGACCTTCGACTACCTGCCCAAGGGGGATATGGCGGTGTCCGGCATCGTGCCGGGACGGCGGGTGAAAGTGCCGTTCGGCAAGCGCCAGTTGATCGGGATCGTGACCGGGGTGCTGCCTCATTCGGATTTCGGCGATGACAAGCTCAAAGCGGTATCGGCACTGCTGGACGAGGCGCCGGCGGTCACCGCGCCGGTGTTTCAGCTGTGCCAGTGGGCCGCCGACTACTATCAGCACAGCCTGGGGGAAGTGCTGGCCGCCGCCCTGCCCACCCAGCTGCGCACCCAGGACGACAGCTGGGAAGCGACAACGGTGCGCTGGCAACTGACCCAGAAAGGTCGCCTGATCGGCCTGGAACAACTGGGCCGCGCCAAACGCCAGCAACAGGCGTTGCAGATTCTGCGCGAACATCCCAACGGCCTGCATCATCCCATGCTGACCGGCCTGGGCATCCAACCGGCAGTGTTGAACACGTTGCTCGCCAAAGGCCTGGTGGAACAGCATGAAGACGGCCCGCCCCGCGAGCACTGGCATCGGGAGCGGGTACTGGCGGAAAGCCCGCTCACCCTTAATGAAGAACAACAGCACGCGCTGGCGGAGATCAACAGCGCCGACGGTTTTGCGACCTTTCTGCTGGAAGGCGTCACCGGCAGCGGCAAGACGGAGATCTACCTGCAGGCCATCACCCACTGCCTGCAGCAGGGGAAGCAGGCGCTGGTGCTGGTGCCGGAGATCGGCCTCACTCCGCAAACCCTGCACCGCTTCCAGCAGCGTTTTGCCGTGCCGGTCATGGGTTTTCACTCCAATTTGAACGACCGCGAGCGCCTGCAGAGCTGGCGCAAACTGCGGGACGGCGAAGCGGCAATCCTGGTGGGCACCCGCTCGTCGCTGTTCACGCCGATGGAAAAACTCGGGCTGATCATCGTCGACGAGGAACACGATCTTTCCTACAAGCAGCAGGAAGGTTTCCGCTACAACGCGCGGGATCTGGCGATCATGCGTGGCAAGATCGAGAACGTGCCAGTGGTGCTGGGCAGCGCTACGCCCGCATTGGAGACCCTGCACAATGCCCGTAACGGCCGCTACCGGCATGTGGTGCTGTCGCAGCGGGCGGGTCAGGCGCTGCTGCCGCGCTTCCGGGTGATCGATATCCGCCAGAAGGCGCTGACGCATGGCATGGCGCCGGAATTGCTCGACGGGATGAAGCAGACCTTACAGGCGGGTCGGCAGGTGCTGGTGTTCATCAATCGTCGCGGTTTTGCGCCAGTGTTGATGTGCCACGACTGCGGCTGGTTCAAGGAATGCCCCCATTGCGATCATCGCATGACCTGCCACGCCAATCCGGCCCGCCTGCACTGCCATCACTGCAATTACCAGTGCAGCATTCCCCGCTACTGTGGCCACTGCAAGAGCACGGACCTGCGTCCGGTGGGCATGGGCACCGAGCGGCTGGAAGACAATCTGGCGACGCTGTTCCCGAAATTTCCCGTGATCCGCATCGACCGCGACACCACGCAGCGCAAACACGCGCTCGCTCAGCATCTGGAGCGGGTGCAGCAGGGTCAGCCTTGCATCATCGTCGGCACCCAGATGCTGGCGAAAGGACATCACTTCCCGAAGCTCACCCTGGTGGCGGTGTGTGATATCGACGCGGGATTGTTCGCGGCGGATTTTCGCGCCACGGAACACACCGCGCAGTTGCTGATGCAGGTGGCGGGACGTTCTGGTCGCGCCGGGGAACAGGGCACCGTGGTGCTGCAGACGCACCAACCATCGCACCCGTTGCTGCAGACGCTGCTGAACGACGGTTACAGCCGCTTCGCCACCGAGCTGATCAACGAACGCAAGCTGCTGGGGATGCCGCCGTTTGGTTATCTGGCGCTGCTGCGGGCGGAAAGCACCGAGCCGCGTCTGGCGTCCGCGTTTCTGAATCAGATGGGGCAGTGGCTGCAGAATCAGGTGGAACTGAACGGCGTGGAAGTATGGGGGCCGGCGCCGGCACTGATGCCGAAGAAAGCGCGGCGTTTCCGCTTCCAGTTGATGTTGCGCTCCGATCAGCGCGGTGCCCTGCAGCGGGTGCTGAAACTCTGCATTCCCAAAGCGGAGGCCAGTGCCGGCCACCAGGTGCGCTGGAGCATCGATGTGGATCCGGTGACGCTGGACTAGCCGACAACTGAAACAGTGCTGCGTATGCCGTTGCCGTGCGCACGAAACTTTTCAAGCCCTCCGTTTCAGGCAGTCTCCTTCTCACTTTGCGGCAGCGTCACCATCGACGCCACCACCTGATCGCGGCCGCGGGATTTCGCCACGTAGAGATTGTCGTCGGCGCAGCGCAGCGCGTCGTCCACGCTGCCACGATCCAGCTGCACCACACCGATGCTCACGGTGGCAGTGAAACGTTTGTCACCCTTGCCGAACTCCCGTGTACGCAACTGCCAGGCAATGTGTTCCGCAATGCGGGTGGCCTGGGTCAACTCCGTGTCCGGCAACAGCACCACGAATTCCTCACCGCCGAAACGGGCCGCCATGTCGTTACGGCGCCGGCAGGAATCATCGAGGATCTGCCCCAGCGCTTCCAGCACCGCATCACCGGCCGGATGGCCATAGCCGTCGTTGATTTTCTTGAAGTGATCCACGTCCAGCATCAACAGTGACAGCGGTTGATGTTTGCGAATGTGGCGCAGCATTTCCAGCTCGAACTTTTCCAGAAAGGCGCGGCGGTTGAACAGGCCGGTGAGCGCGTCGGTACGCACCAGCGCTTCCAGCTCTTTCTGTTCCTGGGACATGATGTGGGCGATCAGAAAGAACAGCATCACCATCGGCAATGCAATGCCGGAATAAATGATCCGCAGCCAGAAGGCCCACCAATCGCTGATCTGGTCGCCCAGAAAAATCGGCTGCTGCAATAACGGCGCATAGGGCATTGCTCTGGTCCAGAATGCCACCTCGCTGATGACGAACAGAATCCCCATGGCGATAAACACGGCTTTGTAGATCACCGGTTTGAACAAGGCCCGCACCAGAATCAGCATGCCCACGCACAACAGCATCAGCGGCGAATCCTTGTAGCCATAGCCCAGACTCAGCACGATTACCGCAGAAAAAACCGTAAACACCGAAAACAGCGACAGCACCGGCAAATCCCGATCCACATTGCGCAACTGCCAGGCCCGCCGCGCGATCAGCAGCTGGGAGGATATCACCATGACCAGCACAATCTGGCTGAAGCTCACCCGCTCCTGCTGGTAGATATGGCGCCACTGCTCACTGGATTGTGCAATCACCGGCATGACCAGAAACAGGGCGAACAGCGGTAACGGCAACAGCACCACCACCAGACACGCCATCGCATCGCGCTGTTGGCGGAACAGATTTTCAAGCCACTGGATCAGGGCTGACATAGCACCTCTCCGATTCCAGACGGGTGGCTACGATCCGGTTGCGACCCTGGGCCTTGGCGAGATAGAGATTGGCATCCGCATAATGCAGCAGCGTTTCGGCCGCGTGCCCATTGCTTTCCACCACCCCCATGCTGAGGCTGGCCTTGAACGGACCCTGGGCGCCCTGGAACGTAATGCGGGCCAGACTTTCCTGAATCCGTCGACACACGCTCTGGGCGCCGGCCAGGCCGGTGTCCGGCAGAATGATGGCAAACTCTTCGCCGCCGATGCGCGCCGGCAGATCCGAGGGTACCCGCATATGTTCCCGCAGCAGATCCGCCAGGGTTTTCAGCACCTGATCCCCCACCAGATGGCCGTGAGTGTCGTTGATTTTCTTGAAGTGATCGGCGTCGATCATGACCAGACTGAGCGGATGCTCGCTGCGCCCCAGGCGTCCGCATTCCTGATCCAGCCGTTCCATGAAAAAGCGCCGGTTGGCCAGCCCGGTGAGCACGTCAATCTGGGACATGGTCTTGAGGCGTTTTTGATGGTAGTCGTAATGACCGAACAGCACCCAGATCAGCAGGCAATAGGCAACGACGCTGACGTACTGAATCCCGGTGCGCAGCATTTCTGCCCAGAAATCATGTTGCCCGTCTACAAAGGCTCCCGGGCCATATCCCGGCGCGTAGCGCACCATGCCGGTAAAAATGGCCAGATCGTTCAACCCGATTGTCAAGAGTCCCAGCCCCAATCCCAGCGCGGTGGAACGCATGTCCAACATCAGCAGGCCACAGGGCACCAGGCCGATGATGACAATATTCGATGGATAGGTGAGGTTACCGCCCAGAAAGGCTGTCACCATAAAGCCCGTGGTGGCCAGCAGTGTAACGGCTGCGTAGACATGGGGGAGCGGCCGGGTGTGTCGACGACGGGGCCACAACCAGATCAGCATCCCGACCAGAATGGCCATAACCAGCAGAATGCAGACCCCTCCGCCGATGATGAATTCAGGCACCAACAGGTTGTTAAAGGCAGGGACGATCAGCCCGATACCGGGCGCCACCGTAAATGCCAGCAGGAATGGCAAGGCGGTGCAGATTGCCAGGATACTGCGCTGTGCAGGGGTGGCATTGCTGAAGAAGTCACGAAGTCTGTCCAGCATGGCGTACCTTGTCGTTATTATTATGGGTGTACGTTTTTCATTCTATCGAGACTTGCCAATCACGCCAGCACCGGCAACGACACATAACCATTCGTTACGCATTGCAATATTCGCGCGTTGCCAGCTTCCGGTGAGGATCAATGAAAATCCAGTCCGCCTAAGGTAGCATGCGACGATCATTCCCCCAGAAACAAGGAGTAAGCCATGGCAGACCAAAAGCAAGATGCAGGCGTGATCACCACCCTGGCAGAACGTCTGACGCATTTCCGGTTGCCCCGCGCGATGGATATTAAAGCCAAGGTCGACAAGGGCGAACCGCTGGACGAACTGGATATTCGTTTTCTGCAGGATGTGTTTGACGATGCCCAAACGGCCCGCTCCCTGCTGGCACGCCATCCCGAGCTGGAAGACATCGCCTCCAAGGTGGTAGCGCTCTATCACGAAATTACCTCCAAAGCGCTGGAAAACGAACAGAAGCAAAAAAAGTGAAGCCGGCATGAGCAGCCTGCGCCTGGATATCGTAGCGGGACTCACGGCGGCGGCAGTAGTTCTGCCCAAGGCCATGGCGTATGCCACCGTGGCGGGATTGCCGGTGGCGGTGGGTCTCTACACCGCTTTCGTTCCAATGGTGGTCTATGCGCTGCTGGGCAGTTCCCGCGTATTGAGCGTAAGCTCCACCACCACGCTGGCGATTCTGGCCGGCACCCAGCTGGGCCTGGTGGTTCCCGATGGGGATCCAGCCCGGTTGCTCACTGCCACCGCCACACTCACCGCCCTGGTGGGGGCGCTGCTGATACTGGCCGCCCTGCTGCGGCTGGGATTCGTGGCCAATTTCATCTCGACCTCGGTGCTGACCGGTTTCAAGGCCGGTATTGGCCTGGTGATCATTCTGGATCAGGTTCCCAAGCTGCTGGGCGTGCACATTCACAAGGAAGGCTTCTTCCGCGATGTGTTCAGCCTGGCCAAGGTTCTGCCGGACACCTCACTGCTGACACTGGGGATCGCGGCGATAACGCTGATCGTCCTGATCGGAATGGAACGTCTGAAACCCCATTCGCCGGCGCCGCTGCTCGCGGTGAGCGGAGGCATTGCGGCAGCCTGGTATTTTGGCTTCGGCGCACATGGTGTGGCTCTGGTGGGCAGCATTCCCCAAGGCCTGCCGGCACTGACGCTGCCGGATGTGACACTGGTGGAAAAACTGCTGCCGGGCGCCCTGGGTATCGCGCTGATGAGCTTCACCGAATCCATCGCTGCAGGGCGCGCATTCGTCAGCCAACAAGATCCCCCGATCCATGCCAACCGCGAGCTGGTGGCTACTGGCGCAGCCAATCTCGCCGGCGCGCTGCTGGGCTCCATGCCAGCCGGTGGCGGCACGTCCCAGACAGCGGTGGTACGGGCCGCCGGTGCCCGCAGCCAGAAGGCGTCGCTGGTGGCCGCCGCCATGGCCCTGGCTACCATGCTGCTGCTGGCACCGCTGCTGGCACAATTGCCCTTTGCGGTGCTTGCTGCCGTGGTCATCGTGTATTCGGTGGGACTGATTCAGCCGAAGGAGTTTCTGGCCATACGCCAGGTGCGCACCATGGAATTCCGCTGGGCCGTAATTGCTTTCCTGGGCGTCCTGGTGTTCGGCACGCTACAAGGCATCGTGGTTGCCATTATCGTGTCGCTGATCGGCCTGACCAGCCAAACGGCCAATCCACCGGTGTATGTGATCGGCCGCAAACGCAACGAGGACGTGCTGCGCCCGCTGACGCCGGACCACCCCGATGACGAGTCCTTTCCCGGCCTGCTGATCCTGCGTCCGGAAGGCCGCATCTACTTCGTCAACGCGCCCACGGTCATGGAGCACATCCTGCGCCTGGTCAAAGACCACGCTCCACAGGTTGTGGCACTGGACATGAGCCGGGTATTCGACATCGAGTATTCCGGGTTGCAGGCGCTGACGGAGCTTGAACGGCAGCTGGCGAAACAGGGAATTGAACTCTGGCTGGCGGGCCTGAATCCCAAGGCACTCGACGTCATGCGGCACAGCCCGATGATCCAGACCCTGGGTGAAGGCCGCATGCTGCCCAACGCCAGGGCCGTCATTCACCGTTTTCAGTCACGCTAGTCCGGGCGCTGTGGGCGGCAGATTCCGCCCACCCGACAGGTGGATCAGTATTTCTCGTCCACGAATTTGAAGGGATAGTTGACGGGCTTGTACTTGCCGATCTTGCGCTTGGGCAGCTTCACCTTTTCCATCGGCACGTCTTCGTAAGGGATCTGGCTCAGGATGTGATTGAGCACGTTCAGCCGCACCCGCTTCTTGTCCTCGGAACGGGCCACAAACCAGGGCGCCCAGGCGGTGTCGGTGTGGGTGAACATGTCGTCGCGGGCCTGGGTGTAATCGTCCCAGCGGTTGTAGGACTTCACATCCATGGGCGACAGTTTCCAGATCTTGCGGCCGTCGTGAATGCGGTCGCGCAGGCGGCGTTCCTGCTCTTCCGGGCTCACTTCCAGCCAGTATTTCAGCAGGATGATGCCGGATTCCACCATGGCCTTTTCCACCAACGGCGCCTGATTGAGAAATTTTTCAACCTGTTCCGGCGCGCAGAAGCCCATCACCCGCTCCACCCCTGCCCGGTTGTACCAGCTGCGATCGAAGATCACGATCTCGCCGGCGGCGGGCAGGTGATTGAGGTAGCGCTGGACGTACATCTGGGACTTTTCCCGCTCGGTGGGGGCCGGCAGCGCCACCACCCGGAAGATGCGCGGGCTCACCCGCTCGGTGAGTGCCTTGATGGTGCCACCCTTGCCGGCACCGTCGCGCCCTTCGAACACGATGCACACCTTCAGGCCCTTGTGCACCACCCAGCGCTGCAGCTTCACCAGCTCCACATGCAGGCGCTTCAGTTCCTTGTTGTATTCCTTGCTGGACAGGGGCTCCTGCACGCCTGTCTCGGCGGCGGCCTCCAGTTTTTCCTGCTTTTCCAGTTTGCCCTGCTTGTCCTCGTGCTTATGCTTCTTTCCCATATCCCACCTGTATCCCACCTGTGCAGAAACTTCCGCCGGCGAACTGCCCACGGCACCTAAACTGGTTTCCAAGCATAGGGGCCGAGGGCAAACGCCGGCAATGGGCTGGATCAAGAAAACGCTCTCTGGCCATCCCCTGCCCAAACGGGGATAATCAACGGCCATTTCGCCCGACCTTGCCAAACCACCAGACAATTGCATCCCACATCATGAAACAGACCCTGGAAAACCTGCTGGACACCACTTTCGACGCCCTCGTCAGCCAAGGCACCATTCCGGCGGACGCGCCCCGCAAGATCCAGGTGGACCGCACCAAGGACAAGTCCCACGGGGATTTCGCCACCAACCTGGCCATGACCCTGGCCAAGTCCGCCGGCATGAAGCCCCGCGATCTGGCCGACAAGATCATCGCCGCCCTGCCCGCCAACACGGCCATCACCCAGGTGGACATCGCCGGGCCCGGCTTCATCAACTTCTTCATGTCCTCTGACAGCCGCTTTGCCGTGGTGCGTCAGGCGCTGGAGGACGTGACTGCGTTTTCCTCCCCCAACGTGGGCAACGGCGAGAAGGTGCTGCTGGAATTCGTATCCGCCAACCCCACCGGGCCCATGCACGTGGGTCATGGCCGAGGTGCTGCGTACGGTTCGGCACTGGCGAATGTATTGAAGGCCACCGGCTACAAGGTGCATCGCGAGTACTACATCAACGACGCCGGCCGGCAGGCGGACGTGCTCGCCGTGTCGGTGTTCCTGCGCTACCTGGAAGCCTGCGGCCAGAGCGTGAAGATTCCCTCCCGCGCCTATCCCGGCGAATACGTGAAGACCTGTGCCGAAGCACTGAAGGCCAAGGTGGGCGAGGATTATTTCCGCCTCTATTCCGAGGTGATGGCCGATCTGCCGGAAGATCCGGCGGACCCGCTGGAAAGCGACACCGCCGCCACCCGCGAGGCCATCAAGGCGAAAAAGGAAGTGCATCTGGATGCGCTGATCGAGCGCGTGCGCTCGCTGCTGGACTCCGACTACCGCAAGCTGCAGGACTTCGCCCTCGATGCCCAGATGGACTCCATCCGCGCCACGCTGAAGGCCTTCAACGTGGAATTCGACCAGTGGTTTTCCGAACGTTCGCTGCTGGATTCCGGCGCCATCGGTCACGCCATGGATCTGCTGAAACAGCGCGGCCATGTGTACGAGAAAGACGGCGCCCTGTGGCTGGCCACTTCGCAGCTGGGCGATGAAAAGGATCGCGTGTTGATCCGCGACAACGGCATTCACACGTACTTCGCCGCCGACGTGGCCTATCACCTGAACAAGCTGGAGCGCCACTTCGACACGCTGGTGGATGTGTGGGGTGCGGATCATCACGGTTACATCGCCCGGGTGCGGGCGGCGATCGAGGCACTCACCGGCCAGGGCGATAAATTCCACGTGGCGCTGATCCAGTTCGTCACGCTGTCGTCCGGCCGCATGGGCAAGCGTTCCGGCAATTTCGTCACGCTGGCGCAGCTGATTGAAGAAGCCGGCAACGATGCAACGCGGTTTTTCTATCTGACCCGCTCGCCGGAACAGCACCTGGAATTCGATATCGATCTGGCGCGGTCGCAGTCATCGGAAAATCCGGTGTTCTATCTGCAGTACGCCCACGCCCGCGTGTGCAGCATGGTGCGGGAACTGGGCGAGCGCGGTTACGTCTATGATCAGGAAGCGGGGCTGGCCGCGCTGGCGGATCTGCCGGAAGCCGCCGCCGAGGATCTGGCGAAACGCATCGCGGCCTGGCCGGAAGCGGTGGCCGGTGCCGCCCGCAATCGCGCCCCGCACCAACTCACCCACGTGTTGCGGGAACTGGCGCAGGAATTTCACGCCTGGTACAACGGCAACAAGGTGCTGGTGGAGGATGCGAATGTCCGCAACGCGCGCCTGGCACTGGCGATTGCGGTGAAGAATGTGATTGCGAATGGTCTGGCGCTGCTGGGTGTGAGTGCGCCGGAGAAGATGTGAGAAAGCAGCACGGATCTGCAGGCCGGGGAAGGCGGGAGGCAGTTCGGAAGGCTCAGCGACAGGGATGTCGCTGCGCAGCCCCCAGGGATGGGTTTACGGCGTCTTCCGAACTGCCTCCCGCCTTCCCCGGCCCCGCTCCAATGACCAGATAAAAACAGGAGCCCCGATTGGCCCGCAAAAAAAAATCCCAACCTGTTCCCCCCTGGGTCTGGCTGTTCACCGGCGTGGTGACCGGCCTGTTCCTGGCGTTCCTCTATCATCTCGCCAGCATCAAGACCACCACACCCCAGCCCCGCGCGGTAGAAGCCAAACCGGCACCCCGCAGCAGCAAACCCTCCACCAAATACGACTTCTACACCCTGCTGCCGGACAAGGAAGTGGTGGACGCCACCACCCCGCGCCCCAAAACCACCCCCAAACCCGATGGCAAGCCCGACACCTTCCTGATCCAGACCGGCTCCTTCCGCTCTGCCCAGGACGCCGACCGCCGTCGCGCCGAACTGATCCTGCTGGGCCTGGACGTGAAGGTGCAGGCAGTGGAACTGGGCGGTGAAATCTGGCATCGGGTCCAGATCGGCCCGCTGGATTCCGACGCCAAGCTGGACGCGGCCAAGACCACCCTGAGTGAAAACAAGGTGGAATACCTTGTCACCCGCTTGAAATAAACCGCCCCGCCCCCATAACCCTCCACTGCTCTGTCCAATCAAGGAGTTCCCGTGGAACAGTATCGAGGCACCACCATCCTCTCCGCCCGTCGCAATGGCAAGGTCGTGATCGGCGGCGACGGCCAGGTCAGCCTGGGCAACACCATCATGAAAGGCAATGCCCGCAAGGTGCGCCGCCTCTACAACAACC
This sequence comes from Pseudomonadales bacterium, assembly GCA_020062665.1. Lineage (GTDB taxonomy): Bacteria > Pseudomonadota > Gammaproteobacteria > Pseudomonadales > Ketobacteraceae > Ch67. The sequence continues at coordinate 121,002 of JAGUVW010000013.1, forward strand.
AGGTGATCGCCGGATTCGCCGGTGGCACCGCCGATGCCTTCACCCTGTTCGAACGGTTCGAGGCCAAGCTGGAAAAACACCAGGGCAACCTGACCCGCGCCGCCGTGGAGCTGGCGAAAGACTGGCGCACCGATCGCATCCTGCGTCGCCTCGAAGCCCTGCTGGCGGTGGCCGACAAGGAAGCATCACTCATCATCACCGGCAACGGCGACGTGATCCAGCCGGAAAACGATCTGATCGCCATCGGCTCCGGCGGCCCCTTCGCCCAGTCCGCCGCCCGCGCGCTGCTGGAAAACACCGAATTGAGTGCTCGCGAGATCGTCGAGAAAGGCCTGCGCATCGCCGCCGACATCTGCATCTACACCAATCACAACCTCACCATCGAAGAACTGGATTGCGCCCGCTGAGCGCCGAGAATTTCCCATGTCCGACATGACACCCCGTGAAATCGTTTCCGAACTCAACAAGCACATCATCGGCCAGGACAACGCCAAGCGCGCCGTGGCCGTGGCGCTGCGCAACCGCTGGCGCCGCATGCAACTGCCGGAAGACCTGCGCAACGAAGTCTCGCCCAAAAACATCCTGATGATCGGCCCCACCGGCGTGGGCAAAACCGAAATCGCGCGCCGCCTGGCCAAACTGGCGAAAGCGCCGTTCATCAAGGTGGAAGCCACCAAGTTCACCGAAGTGGGCTACGTGGGCCGCGACGTGGAATCCATCATCCGCGACCTCGCCGACATGGCGGTGAAAATGCTGCGCGTCGAGCAGATGGAAAAGCTGCGCCACAAGGCCGAAGACGCCGCCGAAGATCGCATCCTCGACGCCCTGATTCCCCCCGCCCGTGATCAGTGGGGCAACAATGTCGAGAAGGAAGACGAATCCACCACCCGCCAGCTGTTCCGCAAACGCCTGCGCCAGGGCGAGCTGGACGACCGCGAAATTGATATCGAAGTGGCGCAAACCAGCGTCGGCGTGGAAATCATGGCACCGCCGGGCATGGAGGAAATGACCAGCCAGCTGCAGAGCATGTTCTCGAACCTCAACAGCGGCCGCAAAAAGAAAAAGCGCCTGAAAGTGAAGGAAGCGCTCAAGCAGATCCGCGACGAGGAAGCCGCCAAGCTGGTGAATGAGGAAGACATCAAGGCCAAAGCCATCGAAGCAGTGGAGCAGAACGGCATCGTGTTCCTCGATGAAATCGACAAGGTGTGCAAGCGCGGCGAAACCACCGGCAGCGATGTGTCCCGCGAAGGCGTGCAGCGGGATTTGCTGCCGCTGATCGAAGGCTGCACCGTCACCACCAAATACGGCATGGTGAAGACCGACCACATCCTGTTTATCGCCTCCGGCGCATTTCATCTGGCGAAACCGTCCGATCTGGTGCCGGAACTGCAGGGCCGCCTGCCCATCCGGGTGGAACTGGACGCGCTGTCCGCCGATGATTTCGAACGCATCCTGACCGAGCCGGACGCCTCGCTCACCGATCAGTATGTGGCGCTGATCAAGACCGAAGGCCTCGACGTGCAATTCGAACCCGCCGCCATTCGCCGCCTGGCGGAAGTGGCCTGGCAGGTGAACGAGCGCACCGAAAACATTGGCGCCCGCCGTTTGCATACGGTGATGGAACGGCTGCTGGAGGAAATCAGTTTTGATGCCGCCGATCTTGCCACCCGTCACGCCGGCTCACCGTTCCTCATCACACCCGCTTACGTGGATTCACGCCTGAAGGATCTGGCCGGCGACGAAGACCTCAGTCGCTACATTCTGTAGAACCCTGCCGACGCAAGAACACGGAAGCCCGACGAGAAGCCGCTGGTGGGATGATGAGACTGGAACGTTTGCGGCCATGGATGGCCGCGAACGAGCCTACATGGATGTACTCGTGGCGGTTCCAGACTCATCATCCCGCCAGCGGCGCCCACTTACCATCTTCACCCTCTCTCCAAAACATGAACCGGTCAGAAAACTCTGCCGCGCGGTCGCTGCGGCGATATAAAACCGTCATCTCTTTCGCATAGAATGCCGCCGCTTTAGCCTTTGTCTTTTTTTCGACTTTTCCCGGTCTCGCCCAATGAAAATCCGTACCCGTTTCAACCTCGCCCTGCTACTGGTGTTTGTGCCCGGCTTTGTCATCGGCATCTGGATCACCCACGCACTGCTGGTGAACAACGCCAAAACCGATGTGCTGGCCAACGCCGGCCTGATGATGGAAACCGCCACCTCGGTGCGCAGCTACACGGTGGATCACGTCAGCCCCCGACTGCGCCCGTTGATGCAGGCGGAATTTCTGGCGGAAACCGTGCCCGCCTTTGCCGCGGTGGAAACCTTTGCGCGCCTGCAGAAAAGCTATCCCGATTACTCCTATCGCGAAGCCACACTGAATCCCACCAACCTGCGCAACCGCGCCACCGATTGGGAGAACTATCACATCATCCGTCCGTTTCGCGCCGGAACCACATCCGGCGCAACGCTGGAACAGCTGGTGGGCGAGCGCGTGGGCAACGACGGCAAGCGCTTTCTGTATATTGCCCGCCCCATTCGCATCACCAATGCCGCCTGCCTGGCCTGCCACAGCACACCGCAGGCCGCGCCACCGGCACTGATCAAAACCTATGGCGACCGCCACGGTTTCGGCTGGCAACAGAATGAAGTGGTGGGCGCGCAGATCATCACCGTGCCATTCGAGCTGGCGATCCAGAACGCGCAACGCGCGGTGTGGGCGGTGAGCGCCGTATTGCTGGGCCTGCTGGCGAGTTTGTTCCTGGTGCTCAACATCATGCTTGACCGGGTGGTGATTGCACCCATCCGCCGCGTCTCCCAGCAGAGCGAACAGATCAGCCTGGGCAATCTGGACATTCCGGAATTCAGCGAACGGGGCGCCGAGGAAATCGTGCAACTGCAATCCGCCTTCAACCGCATGCGCCGCAGCATCCAGAAAGCCATGCGCGTCGTGCAGCCGCTGCCGGCACGCCGCCCGCTGCAAACCGCGAGCGAGGACGCCTGACATGACGCTCGCCACCGCATCCCCCATCGCCGCCTTCGTAACCGGTATCGAATTGCAGGGCAACACGCCGGATCTGCCTGCGCTGGGTGCCGATTTCCATCGCGTGCTGCTCAACGATCTGGGCTTTTTCCATCACCTGCAACCGTGCGCCACACCCGCCGGGCGCTTTCTGTTGCTGTGGATTCAACCTGACACGGATGACAATGAACGCTACTGGCATTCTCTGCGCACACTGAACGATCGCCTGGATGAACTCGGGGCGGAACGCAACACCGTGATCACCCGCCTGCTGGTGCACCACGGCATTGTGTTCACCCGGAAAAACGCGACGCTGGACGAATACGTGGGCTCCGCGATTCGCACCGTGCAGATGGAACTGACGCGCATGCCTGTCACCACCGGCCGCGCCGCGACAGCCGCACTGGCGGCGCAGATGACGAAACAGAATGCCCTGGGTGTCGCCGTGTCCGAACCCCGACGCGGCGACAGCGTCTATCCGCTCTGGGGCCTGCAACTCAAACCCGCCATCACGGTGAAACGGGTACAGCCGGGGCTACCACGGCTGACGCACGTGGACATCGAATACGTGCGGGAACAGATGGCGCGGCAGATCGGCCCCTTTGCCAATACACTGGTGCACACCGCCGTGCGGCGAGCGCGCTCACCCCGCGATCTGGTGCTGAGCCTCAGCCTGGAGATCGACGATCCCCGCGCCCGCACCCGCTTCGTCCAGACCCTGAATGCCTATTTCGACAAATCCTGACACTGGCAATGGCGGCCATTTCGTACCATCATGGCGCTATTCCTCTCACTGCCACGCTGTCTGCTCACCATGACTCCGACCGAAATCAAACTCCACACCGAATCCCGCGAACTCGAACTCGTCTATGCCGGCGGTGAATCCCACCGCCTCAGCTACGAACTGCTGCGCGTGCTGTCGCCTTCCGCCGAAGTGCGCGGCCACGGCAAACCTGTCCTGCAGACCGGCAAGAAGTTCGTCACCATCCGCGACATCGAACCGGTCGGCAACTACGCCATCAAGATCACCTTCGACGACGGCCACGACTCCGGCCTGTATTCGTGGAGCTATCTGCACGAACTGTGTAGCAACAAGGACAAACTCTGGAACGACTACCTGCAGCAACTGGAGCAGGCCGGCGGCAAACGGGAACCGTCCATGATCGGCTCCTGGAAGCCCTGACCAACTGCCTTTTCGCCGCAGGAGCGCCGCCATGTCCACGGTCATCAACAGCATCGCGTACCGCAAAGGCCACCGCATCGGTGACGTCGCCATCGACGACATCAGCGAAGCGCTCACGCAACCAGACACCTTCATCTGGCTGGGGCTGCACGAACCGGACATGCCCCTGCTGCGCAAAATGCAGGAAGAATTCAGCCTGCACGAACTGGCCATCGAAGATGCGTCCAAGGCCCACCAGCGCCCCAAGCTGGAAGAATACGGCGACTCCCTTTTTATCGTGCTGAAAACCGCACTGCTGAAAGATGACAAGGTGACACTGGGCGAAACCCATCTGTTCGTCGGCAGAAATTTCATCGTCTCTGTCCGCCATGGCCCGTCGTCACCCCACATCGGCGTGCGCGAGCATTGCGAGAAATCCCCGCGCATGCTGGAAAAAGGCCCCGGCTTTGCACTCTACGCACTGATGGATTTTGTGGTGGATCACTACCAGCCCATCGTCACCCAGTTCGGCCAGCAACTGGAAGAACTCGAAGCCACGCTGTTTAAAGGCAAATTCGACAAACACGTGATGGCCCACATGTACGATCTGAAACGCCAGCTGCTGCGCCTGCGCAACATCATGCTGCCGCTGGATGAAATCTGTGGCCAGCTCATGCGCTTTCACGAGGATATTGTTGCCAAGGAACTGCGCGCGTATTTCCGTGACGTGCGCGACCACGTGGCGCGACAGATCAGCGTAGTGGACAGTCTGCGGGAAATGCTGTCGGCCGCCATGCAGGTGTACCTGGCGCTGGTGGCCGTGCGCCAGAATGAAGTGGTGAAAAGCCTCGCCGGCTGGGGCGCGATTCTTGCGCTGCCCACTGTGGTGTTCAGCCTGTATGGCATGAACTTCGATGTCATGCCGGAGCTGCAGTGGCGTTTTGCCTATCCCGTCACGCTCGGATTCACACTTGTCGGCTGCCTGTTGCTGCATCGCCGGCTGAAACGCGCAGGCTGGGTCTAACCTCACCCGCTATCACATCGTCACGTAACACAATTGTAGTTTCTGGCCACCAGCCAACGTCTTTGCACATTCTGCGAATCCATTCCGCTCCCGCAATAAATCACTCCATCGGATGATATTTCCGTTCGCGTTTCTCACTAAGCTGCGCGACATGGGACAGGCTGTTCGTCCCTGCACTTATTGATCAAACAAATATCCAGGGAGAGGAATCATGAATGCAAAGACACACCTGCGCATCAGACGCATGCTGAGCATACCGCTGGCATTGGCGCTGATCGCACCACTGACCGCCTGCAACGCCGACTGGCTGAACAACGAAGAAATGGTGCTGGACATATCCTGGCCGTCGGGATTTTTTGCCCAGGGATTTCCCACCAATCTGCGCAACCACGACGGCAACATCAACGTCAGTGATTTTCCGCGCCCGCTCAATCTTTTTTCACTCACCTACAAACTGCAGCTGACGCAAACGGATTTCGGCTACTCGCCCGCGATGCCGCTGTACATGCAGTTTGAAAGTGGATTCGCGGGGGCCGCCGACATTGCCGCATTGAACGCGGCCGCCTTTGCAGCGCCGAATGCGCCGGTGCAGCTGATCGACATCGATCCGGATTCGCCGGATTACGGCGCACGTTTTCCCCTGCAGATCGACATCACGGCTGCCGCGGATCTCTATCGGCCGAAAAATCTGTTGCAGGTGCGGCCCGTGGGCAAGCCGCTGCGGGAAAACACCACTTACGCTCTGATTGCCACGCGCCAGCTTGCCGCCAACGCCACCACCATCCAACCCAACCGCGTGCTGACAGCATTGCTGGAAGGTCGCAACCCCTGGCTGATCAATCCGCTGATGCTGCCCAGCGACGCCGCCCGCGCCAGAACGGTGTACGCGCCGCTGCAGCAGTTCATGTCCGGTCACGGCATCCACAGCAGCGACATCATCGGCGCCACCGTGTGGACAACTGGCACGCCCACCCGCTATCTGCAACAGATCATGGATCGCATCGTGCAGTGGCAGCCATCGCAACCCACACAGGCGTGGACATTGCGCGAAGAAACCGCCGACTACTGCGTGCTGGAATCCCGCTGGCAGGCGCCAGGACTGCAACGCGGCGCGATTCCGTATTTCACCCACGGCACCATCGCGTTCAATGGCAACGGCGATCCCCTCACGCAATATCAGCGCAGCACGCCGGTGATCGTCACCCTGCCGAAACAGCCGATGCCAGCCAATGGATTCCCGATACTGCACTACCATCACGGCACCGGTGGCAAGGCCACGCAAGTATTCGAGCGTGGTTACACCGATGCCAACGGCCAGCAGGTTTATACCGGCAGCCCGGCGCAGGTGGCTGCGCAACGAGGCTGGGCGACTGCCGCGATGGGCGGACACCTGGGCGCCGATCACCAGGAACAGCTGCGCCTGATCGACCAGCTGCTGGATCTGATTCCCGGCTTCACACTCAATCACGCCACCTACAACTTTCTCAATCCCGCTGCGATGCGCGACAACTTTGTGCAGATGGTGGTGGAGCGCACGCTCTACCGAAAAATGATTCTGCAGCAGCCGTTCGACGCAAACCTGTGTCCTGAAGCCGCGGGCGCAAGCAGCCAGATTTATTTCGACACGGACACACAGGCGGTGATGGGGCAATCGCTGGGTTCGATGACAGCGTCTGCCGTGGCCGTGCACGATCAGGACTACCAGGGATTGATCGCCACTGGCGCCGGCACGTTCGGCCTGGGGCTGGCGCTGTTCTACTCCATCGGCGCAACCGATGTGGGCGGCACCATCGAGCAGATCTACCTGAACGTGCCACCGGGCAGCGTCACCGGCGACCTGTTCCATCCGGTGTGGGCGCTGGCGGAACTGGCGCTCGCACCCGCCAACGTTGCACTGCACACCGCTCAATGGCTGCACGCGCCGGCACAATTCGCCGCGCCGCCGCACGCACTGGTGGTAGAAGGCCACTACGATGAACAGGTCACGCTGCCCATGCAGCGCCCCTACCTGATCAGCCTGGGCACGGATTTTGTGAACGAGGAACTGGATGTGGCGGAGGCAGACCAACTGCTGCCCGCGCTGGAAACGGCCGGCTACTCCCAACAGTTCTCGCCGGTGAGCGGCAATCGCGCTGGCCGTACCGTGGCGGTGGTGCGCTATCCCGAGGACGGCATTCTCACCGGGCATCATGTGGCGTTCCAGTATGCGCAGCCGCAGCATCAGTACGGCTGTTTTCTGGAAGACATTGCAGCGGGCGTGACGCCCGTGATTATTAGAGGGGAAAACCTGGGGGGAGGTTGTCGGTGAGGTAAGTGCTGGTCAGGGCCTGCCGAATGGCGGCAGGCCCTTTGTCTAAAGACCCAATACCAACCTCAATCCTTCATCAAGCGCATTTAGATGTTGCGCATTAAGCTTCGACACCCGTTCAGCAAGAAATGTCTTGTCGAGGGTGATGAGCTGGCTGACGTTAACGACGGAATCCATTGCCAGCTTCGAATGCTTCTTTGCCAGCAAAACATTTCCGGGAGCATCTGCGAGACGTAAATTGGATGTAACAACCACTGCCAGAACCGTGCTTATTCTGCTGTCGTTAAATTCGTTTGCAGAAACAATGACAACTGGCCTCCGAAAACCCGGCTCTGAACCTCTTGGCTCACCCAAGGAGGCCCACCAAATTTCTCCCTTCTTCACTACCAATCTTCCTTGTCTATGGAGCGGTTCTGGAGTTTGTAGTATTCCTCATCGAGCGCGTTACTTTCCGCGCCGTAAATGTCGTTGAGGCGCGCAGTAACACCCTGACTTCTGTGTTGCTTTATAAAGGCTTCAACCGCTTTTGAATAAAGTTCGCTGCGTGATACTCCCAGCCGGTTAGCCAGAGACTCAGCAGCTTCAAATACTTGGTCAGGGATAGAGATCGCTGTTTTCATAAGCGCAAGTATAACCAAGGTTATACCGCCTGTAAATGGGCGAGCGATTGTTCAGTCCTGGTGCGCTCCAGATGCACCCTGGCGCCTAGCAACTGATATCCGCTTCCACAAAATAGGAATACCGCTCGAAATCCCAGTCCACTTTATTGCGCAGATAGCCTTGCACAAACTCCGCGCAATCCGGCAACACTGGATAGCTGTCATACATAGGGTTGTCGGGCAGCACGCCGAATTTCTTCTGGAAATCCGGCAGCGAAAACCGGCTGAACTGAACCTCGGTAACAAAAGCGCCATCGGGCTTTGCGAACACGCGAACCCAGCGATCTATATACATTCATGCAACTCCCTGCTGGCAAGTAGCTTGCCCGATTGTAGCAAGCGCCTTCACTGAAGTGGCCAGCGGCCTAAACCGGGCAAGCCAAAGGCCTTCGACGGCTAGCCGGCGGCTTACGCGGTTGAACAAATCGCCATCAGCGCCTAGACCGGCGGCCTCCCCTGGCAAAGCGAACCGCCTTCAGCGCCTAAGCCGGTGGCTTACCTGATTGAGCAAAACGCCATCAGTGTGTAGGCCGATGGCCTACCTGGCTGAACAAAACACTATCAGCACCTTAGCCGGTGGCCTACCCTGCCCTAGCCAGCGGGCCAGGCGGACTAGCAGCACCGGCTAGCGCCGCTAAGCCATTGGCTTGTGCCGCAAGCCCTTCGCCTTGCCAGCACGATCCCTCGGCACCAGCGTGGCAGCCGGACGCGAGGTGCTGGGAGGATTGCTTGCTGGGGGAGAACGCAGTCAGCCCATACGCCTACACCGCCGCGCGCTGACTTTGACCCTAACGAATACCAGTTGAACCCTGGGGACGAAGATGCCGCCAGACATTACCGCTAACCAAAGCCCACCTCAAGCGGGAAGGAAGAATCATCGGCAACAACGATCTGCTGATTGCAGCCCACGCGCGCAGCCTGGATGCGGTAATCGTAACAAACAACACCAGGGGATTTTCCAGAGTGCCGGACCTGACGATTGAGGATTGGCTTGAAAGGATTTAGCACGGCTACGGTCGAATTGCTCGTCGGGGATTGACGCTGGAGTTAAGCGCGAGCGTAGCGCGCTCCGCTTGAGCGACTTGTTATGAGCCTTGGATTCATATACTAACTGCAACACGCCCCAAAATAAGAGAGGCGATCTGTCATACTGATTCTTTCTTTACACCCGCCAAGATGTGAGAAAGCACCATGACGTACAAACAGATCACCTCAGAGGAAAGGTATACAATTTATACGCTTCGAAAACAAGGCAAGAGCAATTGCTATATTGCAAAGTTTCTCGGCCGCCATCGCTGCACCATTGGACGCGAGATCAGGCGCAATGCCAGTCCCTCTCATGGAGCTTACGAAGCTGATCGTGCAGACGCAAGATCCAGAGTGCGCCGTAGCAGGTCGCGCCGTAATGCGCAGTTCACGCCTTCTGACTTCGCCAAAGTTGAAGGCTTATTACACCAAGATTGGAGCCCTGAGCAGATCGCGGGGACATTGCGCAAATCTGGAGAACTTTCCATCAGCCATGAAACAATCTATCGCTACGTTTGGAGCGACATGGCTAACGGTGGAGCGCTTTGGAAACACCTGCGCCAGTCAACCAAGCAGCGCCGAAAGCGCTACAAATCCTACGATTCAAGGGGGCGACTGGCCAACAAACGCATGATCAGCGAAAGGCCATCAATCGTTGATCGACGCACAACCATTGGCCACTGGGAAATCGACACGGTACATGGCCGAGGCTCAAGCCACTGCATTGTTACCTTGGTTGAACGCAAGTCAGGATATCTTTTAATAGGCAAATTGCCAGACAAGAGCACGGAGTCTCTCAATGCCAGGATCAAGCTGCTCCTGGATCGCTACGCCGGAGATTTCAAAACCATTACGGCCGACAATGGTACCGAGTTCCACCAATACAAAAAGATAGAAGAACATAGTGATGCTACTTTCTACTTTGCAAACCCCCACCACTCTATGGGAGCGCGGCACAAACGAGAACACAAACGGACTGATCAGACAATATCTACCAAAATCAAAAAGTATGTTCGGTATAACACAGCAGGAGTGTAACGCTATTGCTAACAAACTGAACAACAGGCCACGCAAACGACACGACTTTAAAACGCCGAAGGAAATATTTTATGGCCTATAGCCCATTATGTTGCGCTTCAAACTTGATACTAGGAGCAGACTTAATCGTATAAGACTAACCATATTCAACGACAACCAAAACCCGCTCCAACACAGGGTTCAAGAAAAATACGAAATATCCTGCCAATCCAGAGTAAAGCCAGCCACTCAAACGACCTAAACGGATATACTCGCCACCATCAACACTTTCAAAAGTAACTAGTTTCTCTCCCATGCCACCAGGCGCGTCTCGCAAGGTATTTGGGATATGTTTTTGAACATGAACAAATAGATTGCTAAGGTTTGAAACCTCATCACCGCACCACACTAGAGGACGTTTATCATTTAAATTGCCTTCAAAAGGTAGGCAGTGATACTTTTTGAATAGCGCTTTCCTTTCTTCGTATCTCTCTCTAACCTTCGGCGGCGCTAGCTCCAGCTCGCACAGCTCATCAGGCAAACAATCCAATGCCCATTTACCATCAACTTTCGAGTAGGTCAGCCAAAGCTCTCCGCAGCGCTCTCCAATATTTTCGTAACCGATGATTCCTTCTTTATGACTAATCGTTGGCACAGCCAGCAAAGCATCATGCCGCACACCCTCGATCTCTATATGCATTATCCCTAGCGGCAACATCACCTGCTTTTCATAGTCCGAATAAAACACTTCATCCGATTCCGGAAATGCAGTGTATTGATCGCAATTTTCATAAATTGCCAGTGTATCCATAAGTATCAATTCAGATTCCGAACCGTATCATTATTGATGACTGGAGAAGCTCATAAAAGTTTTATTCACCCAACTCACTCGCCATCACCATATCCACCTGCGTACATCTGCCAACACAGCGCATCAGGTGTCCATGTAACCTCGGCTGATCAGGCAAGGCCCGCAGCCCCCACCTTCAAACACTCACCCCATACGTCTTCAACAACCCGCCAAATGTCAGCACCACGCGGGCGAGTGACACGAACGAATCCGGGATCTGCACTTTCATCTCGCGCATTTTGTTCAGCGCTATGCCCAGAATCTCGGTGTTGCCGGGTTTGCGCAGGGCTTCTTTCAGCACCAGATCCGCCACTTCCTGGAACACTTCCTGGTTGCGCGCGACAAAGCCGGCCTTGCGGAACAGATCCCCCAGCGGTTCGCTGCTCTGGATCTTGCCAAACAGCACGTTCAGCAGCACGGCGTAGTGCATGGTTTCTTGCGGCGTCAGGATGCCGAGGGCGCCGTAATCCAGCACTGCCACGCGGCCATCGTCCATCACCAGAAAATTGCCCGGATGCGGATCGGCGTGATAGACGCCAAACGCGGTGATCTGCTGCACGTAGCTGGACAGCAGTTCACGCAGCAGCACATTCGCGCGTTCGGGATTCTGATTCAGAAATTCGGTGAGTTTGATGCCATCGATCCACTCGGACACCAGCACGCGATCGCTGCTCATGTCTTCGTACAGATGGGGCACGTGGATCAGTGGGTTGTGGGGCAGGGATTCGAATTTTTTCAGGTTGGATTCTTCGCGCAGAAAATCCAGTTCCTGCAGCGTCATCTCGACAATCTGGTCGATCACCTGTTTCAGGTCGAAATGGGAAATCATCGGTGCGCCGACGGTGGCCAGCGCCTTGAACACGGCGGAGTCCTGTTTGAACAGGCGGCGGGCGTGGGGCAGCTGCACTTTCACCGCGACGGCCTGGCCTGTCTTCAACACGGCGCGATGCACTTGTGCTACCGATGCGGCGGCCACCGGTTCTTCATTGAAGGATTCAAAGCGGGATTGCCAGTCTGCACCCCATTCGTGGCGCAGCACGGTTTCGATCTGGCGGAAGGATACGGGCTTGGCGTCGTCCTGCAGTTTTTCCAGTTCGGACACGTATTGCATGGGCAGGATGTCGGTGCGGGAGCTGAGGAACTGGCCGAACTTGACCCAGATGGCGCCGTTGTCGTGAAACAGCTTGGCCAGTTTCACTGCGCCCTGGTAGTGGGCCTGGGCCAGCAGGCGGCGTTGTTCCAGCAGGGGCAGTCCCGTGCGTTGCTGCCGATAATGGCGATAGAAACGCTCGATTTCCCACGCCACCTTGGTGGCGCCAGCGTAGCGCTCCCCCCCCTCCCACAAAGTACTCACGGTGCCAAAGAGTTCGCCAATCATGTCCATTCCGACCCTGGTTCTTATAGTGTGCAAAAAGGATCGGCGCTTGTTTGGTTTTGTGTTCACGCTCGACCGTTGTCCACGACTATAAAGAAGCTGCCCGGATTGTCCATGATGGAATTGTGTGCGCTCAGTAACGGTGAAATCATGCCGCGCTAGCGGGCCACATCAAACCGGGCGACCAGCTGGCGCAGCTCGTTTGCCTGCTCCTGAATCGCGAGGGAACCGCTCTGCACCTGCTGGGCACTGGTCAGGCTGGTGTCGGCGCTGTGGGCAATCTGTTGCGTGCTCTGATCGATCTGCACCGCCACGGACGACTGTTCCTGCGCAGCCACGGCGATCTGGTTCATGTGTTCCACCACTTTGTCCATCATGCCGCTGATGTGCTCCAGCACGCCGCCGGATTCCCGCGACAGCCGGTTGCAATACTGGGCGTGGGTGCGGCTGATTTCCATGCTGCCCTGCACGGCTTCGCTGCCGTTTTGCAGTTGCTGGATCATGCGCTGGATTTCGGCGGTGGATTCCTGGGTGCGCTGGGCCAGGGAACGGACTTCGTCCGCCACCACGGCAAAACCGCGCCCCTGCTCACCGGCCCGTGCGGCTTCGATGGCAGCGTTCAGGGCCAGCAGGTTGGTCTGTTCGGCGATACCGCGAATGGTGTCGAGGATGCCGCCGATCTGCTGGCTCTGTCCGGCCAAGCCGCTGACTTGTTGTCCGGCCCGTTCCAGTTCCTGGGTCAGCTTGTCCATGGCTTGATGGGTGGCGTTTACTTTTTCGCGGCCATCACGGGTGCTTTCACCGGCCTGCTGGGTGAGATGGGTGACTTCCTGGGTGGAGCGGGCGACCTCCTGAATGCTGGCGGCCATTTCCGTCACGGCGGTGGCGATCTGCTGGGTGTCGAGCTGTTGCTGGTGCAGGGCGGCGAGATTGGCTTCGGTCAGCCGGCGGAAATGTTCGGCGCGCTGGTTCAATCCCTGAATGACCTGCACGATGTGGCCGATGATGCCGGCGATGCTGGCAAAAAAGCGGTTGAGCGAACGGGCGATGATGCTGATCTCGTCATCGCTGCTGTCCTGCAGGGTCTGCTGCAGACGGCCTTCTTTTTCTGCCTGCAGCAAGGCGGCTTCGACCTGGGTCACCCGATGCAGGATGCCCTGGCCGATCCAGCGCGTAGTCCAGGCGACGAACGCCAGCGCCAGCAGCAGGCCGATGGCTTCACCCCACAGCTCGGTGCGGGCGGCCGCGGTTTCTTCCGTCAGCTGCTGTGTCAGCCGGGCGTTCATATCCTGCACCAGCTGGGTCAGGGCATCGATCCGTTGCGACGCCAGCTCGAACCAGTTGGCGGCACTCAGGCCCTGGATGGCATCCAGGTTGGCCTCCTGTTGCAGCAGCGTACGGCGCATGTCGTAAAAGCCGCTCAGGCTGCTGGACTTGAGTGCATTCTGGTAGCGGGTCTGCAGATCGGCGGGGGCAAGCAGGCTGAACAGCCGCTCCTGGCGCTCCTGCTCATGAATGTAGGATTGAATCTGGGTGAACTGGGCCGGGGTGGCCTTGCCGGCAGACAGCACGCCATTGACCACACCCCGCTCCTGCCCTGCCCTCTCCTTGATCCAGTCCAGGTAGGCGCGTAACTGCAGTTCGCGCTGCACGGCGGCATCCAGCACTTCGGCGCGCAGCAGGTCTTCGGCGTCGAGGGTGTGTTCATTCAGCGTGGAGTAGTAGGCGAACACCCCCTGGCCACGCAGACCATCCACGGCGCTGCGAATGGCGGGCTTCTGCTGAAGCTGGTCGATCACGTCGTCGAGCGCCCGGATCGCCAGCACCGACAGCTCCCTCTGGCTGGACTGCCGCAACTGCTTCAGGGCTTGCTCGGCATCGTCTGCCCGCATCCGCTGCTGGCGCAATGGGTCACCCAGCTTTGCGCCCTGACTGCCCAGAAACCCCGCGCTGATGCCGCGCTCCAGGGCATGCTGGTGCGCCACATCTTCCAGCGCCGTCACCACCTGCACCAGCTTCTGCAGGGCCATGTGCTGGCGCAGATGCTCACGCTTGGCCAGCAGATCCATCGCGCCAAAATAGATCACCAGCATCAACGGCAATGCGGTCAGCAGAATCAGTTTTCGGGAAAGAGTCCATTGCATACATACCACCCGCGCTGCAGTTCTGATAAGGGGAACAGTCTCAGTCTAGCAGTTGCGCACCGACCGTCCCTGAGCCGGCGGGGCGCCGGTGGCCACCTTGCCATCGCCCCCTGAATCCGCCAAGATACCTGCCGCATTTGGAGGCGCCCCGATGTCCGACGACAAGACCACTCATTTCGGCTACAAGACTGTTCCCGTTGGCGAAAAGGCACGCAAAGTGGGCGAGGTGTTCCACTCGGTCGCGCAGAAATACGATCTGATGAATGATCTGATGTCCATGGGCATTCACCGCCTGTGGAAGCGCTACACCATCGAGATGAGCGGCGCCCGCGCGGGCCATACCATCCTCGATCTGGCCGGTGGCACCGGCGACCTCACCATGAAGTTTTCCCGCATCGTGGGCGATACCGGCAAAGTCTTCCTCTGCGACATCAACTCCTCCATGCTCAACGTTGGCCGCGACAAGCTGCTGGACCACGGCTACGCCGGCAACATCGAATACGTGCAGGCCAACGCGGAATGCCTGCCCTTCGCCGACAACACCTTCGACTGCATCACCATCGCCTTCGGCCTGCGCAACGTCACGGATAAACAGAAGGCGCTGGAATCCATGACCCGCGTGCTCAAGCCCGGCGGCCGCCTGCTGGTGCTGGAGTTTTCCAAGCCGGTGAACAAGGGGCTGGAGAAGGTGTACGACACCTACTCCTTCAGCGTACTGCCGGTGATGGGCAGGCTGGTGGCGAACGACTCGGAAAGCTATCAATACCTGGCGGAATCCATCCGCATGCACCCGGACCAGAACACCCTGAAGCACATGATGCGCAAGGCGGGGCTCGACCGGGTGGATTACCACAATCTCACCGGCGGCATCGTCGCCCTGCACCGGGGCTTCAAGTACTGACGATGGACGCCAATCGCGAGTCCCTGATTCCCACCTTTCTGACCGAACAGCTGGAGCGGGTGGCCAATCGTGCCCTGCAGTACGCACCACTGACCCGGCTGCAGCTGCACAAGCTGGAAGGCAAATCCTTCGGCATCGAACTGCAGAGGCCGCACTTTCCACTGCTGATCAGCGTCACCCGCAAGGGCCTGCTGTTCCAGAGCCACTGGGAAGGCAGCGCCGATGTCAGCATCCGTGGCCCGGCGGTTGCCCTGCTGCGGCAACTGCGGGCCGAAGACACCACCCCTGCCAGCCTGATGCGAAGCGGGATTGAGCTGGAGGGCGACCAGGCCCTGGCCCAGCAGTTCGTGAAGGTATTGAAGGATCTGGACATCGATCTGGAAAGCGCCCTGGGCGACCTGATCGGCGATGTGGCCGCCCACCAGATTGCGGAAGTCGCCCGCACCGGCCTGGACTGGCTGAACCGCGCCGGCAAGACCCTGCTGCTGCAGTCACGCAATTTCCTGGCAGAGGAACGCAAGGTGGTGCTGACACCGCGCCAGTTCCACCGTTTCCGCGATGACGTGGAAGAACTGCGCGAAGACACCGACCGGCTGGAAGCCCGCCTGCACCAGCTGCAATCCCGACTGGCCACCCGTTCCCACCAGGATGAAGTGAACCCTTGAAACGTCTTGCACGCCTGCTCACCATCTGGTCTGTCTTTGCCCGCCACCGGCTGGATCAACTGCTGCCCGACCATATCGCCACTGATATCCTCAAACTGCTGATCCGCCTGCATCCCGCCGCCTGGGCCGCCTCCACCGCCGAGCATCCCTGGGCCCGCCTGCGCATGGCGATGGAGCAGCTGGGCCCGGTGTTCATCAAGTTCGGCCAGCTGCTGTCCACCCGCCATGACCTGCTGCCGGAAGAGGCCATCGAAGATCTGTCCCGCCTGCAGGATCGCGTGCCGCCCTTCGACGAAGCCGCCGCCATCGCCATCATCGAGCAGGAGCTGAAACGCCCGGTGAGCGAACTGTTCGGCAGCCTGGAGCGCACGCCGCTGGCCTCCGCCTCCGTGGCCCAGGTGCACGCCGGCACCCTGAAAGACGGCCGCGAAATCGTGGTGAAGGTGATCCGTCCCGGCCTGCACGCGGTGGTGGAACAGGATCTGGCCCTGCTGCTGACCGGCGCCCGCTGGCTCCAGCGCGTAGCCCCGGAAACCAAACGCTTTCACCCAGTGCAAGTGGTCACTGACTATCGCCACATCCTGCTGGGCGAGCTGGATCTGGGCCAGGAAGCCGCCAACGCCGCCCAGTTCCGCCGCAATTTCGAGGATTCACCCCTCCTTTATGTACCCGAGGTGCACTGGAACCTGAGCACCAACCAGGTCATGACCATGGAGCGGGTGTATGGCGTGCCGGTATCGGATACCGCCACCATGAAAGCCGCCGGGGTGGATCTGGCGCAACTGTCGGAAATCGGCGTCGAGATCTTCTTCACCCAGGTATTCCGCGACAACTTCTTCCATGCTGACATGCACCCCGGCAACGTGATGGTGTCGCTCAAGGACCCGGCCAATCCCCAGTACCTGTCCCTGGACTGCGCCATCGTCGGCACCCTGTCCAAGGCCGAGCGCTTCCTGCTCGCCCGCCAGCTGATGGCCCTGCTGGACAAGGACTACGAGCAGATCGCCCTGCTGATGATCGAGGCCGGCTGGGTGCCGCCCACCATCCGCGTCACCGAATTCCAGAATGCCCTGCGCACGGTGCTGGAGCCGGTGCTGGAGCGCCCCCTGCACGAAATCGAGTTCGGCCCCGTGCTGATCCGCCTGTTCCAGACCGCCCGCCGCTTCGAGATGCAGGCCCTGCCCCAGTTCGTGCTGCTGGAAAAAACCCTGATCCACGTGGAAGGCCTGGGCCGCCAGCTCTACCCGGAACTGGATATCTGGGAAATCGGCCGCCCCCTGCTGGAAAACTGGATTCGCGACCAGATCGGCCCGTCCTCGATCATGCAGACCATCAAGCGCAACGGCCCTGCCCTGGCCGAGCAGCTGCCGCAGCTGCCCAAACTGGCGTGGGATGCCCTGACTGAACTGAAAAAGCTGAGCCAGAATCAGCACTTGCTGCTGGAGAAGATCGAGCAGCGCCATTTGAAACAGCTGCGGCGGGATCGCCTGTTTACCCTGCTGGGCGTAGCCGGCGTGGGGCTGGGACTGGCCTGGGGCCTGAATCCGGAGTGGCTGCCACGCTGGTCGGAGGTGCCCCTGGGGGCCTGGCTGATCGGCGGTGGCGGCCTGGCCCTGCTGCTGAACCGGTTAAGGCCGCCGGCGGACAATTAATGTTCCGCCCCTACTTGCTGGTGGCTTTTCTGTCATAACTTCGCCCTATAATGCACACATGAATGACATACTCAACGCACTGGATGCAGTGCTGGAACAGCGCAAACAGGCCGCCCCGGACAGCTCCTATGTGGCGGGTTTGTATCACAAGGGTCTGAACAAGATTCTGGAAAAGGTGGGCGAGGAGTCCACCGAGATGATCATCGCCGCCAAGGATGCGGAGCGCAGCGGTGATGCTTCTGATGTGATTTACGAGACTGCCGATGTGTGGTTTCACACGCTGGTGGCGCTGCATCAGCTGGGGTTGTCGTCGGACGATGTTTTGAAGGAACTGGCGCGGCGGTTTGATCTGTCGGGGCTGGTTGAGAAGGCGAATCGGACGAAGTGACTTGTAGGTGGTTCTCGATCCGATTGAGTGACAGGGGAATGTGTTTCTGGACACGCGGTGAACCCATCCATGGGGGCTGCACAGCGACATCCATGTCGCTGAGCATCCAGAAACACATTCCCCCGCCCCTCAATCTCTTACGGTGCCAAACTTCATCCACTTCGCCATCAATGAATTCACGCTTTGTTAGGAGTAGAAAATGGGTATCAGCATCTGGCAATTACTGATCGTACTGGTCATCGTTCTGCTGCTGTTCGGCACCAAGCGCCTGCGCAATCTGGGCGGTGATCTGGGCGGCGCCATCAAGGGCTTCAAGAAAGCCATGAGCGATGAAGAACAGAAAGCCGCCGCCGAAGAACAGGCCAAAGTCGAGAAAAAGTCCGATGACGTCATCGACGTGACGCCGGAAAAAAAGAAGGATCAGGCCTGAGTCTGAATCCCCATGTTTGACATCGGCTTTTTCGAACTGGTGGTAGTGGCCGTGGTGGCCCTGCTGGTGCTTGGCCCGGAGCGTCTGCCCCATGCCGTGCGCATGGCCGGCGCCTTTATGGGCAAGGCCCGTCGCATGATGATGAATGTGCGTGATGAATTCGAGCGCGAGGTGCAGTTGTCCGAGATGCAGCAACGCATCAAGGAACAGCTGGAAAAAGCCGGCCTGGAAGATGCCCGCAAAGCGCTGGAAGACACCAAAAAGTCCATCGAGGAAACCCACAGCATCCTGGCGCAGGACGTCGCCGCCAGGTCAGCCCCGCCGGCTGATGATCCCGACACCCGCCACAGCGAGCCTTCGCCGGAAAACGCTGCGCCCGCGGCACCGGCAGAAACCTTTGCCATCGAACCTGAACCGCAACCCGAACCCAGCAAACGGCCATGACCACCCCCAACACGCCGGACGATCCCACCACCCACATGCCACTGATCCAGCATCTGGTGGAACTGCGCCAGCGCATCATGCATGCCTTGCTCGCGCTGTTGATCGTGTTCTGCGGGCTGGTGTACTTCGCCAACGACATCTACGAAATCGTGTCGCAGCCCATTCGCGATCAGTTGCCCGAAGGCACCACGATGATCGCCACCGACATCACCGCCACGTTTTTTGCGCCGATCAAGCTGACCCTGGTGGTGGCGTTTTTCCTCGCCATGCCGGTGGTGCTGCACCAGGCCTGGCGTTTTGTGTCACCGGGCCTGTATGCGCACGAAAAGAAGTTCGCCATTCCTCTGCTGATCATCAGCGTAGTGTTGTTCTACAGCGGCATCGCCTTTGCGCACTTCATCATCTTCCCGGTGATGATGGAGTTTTTTGTGATGACCGGGCCGGAAAGCGTCACCGTGACGCCGGATATTTCCGCTTACCTGGGGATTGCGCTGAAGCTGTTTTTTGCCTTCGGCCTGGCGTTCGAGATTCCCGTGTTCACGCTGCTGCTGATCTGGTCGGGCATCACCAGCGTGGACGACCTGCGCGAAAAGCGCCCCTATGTCATCGTGTTCTGCTTTATTTTCGGCATGCTGCTGACACCGCCTGATCCGTTCTCGCAATCCATGCTGGCAATTCCCATGTGTCTGCTGTTCGAACTGGGGCTGCTGATGGGCCGCATGATTGGCAAGCGCTCCAAACCGGATGAAGATGTTGCGCCGGCCGAATAAATCCCTGCGCCGTTTCACCGGCACGACGCTGGCGTTGCTGCTGGCGGCTTGGCTCGGCATTGCCCAACTGGCGGTGGCGGCGCACGATGCCATTCATGACTTCCACGTCCATGTGGATCTGTGCGATCTGCTGTCGGCACACGGCAACGGGCCGGCACTGACATCCGCCAGCACAGCACCGGCCAACACACCCGTCAACTTTCATCCTGGCTGCTCGCTTTCAGCCACGCTCGTCACTGCCAACCCCTACCCGGCATTTCACTCCCGCGCACCACCGCGCTGAAGCCCACGATCATTTCGCCTTGAATCGCGCCTTGCTGTCCGCGACGTCACTTCCGTGGTGAACGTTGTTGCACGCATTTCTCTGGCGCATCGCATTTTTCATTTCAATGATTCTGGAGTTTCACCATGACGCAACAGCGTTTTGCACTGACCACCCTCGCCTGCGCCATTGCCCTGGCCAGCCCTGCCGTATCCGCACAAACCGGCACCATCACCGGCAATGAATTCAATCCTGCCATCAGCCTGATTCTGGATGGCTACTACGCGGATCATCACGACGAATTCGAATTGCCCGGCTTTCAGCTGGGTGGCGAAGCCGGCCTGCCGGAAAAGGGCTTTGGCCTGGGCCACAGCGAGCTGACCATCAGCGCCAATATAGACGATGCCTTTTACGGCAGTGCCTCCATCGCCATTCATGAACACGATGGCGAAACGGAAACCGAACTGGAAGAAGCCTTTGTGGAGACCCTGGGCCTGGGCCACGGTTTCACCCTCAAGGGCGGACGCTTTTTCTCGCACCTGGGGTACATGAACAGCCAGCACGAACATGCCTGGGATTTTGCCGACGCGCCGCTGGTGTATGCCGCGCTGTTCGGTAATCGCCTGAGCGACGAAGGCGTGCAGGCACGCTGGCTGGCACCCACTGATCTGTATCTGGAGCTGGGCGTGGAAGTCACCCGTGGCGACAGTTATCCCGGCGGCGAGAACAGCGGCACCGAAGGCAAAGTGCTGTTCGCGAAGATCGGCAGCGACATCGGCCACAACGCCAGCTGGCAACTGGGCGCGTCCGCCTATCAGAGCGAATTCTTTTCCCGCGCGGCGGAATCCCACGACCACGGCCAAGAAGACGGGCATGATCACGAGGAAGAAGTCCACGGCGAGTTCCTGCTGGAAAATGGCGACGTAGAAATCGCGGGCGTCGATGCCGTGTTCAAGTGGGCACCCACCGGCAACAGCAAGGCACAACAACTGGTGTTGCAGGCAGAATATTTCCAGCGCAAGGAAACCGCGACTGTGGAATTCTTCGAAGACACCAACAGCCTGCTGGCGGATTACGACGGCAAGCAGGATGGCTACTACGTGCAGGCGGTGTATCGCTTCCTGCCCGGCTGGCGTGCCGGCGTGCGCTATGATGCCATCGAAGCCGACAACCGTTTCGTGGAGCTGGAAGCCGATGGTGTCGACCTGGAGGAATTCCTGGCAGAAACGGAATTCGACAACAGCGACCCCATCACCCGCCGCACCTTCATGGTGGACTGGTCGCGCAGCGAGTTTTCCCGCATCCGCTTCCAGTATGGATATCTGGACATGCCGCATGGCCAGGATGAACTGTTCCTGATCCAGTACACCATGAGCCTGGGTGCCCACGGTGCGCACCGTTATTGAGGAGTCGTTCATGCGATTTTGTTTGATGATGCTGTTGCTGCTGGTATCCACCGGCAGCTACGCGCAGCTGAATATTTTTGCCTGCGAGCCGGAATGGGCCGCGCTGAGTGCGGCGCTGGCCGGCGAGCAGGCCGAGATTTTCACCGCCACCACAGCGCAACAGGATCCCCATCATATCGAGGCCCGGCCTTCGCTGATCGCGAAGATGCGCAAGGCAGATCTGGTGGTGTGCAGTGGCGCGGAGCTGGAAACCGGCTGGCTGCCATTGCTGCTGCGTTCATCGGCGAATCCGAAGGTGCAGTTGAATGCACCGGGGTATTTCGAGGCAGCCCTGCAGGTGGAACGCCTGGGCATTCCGGAAAAGCTGGATCGCAGCCAGGGTGACGTGCATAGCCAGGGCAATCCGCACGTGCATCTGGATCCGCGCCGCCTGCTGACCATCGCGGATGCGCTGAGCCAGCGCCTGCAGACCATCGACGCTGCCAACGCAAGTCACTACCAGCAATTGCTGCAGACCTGGCGCGCGCAATGGCAGACGCAGATTGCGCGCTGGGAACAGGAGTATGCTCAGCTGCGCGGCAAGAAAGTGGTGGTCTATCACGATAACTGGCGCTATCTGCTGGACTGGTTGCAGCTGGAACAGTTGGCCACCATCGAACCGCGACCGGGGATTCCCCCCAGCGGCACCGATCAGAAGCGTCTGCTGGAAAAACTTGCCACGCAAAAACCGGATCGGATTCTGGTGGCCTGGTATGAAAATCCGAAGGCGGCGCGCTGGTTGGGCGACAAGCTGCAGGTGCCGGTGGTGGTACTACCCTTCACGGTGGGCGCTGATACGCACAGCCAGGATCTGGCCGGTTTGTTCGAGCGCACGCTGCACCTGTTGCGCGGTGACGGGCTGTGACCGGGTCTGATCTGGACATCATTCTGCCGGCGCTCGTCGCCGGCATGCTGGTGATCTTTTCCCATGTGCCACTGGGGCGGGAAGTGGTGCAGCGCGGCATCATCTTTATCGATCTGGCCATCGCGCAGATTGCCGGTGTCGGCGTGATTGCCGCGCGTCTGCTGCATTTCGACAGCGATTGGGCGGTGCAACTTTTTGCGGGCGGCGCCGCGCTCGCCGGAGCGTTGCTGCTGTCGCTCACCGATCGCAAGCTGGGCGCATTGCAGGAACCGTTGATTGGCGTGCTGTTCGTGCTGGCGGCCACCGGTGCGCTGCTGTTGCTGGCGCAGGATGCGCACGGCGGCGATGCGCTGAAGGACATGCTGGCGGGGCAGATTCTGTGGGTGAGCAATGCTCAGTTGGGCTGGAGCGCGCTGATGCTGGTGCCGTGCGGATTGGCGTGGCTGCTGCTGGGCCGACGTCTGGGGCATGTGGGTTTTTACGTGCTGTTTGCGCTCGCCATCACCACCAGCGTGCAACTGGTGGGCGTGTATCTGGTGTTTGCCAGTCTGGTGATTCCCGCGCTGGCGACGCGGGCCTGGCGCGACAGCCTGGGCCTGGCCGGCGGCTGGGTGCTGGGTGCCAGCGGATATCTGGCGGGACTGTATTGTTCGCTCTATCTGGATCTGCCGGCCGCGCCGTTGATCGTGTGGTGTCTTGCGGTGCTGGCGTTGCTGTTCAGCGTGGGAATGTCCACGCGGCAACTGCCTACGCCTCCAGAAGAAAAGTCACCGGGCCATCATTGATCAGCGCCACCTTCATGTCGGCACCGAAACGACCCGTGGCTACGGATGGCCACTGCCCACGCGCCTGTTTCACGAAATAGTCATACAACCGCTCGCCCGCTGCCGGTGTGGCGCCTGATGAGAAACTCGGCCTCAGGCCCTTGCGCGTATCCGCCACCAGCGTGAACTGGGACACGATCAGCAAGCCACCCTGCACATCCTTTAGCGACAGATTCATCCTGCCGGCGTCGTCTTCGAAAACGCGGTAGCTCAGCACTTTCTGCAGCAGCTTGTCGGCCTTGGCTTCATCGTCGGCTTTCTCCACGCCCAATAGCAAAAGCAGACCGGGGCCAATTTCGCCCACGACCTTGCCATCCACTGTCACGCTGGCCTGAGTGACACGCTGGATCAATCCTTTCATCGTTTTATCGCTCTCGCAGTTCTCGCCGTTTTCACGCGCGCCATCAGTCTTCACACGCAACAGGTCGGACGATGCGTGGCATGCACCCGACAACTGCGGCAAGCGTAGGTGAATTCCTGTGAGTGGGCAAATCAGGGCGTGCCGGCGATGGCATCCTGCGCCAGGCTGGTATCGAGCTGTTCGTACAGCGCAGTGATCTCGTCCATTTTTTTCAGCATGCCACTGGTAGTGACAGCGATGACGTGGGGCACATAATTGCCTTCTTCCAGTTGATCGAAACCGGTGTTGGCGAACTGCCACTGGGTTTGCACGCGCCTCAGGGCCGTATTCAATGCCATCGTGTTCTGCCCGAAGCTCACCAGTTTTTGCAGGCCGGCACTGTATTCCTGACGTGCGTTGGTAAAAGTATCGATGTAGGCCGGCTCGCGGAATCCCCAGGCCTGAGCGAAATAATAGGCCGCAATGCGCTGCGACAGCATACGCTGGCGGCCGGCGACGTTCACCATCTCAGCGGAACTGCGGCCGGCAAACTGCTGCAACTCCAGCACCACTTGGTGACAGGCCAACAGCAGGGGCGTATTTTTCTGCAACAGCAAGGCGGCGTTGTCCTGGGTCGGTGTCATGATCGCCAGGGTGCGGTATTCAAACCACAGCGGTTCCACCTTCGCCAGGGAATCCTTCACCACCTTGCTGGGCGCATAGTCCTGCAATTCCTGAAACTGTGCTTCGAACAGGGCGACACTCTGATCCAGCTCCTGCCGCGCCCGCACCATGTCCACCTGCAATCCCAGGGCGAGATAATTTTTCAGAATGTTTTGCGTGAGCATGCGCTGGCGCCCGGCCTTGTTGATGGCTGAACCCAAAGTGAGCGTATCCGCCAGTGTATGCACGGAAAAGAAGCAAAGCAGAGCTGCAACCAGCAGCAGGAATGAGCGTTGGCGAGGCATGGCAATATCCTTGTGGGATCAAAATGAAAATGCATCCCTGCAAAGCAAGAAGATTGCCAGCCTCGTTGATACCGCTGTCAGCACACGTAATTGGGGCCGTTACCCCCCTCCGGCGTCACCCAGGTGATGTTCTGCGCCGGATCCTTGATGTCACAGGTTTTGCAGTGCACGCAGTTCTGGCTGTTGATGCGGAACACCGTGCTGCCATTTTCTTCCACCACTTCATACACACCGGCCGGGCAGTAGCGCTGCGCCGGCTCGGCAAACTGCGGCAGATTGTGTTGCAGCGGAATGATTTCGTCGGTGAGCTGCAGATGGCAGGGCTGGTCTTCCTCGTGCCAGGTGTTGGACAGGTACACCGACGACAGCTTGTCGAAAGTGATCACGCCATCGGGTTTGGGATAGGCGATGGGCGTGCATGCGGCGGCTGGCTGCAGGCAAGCGTGATCCGGCGTGTCGTCGCGCAGGGTCAGCGGCAATTTGCCACGCAGCAGGCCGTAATCCACAAAACTGAAGATCGATCCTAGCAACATGCCGAAGCGATGCATGGCCGGCGCCACGTTGCGGGCGGCGAACAGCTCGGCGTGCACCCAGCTGTGCTGCAGGCGTTCTTCGATGTCTGTCAGATTTTCGCCACCGGCAGAATCCCGCGCCAGCGCACTGAAAATCGTCTCCGCCGCCAGCATGCCGGTTTTCATCGCCGTGTGATTGCCCTTGATCTTGGGGTAATTCATGAAACCGGCGTCGCAACCGGCGAGCAAGCCACCGGGAAAACTCAAGTGCGGAATCGCCTGCCAACCGCCTTTGTTGATGGCACGGGCGCTGTACTCGATACGACGACCACCTTCCAGCACGGGACGCACCAACGGGTGCAGCTTGAAGCGCTGCAACTCATCGAACGGACTGAGCCAGGGATTGGCATAATTCAGATCGGTGATCAGGCCCAGCATCACGCGGTTGTGTTCGAAGTGATACAGAAAGCCACCACCGCCAGTACCCGATGCCGCCAGCGGCCAGCCGAACGCATGCACCACTTTGCCGGGGCGGAATTTTTCCGGCGCGATTTCCCACACTTCCTTGATGCCGATGGCGTAGTGCTGCACGCCGCTGGCGCGATCCAGTTGATAGTGTCGAATCAGTTGCTTGCCCAGATGGCCGCGACAACCTTCTGCAAACAGGGTGTACTTCGCGCGGATATCGACACCGGGCGTGAAACCGGATTTGTGTTCACCCTGCTGATCACGCCCCATGTCACCAGTGCGAATGCCGCACACAACATTGTGTTCGTCAATCAGCAGTTCACTGGCGGCAAACCCCGGATAGATTTCCACGCCCAGTGCCTCGGCCTGTTGCGCCAGCCAGCGACAGAACTGCCCCAGGCTGATGACATAGTTGCCATGATTGTCGATCACCCGCTGCGCCAGCAACGCCGGCAGACGCAAACTGTGGCGAGGAGAAAACAGGTAGTGGATTTCGTCCTCGGTCACCGGCACCTGCAGGGGCGCACCACGTTGCTGCCAGTCGGGAAAGAGTTCATCCAGTGCCGTGGTCTGCAGCACCGCACCCGACACACTGTGAGCACCAATCTGCGCCGCCTTTTCCACCAGGCACACGCTGATGTCCCGCTGCTGTTGCTGCGCCAGCTGTTTCAATCGGCAGGCAGCCGACAATCCCGACGGCCCGCCACCGACGATAACCACATCGAATTCCAGGGTTTCCCGTTGCATGATGATTCTCCTTCATTGATCACAGATTCAGGCTAATCACCCATGCCACAATGCACATCACCCCAAGGGGTGACCGCCGGCATCAACCGACACACAGCAAGGAACAGGATGGAACGGAACAGCCACGCCACATCATTCGATCTGGAAAACATTTATCGCCGCGACTCCCGCAAAGTGCTGGCGACGCTGATCCGTCTGCTGGGGGATTTCGATCTGGCGGAGGAGGCGCTGCACGACGCTTTCGCCGCTGCCATGGTGCAGTGGCCCCAGGACGGCATGCCCGCCAATCCGGCGGCGTGGCTGGTGTCCACGGGCCGCTTCAAGGCCATCGACCAGCTGCGCAAGCGTGCCCGCTTCAACACATCACTGGATGACGTCGCCGACACGCTGGTGGCCGCCGAGGAGCAGGACAGCGAGGAGATCGAAGACGACCAGCTGCGCCTGATTTTCACCTGCTGTCACCCGAGCCTGGCACCGGAGGCACAACTGGCGATGACCTTGCGGGAGGTCTGCGGCCTCACCACCGAGGCCATCGCCCGCGCCTTTCTGCTCACGCCTTCCACGTTGGCGCAACGCATCGTGCGCGCGAAAAACAAAATTCGCGACGCCAAAATTCCTTATGAAGTGCCCGGCGCCAGTGAATTATCGGAACGTCTGCACAGCGTGCTGCAGGTGATCTATCTGGTATTCAACGAAGGGTATTCCAGCCACGCCGGTGACAGCGAAGGCCGCGCGGATCTGGCGGACGAAGCCATTCGCCTGGGCCGTCTATTGTTGTCACTGCTGCCGCACGCCGAGGTGCAGGGTCTGCTGGCGCTGATGCTGCTGCAGGAATCCCGTCGCGCGGCCCGCACCGATGCCGACGGTGAACTGATTCTGCTGGAAGATCAGGATCGCGCGCAGTGGAATCAGGCGCAGATTCGCGAAGGCTGTGCACTGGTGGAAGCTGCACTGCGCAGTCGCAATTTCGGCGTGTATTCCCTGCAGGCGGCCATTGCGGCGGTGCATGCCGAAGCACCCGGCACCACCGCTACCGACTGGGCACAGATCGTCGGGCTGTACGATGCCCTGCTGCGACTGCATCCGTCGCCGGTGGTGGAACTGAATCGCGCGGTGGCAGTTGCCATGCTCGATGGCTACGCCGCTGGCATTGCGCTGATCGAACCGCTGCTGCAGCAACCGGCGCTGCGCCAGTATCAACCTGCACACGCCGCGCTGGGCGAACTGTATCTGCGGGCAGGACTGCAGGAACAGGCCCGGCAATCACTGCAGACGGCGCTGGAACTGGCCAGCAGCGACGTGGAAAAGCGCCATCTGGAACGACGGCTGGCGACACTGAACGCCGGCCGCTAACCCTTCTTCACCGTCGCAATCAGGCGCGCATCTTCCAGCGCGGCGGTGCGATGCAGCGAAATCTTCTGGTACTCGGGATTCATCACCATCGCCACAAATTTTTCGATGGAGGGATACTGTACCAGCAGCATCTCGTCCCAGGTTTCGCCTTCTGGCGCGATGATGGCCGCGTGGGCCTTGCCCCAGAACAGCACTTCGCCGCCCACGGCGCTCACATGGGCAAACGCCTGCTTGCTGTAAATGCCGTACGCCTGCTTGCCGGTGAGTTCCGACGCCTGATCGGGATACTGCGCGCGTTCACGAAACTTCAGCAGATTCAGCATCACCACGGGCACGCCGGCAGGAACACTGGCGAGAGCGGCCTTCATCTGGCCGGGACGGGGATCGATGGCGGGCATGGCGGACTCCTTGGGTGAAATCGGATCGGAAACCACCGAGTCTATCATCCCGCTCAGGGGGAACCGTGGGGCAAAAGCGTCGCATCCCGGCCAATCGTGGCTGACCATTCGCGCCAGCCATCCCAGCCCGGTCATTGTCCCCCCGCCAGCAGATTGCTAGCCTCCACGGAACTCGCGAGTTCTGCCGCAAATCCGCATCCGCAGAACACGCCCCTGCAACCCTGCACGAGGTTCTGGCCATGACGACGTCGGCTACCCCCCACCTGACTCCGTTCGACCGGATCGGCGATCCCGATCGCCCCGGCCTGAAGGCACCGCGCCGCTTCTTCACCTGGCTGCTGGGCAGCGATCCCCATCCCACCCCTGCTCAGGTGGAAGAAATCAAACGTCACATCCAGATGGGTGATCGCCTGGCCGACGCCGTGGTAGCCATGTACAAGACCCTGCCGCCGGGCCAGGGCCGCAAGCTGCTGGATCAGGCGCTGGAGAACGGCATTCACACCCTCACCGCCCCACCCCAGGCGCTGGTGGACCTGTTCGAGCAGATCGACCGGGAGCCGGTGTGGCTGGATCGGGACAAGCTCAATCTGGCCTGCGACGTGTCGCGCCGGGTCGGCCGCTGGGGTGAACTGGTGCTGCGCAACATGGCGCTGATGGGTGGCTATCTGGCCGGCGCAGCATCCAAGCCCCTGGTGTTCACCGGGCAACTGGATCGCATGACCCCGCGCCGCCTGGTGGAAACCACCAAATTCTGGATCGACGTAACAACAAGAGGCGGACTCGAGCGCAACGCCGAAGGCTTCAAGAGTGCCGTGCGGGTGCGCATGATGCATGCCCAGGTGCGCGCCATGCTGCTGCAATCCGGCAAGTGGGACCCGGCCTGGGGCCACCCGCTCAACCAGTGGGATTCCATGGGAACGATCCAGGAATTCTCGTCGATCTTTCTCACCGGCCTGCGCGCGCTGGGATTCGTTTTCA
The DNA here is from genome assembly GCA_020062665.1 of Pseudomonadales bacterium. Taxonomy (GTDB): domain Bacteria; phylum Pseudomonadota; class Gammaproteobacteria; order Pseudomonadales; family Ketobacteraceae; genus Ch67. The sequence continues at coordinate 149,996 of JAGUVW010000013.1, forward strand.
GCCGCCGCGAACGGGAAGCAGTGATTCACCTGTGGCGCTACGTGGGCTACCTGATGGGTGTAGAAGAACGCATTCTGCCCGCCTGTGAAGCGGATGCCATGCGCGCGGTGTATCAGGCCATGGCCACCGTGTGCCCCGCCGATGACGACAGCCGCAAGCTGGGCCAGTCGCTGGCCAACGTGCCCCTGCAGAACGCCCCCGATCACTGGCTGGGCCAGCAAATGGGCAAGCTGGAAACCACGTTGCGCAACGGCTACTCGCGCTACATCCTGGGCGACGCCGCCGGCGACAAGCTGGGCCTGCCCCGCACCGCCGCCAAATACCTCTGGCCCGCGCAGATCCCCCTGCGCCTGAGCGCGGAGCTGGTGCGCATCAGCGTGCCCCCGCTGAACAAGGCGTTGATCCGCAGGGGCGAAGCCTCTGTCAGACGGCAGTTCCCCCGCGATTTGGCCCGCACCCAGGCGGATACCAGCTTTACCCCGGTTTCAGAATTGACTCGCTGAATAACGCGGCAACACCCGCCACTGCAGCAGGCGCTCCCGGCCCTCCGGTAGCGCCTTTTTTCGCCCGCTAAAAAATCCGTCCATGCCTGTCGAATTCCGCCTGCGCCATTCGACTAAGGAGTACACACCCTGAACTTTTTCTTTCTTCACCGGAGAACGAACATGCGATACATCATCATGCGCAAGGCCGACCAGGACACCGAAACAGGTAAAATGCCCAGCGATGAGCTGCTGATGGCCATGGGCCAGTACAATGAAGCACTGCAGAAAGCCGGCGTGCTACTCGACGGCATGGGCCTGCATCCCAGCAGCGTCGGCGCCCGTGTCCAGTTCAAAAACGGCAAGTCCATCGTCACCGACGGCCCGTTCGCCGAAACCAAGGAACTGCTGGCGGGCTTCACGTTGATTCAGGTGAAAGATCACGCCGAAGCCATCGAATGGGTGAAGCGCTGGCCGGCGCTCGACGGTGGCGGCAACGTAACGCTGGAGCTGCGCCGGGTGTATGAAATGGAAGACTTCGAAGACGGCCCCGGTCTGGAAAAACATCGCGAGGTGGGCAACGCGTTGAAGGCAGAAAAAACGGGCGGATAACGGCAACATCATCACGCCGAAAACCTTCTACATTGAAATGGAAAACCAACTGCGAGTACTGCATATGAAATATCTGTGTCTGGTTTACTACGATGAAAAAGCCATGGCCGCCATGACAGAATCCGACTGGCTGGCGCTGAACAAGGAATGCATTGCCTGTAGCGACGGTTTGCGGGCGAGCGGGCATTTCATGGCGGGCGAAGCGCTGCATCCCACTGCGTCGGCCACAACGCTGCGGGTGCGCGACGGCAAGGTGGCCATCACCGATGGTCCCTTCGCCGAAACCAAGGAGCAGCTTGCCGGCTTTTATCTGCTCGACGCGCGCGACCTGAACGAAGCGATTACGCACGCCAGCAAGATTCCACCGGCCCGTTATGGCAGCATCGAAATTCGCCCGGTGCGGGAATTGCCGCGGGAGAGCTGACACGCTCAGCAACTGCACACACCGATAGCACCGCGCCAGTGGCACCGGGTTTCAACGCCGGCATGGACTACAGCCTTGAAGCCTACGATTTCGAACACCTGGGCTGGAAGTATGAAGAAATTCCCTGCCGCCGCTGAACCAGGCTGACGTGGCGAAACGACGCACCTTCAACACCCACGAATTCAGCCGTGGCAATGAAGGACACGACTTCACCGAAATGCTCACCGATCAGGAGCGCTACGCCATCATTGAATATATGAAAACGCTCTAAGCTGGCCCCGATCCCGAGCGGAGCCTGACGCCCACTCGGGATCATCCTTTACTGCAATCGCCGGCGCAGATAGCTACAATCCGCTTGTGTTCATCTGCCCGGCCTGCTGTCATGACCTTCACCACCCTGATTCAACCTGCGCAATTGCAAACCCTGCTCGATGCCGGTACCTGCTGTGTGATCGACTGCCGCCATGATCTGACGCAACCGGATGCAGGCGAGACCGCTTACGCCAACGGCCATATTCCCGGCGCACATTTTCTGCATCTGGATCGTGATCTGTCGGGCGCAAAGAATGGCCGCAATGGCCGTCATCCGCTGCCGGATGCCGCCATGCTGGCAGCAAAACTTGGACAGCTGGGTGTGCACGGCGGACAACAGGTGGTGGCGTACGACGACAGCGGCGGCATGTTTGCTGCAAGATTGTGGTGGCTGCTACGCTGGCTGGGTCATGGAGAAGTGGCGGTGCTGGATGGCGGGCTGACGGCGTGGACGCAGGCGGGCCTGCCGGTCAGTATTGATCGCCCCGTTCCCACTGCTGCGGATTTTCCGCATCGGATTGCGTTGCCTGTCATCACCGCCGATCAGTTGCTGCAACAATTGTCGTCGCCGCAACTGGCGCTGATCGATGCCCGCGCGCCGGATCGTTTTCGCGGCGAGAATGAAACCCTCGATCCGGTGGCCGGCCATATTCCCGGCGCGCGCAACCGCTTCTTCCGCGACAACCTGGATACGACCGGGCGTTTCAAACCGGCAGCACAGTTGCACGCAGAATTCAGTCAGCTGTTGCAGGACAGAGCGGGAGCGCCAGTGATTCACCAGTGCGGTTCTGGCGTCACCGCCTGTCACAATCTGCTGGCGATGGAAATCGCGGGGCTGCACGGTTCCGTGTTGTATGCGGGCTCCTGGAGTGAATGGTGCAGCGATCCAACGCGACCGATGGTGACGGGTTAATGCGAGCGCACGGCATCATTTCTGGCTGGTCTTCACCAGAATCTCGCGCCGGTTTTCCACGCCCATCTTGCCGTACAGATTGCGGATGTGGACTTTCAAAGTGTTGAGGGAAATCTGCAGCTGGCGGGCAATGGCTTTGTTCGACAGTCCCTGGCCGATCAGCTCCAGCACGACTTTTTCCTGCTGGGTGAGCGGTTCAATCAGATCACTCGCAACGGTATCGACCACAAACTCCTGCCCATCGCGTGCACCGTCGAGCTTGCGCTGCAACGCCGGCACGGTTGCCAGCAGCGGCGCAGGGATCTGCCGCAGCCACTGCAGCCATTTTTCCCGATCCGCGTTGGCAGGCAAGGCCAGATCCTGTTGCTGCAGCAGTCGCAACGCATCCGGCCAGCGCTGCCATTCCACACACAGCGCCATCGCATCATCCCAGTAGCCATTCTGCTCCAGCCAGGTCAGCGCCCGCACAATGGCGCCATCACGCAGCAGCACATCACCGCACACAAATCGCTGCAGCAGAAACTGGCGGAACAGTTCGTGATAGCGATACCAGGTGCGATGATTATCCAGCGGCATCAGGAACAGATTGAGGGACTCCAGCTCCAGCAGGATGGCCAGGCTGTCGTGACGCTCGTCGATGGCGTTGGTGAGGCCGGCGCAAAAGCGCTTCACCAATGCGGACTGTTGCAGGAATTGCTGCAGATGAGACGGCAGGTGGGCGAACACTTCGTCCAGCAGATAATCTGCCACATTGCGATCAAGCCCTTCCCGCGTCAGCAGCGCACTCACTTCGACACCCTGCTGACGCAGGGACAGCGCCGCCAGTTGCAAACCGGCAATCCAGCCTTCGGTGCGCGCACACAGGGCATCCACCTGTTCCGGCGTCTGTGGCGATGTCAGCACGGCGGCAAAAAAGGCGCGGGATTCCTGTGCGGTAAAACGTAGTTCGTGAATGCCGAACGCCATCAGCTGACCGCTGGCGCGCCGTTTTGCCAGTTTCAGATCCGGTTCGCCCCGCGCTGTGATGACGATGCGGATACAGGCAGGCAGGTGATCCAGCAGCAGGTTGAACAGCTGCAGCAGGCGCGCGTTGTGCAGCACATGAAAATCATCCAGCACCAGCGTAATCGGTTCCCCGGCGCGGTTATTGATGCTGAACTGATCCAGATCGTTCAGCAGCGCAATCACCACCTGCTGATAGTCCGGCGTGTCCAACGTCAGCAACTGTTGTTCGGCGTCACGCCCGAGCTCCGGCACCATCTGGCGCAGCGCCGCCAGCAGGTATTGCCAGAACACACCGATGACGTTGTGCTCCGCGCCCAGGGTCAGCCAGGCAAACGTGTGCGGATACTGGTGCAGCCACTGGCTGATGAGCGTGGTTTTGCCGTAACCGGCGGGCGCGGACACCAGCACCAGGCTGCCACCGCCACTGGCCTGCAGACGCTGCAACAGCTGATCGCGCCGGATTACACCGGCGCGCAAGGGGGGAAGGTAGAAGCGGGTTTTCAGTAGCATGGGGCAGCCGAACGCAGGACATCGCCTGATTGTGGCAATTCAGCCTGGCGTGTGCAATCGGCTCAGGTGGAATCCCGTTTGGTGGGTGACCACTCGATCGTGCCACCATGATCTTGTGGCTCTGTCGATGCTGCCGCTGCTGCTGTTGGCGCAACACTCTGTGCCAGTGATTCCTTCGCTGTGGTGCGCGGCTTTTCTTCGCCAAAGCGTACCTTGTCCAGGATCAACTGGTTGTCCACCAGAAATTCCTTCGCGCCACTGATGCCCCAGCTGTAGTACCAGCCCAGCGTGCTGTTTTCACAAAGTTTGTCGAAGTTGTCGAACAGCTCCCTGGCGGGACGGTCGCACTGCAGAATGCCCGGTTCGTTGGCGCGCTCGGCGTGTTCCACCCGCGCCTGATCCGCCGGGTGGGTGTGCCAGTATTGGGTGGTCTCCTCGGCGAGGCCGGCTTCGATCTGGCGCAGATAATCCTTGGGCATGCGCGCCGACATATCGAGCACTGCGGCAGGCAGGTTGCGCAGCAGTTTGTCATCGGTGTCGAGCGCTTCGAAATTCACATTCACCGTGATATTCCAGGCAAAACCGAGCTTGCGCAGCGCCATGGTGCTGGCGCGGAACTGCCGGCTGCCCACCACCCGCGCTTCATACAGATCGGCGTCGAATTCCATCTGCTGCGACATGGGCCGGGTCAGGCGCAGGTTCAGATCGTACAGTTTGCGGAACAGCGTGCGCACTGCCAGGATCATCCACCCCGTGGCGGTGAGGCTGATGTGCACAATTTCGTAATCGTACTGTTCCTTCCACTGATCCAGTCGCTTCAGCCAGATGTCATCGCCATAGGCGCACATATTCAGCCAGCGACTGACGCGATTGATCCAGCTGTAGGCCAGCATGGAATTGCGCTGGGAAAAATGGCCGAACTCGTGGGCGATGATGCCCAGCAATTGCTGCACCGTGGTACCTGCCACCAGCGACAATCCCAGCATCAGCGACAGCTTGCCCTTCACCAATCCCACCATGCCTTCGGTGGAGCCGGCAGCGGCATTCACCTCCGGTGCGATTTCGATATATTGCGGTGCCGGCACACCGATGGATTTCGCCATGACATCCACCAGCTGGTAGAGCTTTCTGTTTTTCTTGGGATCGAGGATGTTGGGCTTGGGCGGTTTACCCTGGGGCCAGAACGGATACAGCAGGAACAGCAACAGCACACCACCCACCACCGCCGGCGTGACATAACCGACCGCCCATTGCAGCAGCAACATTTTGCCATGCAGATCCCAGCCACCCATCAGCAAGCGGTGGCCGCTGGTGAAATACCACAGCAGCGACCACGCCACCAACGCAATCAAGCCAAAATACAGCACCGGCGCCACCAGCGACGTGGCCAGCGCAACCGAAAACGATTTGTGATATTCGCGGCTGGTCTGCGTCGGCGCCATTCGCTGGGCGAACACCTGGTTCAGATAGGCGAACAGATCGTCCTGCTGCTGACGCGCCGATTTTATCTCGGCGGGTTCTTCCACTTCATAGGCTTCCAGTTTCACCGCCAAGCCGGCTTCGGTGAACTTTTCGATGTACTGCAGCGCCTTGGGATTATCCAGATCCTTCTTGATGACGATGGCTTTCTGCAACAGGGCGTTGGCCTGCTCCGCTTTCATCCCCAGACGGGCAAGACCCGTCACCACTTCCTGCGTGGATTTGCCTTTCACCGGCGCTGCCTGCGATACCACCCGAAATTTTTTTGGCATGTGCTATTCCTGTCTCGAACCAGAATGACTCAGGCGGAGTCGCCCAGCTTGTGGGCGAACTCGTTGGTAGCCTTCACCAGCGCATCGACGATTCCGGGCTCGGACGCCGAATGCCCCGCATCGCGGATAATGTGCAACTCGGAATTGGTCCACTCGTGATGCAGATCCAGCGCGTTATCGAGCGGGCAGATCACGTCGTAACGGCCGTGCACGATGATGCCGGGAATATGCTTGATGCGCTCCATGTTGCGCAGGATCTGATTGTCTTCCAGAAAGGATTTATGCTTGAAGTAATGCACCTCGATCAGCGTCAGACTCAACGCAGTATGTGGCGAGGTGAAATGATCGATCACGTTGGGATTGGGGCGCAGGGTAGCGCAACGGCCTTCCCAGCCTGACCAGGCTTTCGCCGCCGCCATGCGCTGCAGTTCGTTGTCGCTGGACAGCAGCTTGTCATACGCGGCGATCAGATCATGGCGCATGTTTTCCCGCACCGGTTTCACCAGATCGATCCAGTAGTCGGGAAAAATCCGGCTGCAGCCGCCTTCCTTGTAGAACCAGTCCAGATCTTTTTGCCGGCTCAGAAAAATACCGCGCACGATCAGGCCACGCACGCGGTCGGGATGGGTCTGCGCGTACACCAGTGCCAGCGTCGAGCCCCAGGAACCACCGAACAGCAGCCAGCTGTTTACACCGAGTTTGTCGCGAATGGTTTCGATGTCCTCCACCAGCGCCTGGGTAGTGTTGTGCTCCAGGCAGCCGTGGGGCGTGGACTTGCCGCAGCCACGCTGGTCGAACAGCACGATGCGGTATTTTTCCGGGTCGAAGAAACGGCGGTGATAGGCTTCCGTGCCGGCACCCGGCCCGCCGTGCAGAAACAGCACCGGGATGCCGTCCGGATTGCCGGACTCTTCCACGTAAAGGTTGTGAGGGGATTGAACGTCGATCCGGTGTTCCTGATAGGGTTTGATGTCCGGGTACAAAACCAGCATGTAAAACGCTCCCGCCGATGAATCCAACAATTCTAGTTCATCGGCGGAAGTTTGGTATCACTGAAGAAAAATCAGGCAGTTGCAGTACCCTGGCGGCGCAGCAAGGCGTAGTACAGCACCGGAATCACCACCAGCGTCAGCAACGTGCTGACGAACAGGCCGAAGATCAGCGCAATGGCCAGGCCGTTGAAGATGGGATCATCCAGAATGAAAAACGCGCCCAGCATGGCCGCCAGTGCCGTGAGGATGATCGGCTTGGCGCGCACCTGCGCCGCCAGCACCACCGCCCTCTCCAGCGGATGGCCCTGGGCAATGCTCTGATTGACGAAGTCCACCAGCAGAATGGAATTGCGCACGATGATGCCCGCCAGCGCGATCATGCCGATCATGGATGTGGCCGTGAACTGCGCGCCCAGCAAGGCGTGGCCCGGCAAAATGCCCACCAGCGTGAGCGGAATCGGCGCCATGATCACCAGCGGCACCGCATAACTGCGGAACTGCCCCACCACCAGCAGATAGATCAGCACCAGCCCCACCGAATAGGCGGCACCCATGTCGCGGAAGGTTTCATAGGTGATCTGCCATTCGCCATCCCACTTGATACTGAACTGCTGGGGAAATTCCGGCTGGGCGATGAAGTATTCCTGCACACCTTCCGGCAACTGGCCACGCAGATCGAACATGCCGTAGAGCGGACTGTCCAGCTCGCCCGCCATGTCGGCAGTGACATACACCACGGGCAGCAGATCCTTGTGATGGATCGCCTTGTCGATGGGCTGCTGCAGCGGTTGCAGTACGCTGGACAGCGCCACCAACTCACCGCCGCGGGAACGCACTTTGATGGCGTGCAGATCTTCGATGGAGCTTTGCAGCTCCAGCGGCAATTTGATGCGTACCGGCACCGGCATTTTGTCGTGGCCGGTGTGCAGAAAAATACTGTCGCTGCCGCCCAATGCAGCCGCCAGCGTCGCCGCCGCATCCTGCTCACTCACCCCCAGCATGGCGGCGCGCTGACGATCGATGGCGAGCACCCAGCGGGATTGCTCCGCTTCCACCGTGGTGTCAGTGTCCACAATGCCATCCTGGTTCACGAAAATCTGCTCCAACTGCTTGGCCAGCGCACGCTGAGCGTTGTAATCGGGGCCGTAGACTTCCGCCACGATGGGCGACAACACCGGCGGGCCGGGCGGCACTTCCACCACTTTCACATTGGCGTTGAAACCGGCGCCGATTTTCTGCAGCGGTTCGCGCAGGGACAGCGCAATGTCATGGCTGGCGCGATCACGGTGTTGCTTGTCTTTCAGATTCACCTGGATGTCGCCCTGATGGGGCTGGCTGCGCAGATAGTATTGCCGCACCAGGCCATTGAAACCGATGGGGATGGCGCTGCCGCTGTAGAGCTGCAGGTTATCCAGTTCTTCCACTGTCACCAGATAGTCTGCCAGCGCCGTCAGCACATTGTGGGTCTGCTCCAGCGGCGTGCCTTCCGGCATATCCACCACAATCTGCAGTTCGCTCTTGTTATCGAATGGCAGCATTTTCAGCACCACCAGCTGCCACACCACCAGCATGCAGGCCAGCACGATGGCACCGATCAATCCAAACCCCAGCAGATAACGGTTGCGCCGGTTGTGCTGGCCCAGAAACGGTTCGATCACACTGGCGAAAAAGGTCACGCCTTTGTCGTGATGGGCGGCAGCGTGGCCCTCACCGGCGTGCTTGAGCAGACGCGCGCTGAGCCAGGGCGTGACAGTGAACGCAATGATCAGCGACAGCAGCATGCCCATGGATGCATTGATGGGAATCGGGCTCATATACGGACCCATCAATCCCGTCACGAACGCCATCGGCAACAGTGCAGCGATGACGGTGAACGTAGCCAGGATCGTCGGCCCGCCCACTTCATCCACCGCGTGGGCGATGCGATCGATAAAACTTTTCGAGGCATCCCCCAGATGGCGGTGAATGTTTTCCACCACCACGATGGCGTCATCCACCAGAATGCCGATGGAAAAAATCAGCGCGAACAGCGACACACGATTCAGAGTGAAGCCATAGGCCCAGGACGCAAACAACGTCACCGCCAGCGTCAGCAGCACGGCAGCGCCCACCACGATGGCTTCGCGCCTGCCCAGGGTGAACAGCACCAGTGCAATTACACTCAGGGTGGCAAAGATCAGCTTCTGGATCAGCTGATTCGCCTTGTCATTGGCGGTGGCACCGTAGTTGCGGGTCACCTCGATATTCACACCCTGGGCAATGTGCGTGCCCTGCAGACGCTCCACATGCTGCAGAATCAGGTTCGCCACATCGATGGCATTTTCGCCGGGCTTTTTGCTGATGGTGAGCGTCACCGCCTGGGCGTTACCCCTGTTATCAGCGCTGCGCCAGGACACGATCTGGCCACGATCAGCTCCCGTCATTTCCACACTGGCCACATCCTGCAGATACACCGGCTGATCACCGTGCAGTGCCACCACCAGCTCACCCAGCTCCTCCGGGCGCGACAGGAAAGTGCCTGCCTGCACCGCAAGGGTCTGATTCAGATTTACCAGCGCTCCGGCATGACGGGCGAAATGATTTGCCTGCAGCGCACGCTCCAGCTCGCCCACTGTCAGATTGTGCGCTGCGAGCTTGGCGGGATCGAGCGTCACTTTCACAATCTTCTGATCGCCGCCGATGGTCGCGATATTGCGCGTGCCCGGCAGACGTTTCAGCTCGCTTTCCAGCGACAGCGCCAGCTGTTGCAGCGCGGTGGCATCCCACTCCGGCTGTTCGCTCCACAACGTCAGCGCCAGAATCGGCACGTCGTCGATGCCCTTGGGTTTCACGATGATCTGGCCGATGCCCAGATTGGGCGGACGCCAGTCGAGATTGGAATAGATCGCGTTGTACAGACGCAGCAGCGCGGTCTGCCGCGGCACACCCACCTCGAACTGCACGGTGAACACCGCCATGCCCGGCTGCGACACGGAATAGATGTGCTCCACTTGTTCGATTTCCGCCAGCACCTGTTCCAGCGGCAGCGTCACCAGGTTTTCCACGTCGGCAGCCGCCGCACCGGGGAACGGCACAAATACGTTCGCCATGGTGACATCGATCTGCGGCTCTTCTTCTCGCGGGGTGATCAGCGCCGCGAAGATGCCCAGGCCCAGCGCCACCAGTGCCAGCAACGGCGTCAGCTGGGAGCGGACACTGCGCCCGGCGAGCGCGCCGGAAATTCCCAGTCTGTCACTCATGGGCATTGCCCTCGGTAGCGGCCTTCTGCAACAAAGCGTCGAGCGGATTCAGCACCAGCACATCGCCCGGATTCAGGCCGGCACTCACCACCACATCGTCGCCGCGCTGCTTGCCCAGGCGCACGTTACGCAATTGCAGCGCGCCTTCCTGCTGCACATAAACAGCGCTCACCTGGGAACGCTGCAACACGGCAGAACGGGGTATCAGCAGCTGGTTTTCTTCGCCCAGCTTGATGGCGACTTTCACCCATTGTCCCGGTCGCAATCCGTGATTGCCCTTGGGAAGATTCAGCCGCGCCTTCACGCTGCCACTGACCGGATTGGCGGCGGGATACACCTGGACTTTGTCCGGCGTCAGCATCGTGCCCTGATGCTCCACCTGCACGGCCGCAGACTCGCGCACCTTGGCGGCGACATCCTGGGGAATATTCACCACCACGCGCAGCGTGTCGGGATCGAAACCGCTCATCAGTGGCGTGCCGGGCGCGACGGCTTCACCCAGTTCGATATGACGTTCGCTCACCACACCGCTGAAAGGCGCCTGCACCACGGTGTAGGCCAGTTGCTGCTGGGCACGACGCAGCGCACCCTCGGCATTTTTCACCTGGGCCTCGCGGCTTTTCACCCGGCCCTGGGCTCGCTCCAGTTCGGCTTTCGACACCACGCCCTTGGCGAACAGCTCTTCGATGCGGGTCAGTTCCTGCTGATCCACCTTCAGCCCCGCCTGGGCATCGGCCAGCGCTGCCTGGGCCTGCTGCAGGCCGCCCTGCTGATCCTCGCTCACCAGCCGGATAATGGTGGTGCCCGCCGGCACACTATCCCCCACGTCGAAGGCAATGTCCGCCACCCGGCCGCTGGTCTGGCCCGACACCGTGGCGGCGTGGATCGCTTCCACCTGGCCGTCGAACAGCCGTTGCACCGGCACGGGCTGAGTCGCCAGCGGCAGCGTCTGGAGTTCGGCATGGGCGTTGAGGGCAAGTGCGCCAACCAGCGCGATGAGACAGGCTCGCATCAGGGAATTCCTTCTGGGCAGATGGCAGTGGGTGGCTCGGCAGACAGCAAACCGACCGGCCCCAGAACTGCTGAGGTGGGGGCAGATCCCAATTTTTTCAAAAACCAGGGCACACCGACTTGGCAAAGATCAATATTAGGCCGGTTTACAGCAAAGCTGCCCGAGTTTCCCACAGGGGCACCACGGCCACCATGGCGGAAATTGCCTGACCAAAACGCTTTCCCACTCTGTATGTTTCGATCATTCAAGCACCAAACCTGATGGCGTACTCTGGCTGTCACTGCCCGCCCACCAGAACAAACAACAAAGGGATTCGTCATGAACGCCAAAACCCTCAGCGCCCGCGACATGGATTTCATCCTGTATGAATGGCTGGATGCCTGCCAGCTCACCCAGCGGCCCCGCTACGCCGAACACAGCCGCGAGACCTTCGATGCTGCGCTGACCACCGCGCGTCAGGTGGCGGAAAAATACTTCGCCAATCACAATCGCAAGGGCGACGAAAACGAACCGGCGTTCGACGGCAAAACAGTGACGCTGATTCCCGAAATCAAGGCTGCCTGCGATGCGGTGATCGAAACGGGGCTCACCCGTGCCGGGCGCGATTATGAACAGGGCGGGATGCAGCTGCCTCATCTGCTCAGCCAGGCGTGCTTTTCCTGGATTCAGGCCGCCAACGTGTCCAGTTCCGTGTATGCGTTTCTGGCGCAATCCGCCGCCACCGTGATCGAAAAATTCGGCTCCGCTGATCAGCGTCAACGCTTCTTCCAGCCCATGCTCGATGGCAGTTTCTTTGGCACCATGTGTCTCACCGAGCCGCACGCAGGATCATCGCTCGGTGATATCCGTGCCACTGCCGATCTGCAGGCCGACGGCACCTATCGCCTGCGCGCCAACAAGATTTTCATTTCCGCCGGCGAACACGATCTGGCCGACAACATCGTGCATCTGGTGCTGGCGAAAATTCGCGGGCCTGAAGGTGTGGAGCCCGGCGTGAAAGGCATCTCGCTGTTTATCGTGCCCAAGTTTCTGGTGAACGACGATGGCAGCCTGGGCGCGCGCAACGACGTGCAGCTGGCCGGCCTGTTCCACAAGATGGGCTACCGCAGCTCCATTTCCACTGCGATGAATTTCGGCGAGCAGCACGGCGCCACTGCATACCTGCTGGGCGAAGCAGGCAAGGGCCTCACCTACATGTTCCACATGATGAACGAGGCGCGCATTGCCGTGGGCACCGGTGCAGCGGTGCTGGCGGTGGCGGGCTATCTGGAATCGCTGGACTACGCGCGGCAGCGACCCCAGGGCCGGGCGCCGGACAATCGCGATCCGCGTTCACCCATGGTTCCCATCAGCGAACATGCCGACGTGAAACGGATGCTACTGGAACAGAAGGCACTGGCAGAAAGTGCGCTGGCGCTGTGTCTGTATTCGGCAAAACTGGTGGACGACATGCACACCCATCCCGATGCCAGCGGGCGTGCCGATGCAGCGGCGATGCTGGATCTGCTGACACCGATCATCAAGGCCTGGCCCAGCGAGTACGGCCCTCGTGCCAACGATCTGGCGATCCAGATTCACGGTGGCGCCGGCTACACGCGGGAATACATCGTCGAGCAGCACTACCGCGACAATCGCCTGAATCCGATTCACGAAGGCACCAACGGCATCCAGTCGCTGGATCTGCTGGGGCGCAAACTCGGATTGAATGGCGGCAAGACATTCCTGCAACTGCTCGTGCAAATGTCCGCCGCGGCAAACGCAGCACAGAAAAATGAAACCACCGCCGAACTGGGCACTGCACTGCAGCAGGCGGTGCAGCGTCTGGGCACAGTGGCGCAATTCTTTGCCACGCAAAAGAACGTGCCGCCCAGCGCGCTCACCGCCAATTCCGCCGTGTTTCTGGATTTCATGGGACGTATCGTGATCGCCTGGATCTGGACCTGGCAGGCCACCACAGCCGCAAACGCTTTGCGCCACAACACGGCAGACAAGGATTTCTACCTGGGGAAACTGCAGGCGGCGCGCTATTTCATCCGCAGGGAATTGCCACGCACGGTGCAGCAGGCCGAGCTGTTAATGACGCTGGACTCCACCTGTCTCGACATGGCGGATGCATGGTTCTGAATTCAGATCAGTCGCTTTCGCCCCAGAGGAATTCGTCGATCTCTTTCATCAGATAGGCATTGCTGCGGATATTGCGCGCCACGACTTCGGCTTCCTGGCGCGAATAACCGTGCAGGTTGAAACTGGTTTTGCCTGCGGTGGCGCCGTCGTAAAACAGGTCGATGTCCAGGCGCCAGTGACGGGGCGCTATTTCCTGCGTTGCGCGGTCCTGCGCCGCAATCGCCACCGGGCGCAGCTGCACCATGGCTTTCAGCTTGCCTTCCAGTTGCGTGATGAAATGAAACGGTTCCAGTGCCGACGCCATCATCGGCTCACTCATTCCAGCCTTCGTCGGCCATATCGGCAAAGCGGCTTTCCGCCTGGTTTTTCTGCTTGCGCTTGAGGATATTCGCCAGCCAGTGTTCTGGCTCACCCTGCAACTGACGCTGCAGATCCGCAATGATTTCTTCCACGTCCGGCCCGCCTTCCACCTTGACCGGATTGATGCCGAGTGAAATCAGCTGCCGCGTGGCCGATCCACCGATGGAACCGCAATACACCACATCCGCACCCACCAGCCAGATCAGCTTCGGTTTCAGTTTGTCTTCGTTGCCATCTTTTTTCTCGTAGCCGAACCCCTGATGGGCCACCAGAGCGGCGCTGGCGGCACTGATGGCATACAGAAAAAACGCCTGCGCCGAGCCGAAATGCTGATCCACGATGTCACCTTCCTGTGACGCAAACGCCACCAACAACGTAGCGGAATCAACCATAACAGCGGCGGCATTGGGAACGGCAGTCAGTGTGGTCATGCAAGTCTCCGGGGGGAAACGAAGTGCTGCTGGGTAGCGGTCTGCAGCGCCGCGAACAATGTCGTAAACGCCACATTGTCGACTTTCTGCAACGGTTCCAGCAGCGCGTGAAGTGCCGGGTGACCGTCAGCGATCGACCGATAACCCAGCGTCAAAACGGGTGATTTGGGTGAATTGCTCATCAGGGAACTGCCTTCTCCCGCGCGCTGACGCCTGTAAAAACGGTGTTGGAGATAGCAGGAGCAGGGATCGTGCCAAAGCAGCGTGACGCCGATTCATCACGCCGGGCAGGGAAGGGAAAGAATAAGGAAAGGAATTTACTGGAACTGGCAGCGACCGCCGCCGCAACCGCTGACCGGGCAGGCCGGTTCCGGATTCTTCAGCGCACTGCTTTTCACCACGCCGCCGGTGTTGAGCACCTTGCTCACCGGCGCGCTGTCGGGAATGGAATCGTCCTCGATATCCGCCAGCACCTTCAGCTCGCCCCAGGTGGAAATCCGCAGGGACATGGGATGTTTGACTTCGTACAGCTGGCCGTTGGCTTCGCAACGGTAATCGTAAGTAGGCATGACGCACCTCCGGGTTGGAACCGCTTCATTATGGCAAGGCGGCGGCATGATGCAACTGCCGGCGGCGGGTGTTTCTGCCCCGGCACCTACTCGCCTTAGCCCCGAAATTGTTGATTGCACTACTCCTTTCGGACATTGCAATCAACCCTGTTTCATAGGCTAATGCCCGCAGGCGCTTGCCCCCGGGTGCAGTGACTTTGACCTGCGCCTGCACTGTTTTTGTGGTTGTCCGTCATCAGTCTGGATTTTTGTACCATGATTCACACTCTTTCCACGTTCCTCATCCGTTTCCGTTTGCCGCTGTTTCTGGCCAGCCTGGTGTTTGCCGGTGTCATGGCGAGCGGGCTCAGCCAGCTCTCCCACAAAACCGACTACCGGGTGATGTTTTCCAGTCACAACGAATACCTGGAAGCCTTCGAACATCTGCAGGATACCTACACGCGGGTCGACAACGTCGTGTTCATCCTGGCGCCGCACAACGGCAACGCCCTGTCGGCCGACGGCCTGCGTGCCCAGCAGTGGCTCACCGAGCAAGGCTGGCTGCTGCCCTACTCCATCCGGGTGGATTCCCTGTCCAACTTCCAGTACACCTACGCCGAAGGCGATGAGCTGCTGGTGGAAGACATGGTGCCTGCAGATTTCGATGGCAGCGCCGATGCAATCAGCGTGGTGGAAAAGCGGGTCAACCGCGAACAGACCATTCGTGATCACTACCTGTCGCCGGATGGCGCCCTTAGCGTGGTGATGGTGACGCTGGAACTGCCGGAAGACCAAACCCTGGCGCTGCCGGAGATGATGGAAACCAAGGGCGGCGTGCTGGAACTGGAAGCGGCCTTCCGCGCGGCCCATCCCACGGTCGACCTGCATGTCACCGGGCTGGCCACGTCCAACTACTATCTGGGCACGGTGCTGGGCAAGGACATGCAGATACTGATTCCGGCGATGCTCGTGGTCGCGCTGGTATTGGTGGGCGTCATGACCCGCTCCGTCGCCAATACCTTTGTCACATTCTTCGTCGTCATCCTGTCCATCACCGTCACCATGGGCGGTTTCGGTTTCACCGGCATTCCCCTCAACAACATCAACTCGGTGGCGCCGGTGGTGATTCTGACACTGGCGGTGGCCCACAGCGTGCACCTGCTGTGTTACTACTCCCAGCGTCTGCGCGAAGGCCACGATAAAGTCACCGCCATGCAGCTGAGCCTGGAAAGCAACCTGCGCGCGATCTTCTTCACCACTTTCACCACCGCCGTGGGTTTTCTGGGCATGCTCACCATCGACGCGCCGCCGTTCGTGCAATTCGGCTGCATCTCGGCGGCCGGCATCATCACGGCCTATCTGTTTGGTCACACCTTGCTGCCGCAACTGGCAATCTGGCTGTCGCGCCCGGCGCGGGAAACACAAACGCAATCCGGTATCGGCTTTCACCTGAAAATGGCCGACTGGGTGATCCGCCATGCGCGCCCGGTGTTCTACAGCACGCTCGTGGTATCAGCACTGCTGAGCACCGGCATGGCGCTGAATGATCTGAACGACGACAACGTGGGTTACTTCAACAAGGAAATGCCGGTGCGCGTGGCGATGGATCTGGCGGAAAGCCACGGCATGGGCATGAATTTCATCGCCTACTCCATCGACTCCGGCGAGGAATACGGCATCACCGATCCGGCCTATCTGCAGAAAGTGGAAGCCTTCATCGAATGGGCCAAGCAGCAGCCGGAAATAGTGACTGCCTCTGCTTTCACCGACGTGCTCAAGCGCCTGAACCAGACCCTCCACGGCGACGATCCCGCCTGGTATCGCCTGCCGGACTCCCGCGAACTCGCCTCGCAGTACATGCTGATGTACGAAATGTCCCTGCCCATGGGCATGGATCTGAACGATCAGACCGACACGTCCAAAGCCAGCATGCGCGTGATGATCGGCACCCGCATGATGAAGGCGAAAGAAATCCTCGCGCTGGAAGACAAGGTGCAGGCCTGGATGGCCGCCAACATGCCGGAACTGCAGACCCACGGCACCGGCCCCACCATCATGTTCGCGCACATCGGCCAGAACAGTATCAAAAGCGCCGCCAGTGGCTCGCTGGTGGCCATCACCATCATCTGCCTGTGCATGATTTTTGGCTTTGGTTCGGTGCGCCTGGGCTTGATGGCGCTGCTGCCGAATATTTTCCCCTCCACCATCGCCATCGGTTTGTGGGGCATTTTTTCCGGCGAGGTGAACGTGGCCATCGCGGTGATCTTCACCATTTCCTCCGGCATCATCGTCGACGACACCATTCACCTGTTCTCGAAATTCGCCGACGGCCTGCGCAAGGGGCTGGGTGTGAATGACAGCATCCGTTATTCCTTCGAACATGCGGGGCTCGGTGTACTGATCACCACGGTGGTGCTGGCGTCCGGGTTTGCGATGCTGGCGCTGTCGGATTTCAACATCAACAAGATGCTGGGGATTCTGGTGAGCGGCACCATCCTGATCGCGATTCTGTTCGATCTGCTGTTCCTGCCCTCGGTGCTGAAGGTATTCCCGATCGATCGCAATCTGTTTTACAAGCCGGGCGCTGGCGGCGGAAATCCAACGCCTGCACTGGCCAACGCAACCACGGTGGCGCCACTGAAAGCCAACGCCTCGCGCAAAGTGAAAAAGGTTGCCTGATCCGCGCGGGATTGCCTGCACTTTCCACGCAGGCAATCCCTGCTATACTGCCACGGAACGGCAGTACCAATAATAACAATAACCAGGGAACGGCCCATGAAGAATGGACAGCCACGTCGGCTTCTGTCACCTATTCGTCTTCTGTCGCTCACGCTTTTCATCCTTGTCCTCGCTGCCTGCAAATCCACGCATACCACCGGCCCAGCCCATGCCCTGGCGCAGCAGTGCGTGGCCGTGCAGGCCCACAACAGCTCGCGCTTTCTCGTCACTGCCAGCGACAGCCGCTACGCCCTGGCCGAAGTCGACGCCAGCAGCGCCGAACCTTTCTTCGTCAAACCGTCGCGGCTGGGCACCTTTCTGCTGTACGACAGCGCCGGCAAATTCCTCGGCACCCAACTGATCACGGTCACCCGCGAAGCGACGCCTTCCAAACGCACCGAATGGCGCATCAACCAGCTGGACATTCGCGCGGGCAAACGCATCCTGGGTGAATCCTATGCCCTCGCCAATATCGTCGATCACCTGTACCTGCAGGCGGGCAAAACCGGCCCCATCCTGCAGGCCCATCCCGAGCAGATTCCCCTGGCCGCCGCGTTCGATCTGGTGCCGCTGCCGGCAGAGCAGTGCCGCACTTTTCCCGAAGCCGACCTGAATGCCGACGTGGCCGCCGATTTTTACGATCCCAAACCCGTCGACGCGCCGGTGCAGGGTTTTGTCGATCTGCACACCCATCTGGGGTTTCCCAAGGCGATGGCAGGCCTTGCCATGGCAGGGGATCTGTTTCACCCCTACGGCATCGAACACGCGCTGAAGGATTGCAGCCATCTGCACGGCAAGAACGGCGTGCTGGATCTGCTGGAAAGCGAACGGGCGAACGACGGGGAAGTCGGCCACGCCACTGCGGGCTACCCGGATTTCGAATACTGGCCCAGAAGAGACACCAGCACCCATGTGCAGGCGTATTACAAATGGCTGCAGCGGGGTTATCTGAGCGGGCTGCGGCTGCTGGTGACCGATGTCACCGGCAATCCCACCGCCTGCCAGCTGTTCACGCTGCTGAAACCGGGCAAAGCCCAGGGCGACTGCAACAGCACCAGCGAAGTGGAAAACCAGACCCGCTACATCTACGACCTGCAGGATTACATCGACGCCCAGGAAGGCGGCCCAGGCAAGGGCTGGTTCCGCATCGTCACCGATCCGCAGCAGGCACGCGCGGTGATCAACCAGAACAAACTCGCGGTGGTGCTGGGCAGTGAGTACGGCACCCTGTTCGACTGCCACGAAAGTTCCGCGTTCTGCACTCCGGCGTACATCGACCAACAGCTGGAAAAACTGCACGCGCTGGGCATTCGCTCCGTGTTTCCCATCCACCGCTTCGACAACGGCTTTGGTGGCACCCGGCCCGCCGGCGGCGAAGCGGGCGCCTGGATGCATCTGGCCAGCAAACTCAGCACCAGCAACGCACCCAGCCTGTTCCAGATGCTCGATCCCTGGGGCTACCTGTTCAAGCCCATCGGCGGCCATTACTGGCATCTGGAACACTGCCCCGCCGGCATCCAGGAATCCCAGGGCATCGCCAGCATGGAGCAGTTCGTGAACCAGGATTTTCGCGGCCTGGTAAGCGGGCTCACCGACATTCCCAACATCGGCCCGACGGTGAATGCGCTGCTGGATTTCGCCTTCTTCAACAAACTGGAACCACTGCCGGACTACCAGGAATTTCACCGAGAAGATTTTGTCTGCAACACGCTGGGGCTACATCCGCTGGGCCGTCACTTGATCAATCGACTGATCGACAAAGGCATGATCATCGAAATCGATCACATGAGTTATTACACGTCGCTGGATGCCCTGGACATTCTGGAACAGCGCCAGTATTCCGGCGTGGTGTCATCCCACGGCTGGATGGAGGATTCCACCGAATTGCGCCAGCGCATCTTCCGCCTCGGCGGCCAGATTGCACCGTTCAATCACCGGCCCAGCGACAACGCGCAACTCATGAAAACCTACGCGCAGGAAATGGCACCGTTTGAATTTGTGGTGGGGATCGGCATCGGCAGCGACGTCCAGGGCGTGACATCGCAGACGGATTTCGATTACCACATCAGTATCGAATATCCGTTCACCTCGGTGGATGGCAAGGTGACGTTTACCAAGCCAGTGACCGGCAACCGACGGTTTGACTATCGCAAGGACGGCATGGCGCATTACGGCATGCTGGCGGAGTGGATGGAAAATTTTCGCCTGCACGATGAAAAGGATTCAACAGATCTTACTGTTCTGCTGATGAATTCCGCTGAAGCCTATTTGCAGATGTGGGAACGGGCTGTGGCACAACCCTGATGGGGGGGGTGCCTGGTGGAATCTCCAGGCACCTTTTTGGATCACGCTGAGTCAGTCTGCATCATCTTTGTGCGCAGCACTGCGGATCATCAGCAGCACCACCAACATCACCGCAATGCCAGCACCAAACAGAAAGGGTTGATCCATGCCTTCAAAGAAATGGGCCACCACATGCATCAGGCCTTCGGCGTGATCGTGATCGCCGTGGGCCAACGCCGACTGGCTCAGCAACAGCGAAGCTGATGCCAGCAACCCGGTAAAACTCATTGTTGTGCTACGTGACATGATCAAGCTCCCGCGAATCGAATTTCCAAGTAACTCAGGTCTGAAGAGACGCCAGCCATTATGCGGGAATCATGCCGGTTTGTCTGTGCTCACGCAAAGCGCCGCAGCAACCAGTCCACCAACACCTGATTGAGTGCTTCGGGATTTTCCTGCTGAGTCCAATGGCCGGCATTGGGGACCAGGGTTTGCTCCCAGTCGCTGCAATAGTTGTCCAGCAATTCATAAAACTCGTAGGCGGCGATGAAATCCAGCTCCGATCCCACGGCCAGCACCGGCACGGTGATCGTCGGCAGGCCATCGGGCAGCGTCTGCTTTTGGTGCTCATAATCCAGCGGCAGACAGCGATACCAGTTCAGCGCCGGGCCAAACCCCGTCCTGGCGTAAGCGTCGGCATACACGCGCAACTCCTCGTCGCCCAGCAGCAGTTCACCGGGCCAGGTACTTTCGTCATCGTGAATCCAGTGCACGTGGCCGATGCTCTCGGCATCATGCTGGCGGCTGCGGGACAGATTGGTGCCCTGCCCCACATCGCGGCGCAGATAAAAGCGGAACGTGCGGGCAGGATCTTCGTTGAATTTGTCCTCGCATTCCTGGGTCTGGAAATAGGCGAAATAATTGGTGGGGCCATACAGGCTTTCGTACAACGCCAGCGGATCCATCGGCATGTCGGCGAACGGTGAGTTGCACGCGCACAGGCCTGCCACCCGATCGGGATGATAGATGCCCATGCCCCACACCACCGTGCCGCCAAAATCGTGGCCGATGAAAATGCCTTTCTCGTAGCCATAGGCGTCCAGCAATCCCACCATGTCGTCCAGGCGTTTCTGCAGGGTGTAATCCGCCTTCTGCGGCAGCACCTGGGAACGCCCCACCCCGCGCGTATCCGTCGCGATCACATGAAAACCCGCCTGCACCAGCGGCGCGAACTGATGGCGCCAGGAATAGGCCAGCTCCGGCATGCCGTGACACAGGATGATGGGGAACGGGTGGGCCTCACCGGACGGATACTCCTCGTAAACCGCCAGCTGGATACCGTTGACGCTGAGCATGCGGGGGCTGTTGAAATCGGGCATTGGATACTCCTGGGCCAGTCCAGCTTCTTGTTGTGATGGGCTAGGTCGTTGTTCTTTTTGTACTTTCCGGTGATGCAGATCATCAGCACAACACGCCTGCTGACAACATTTAGTATACATCGTATACTGAACTTTCTTTTTTAACAATAACGACACCGGGAGCAGGTTATGTCTTTTGATTTCAGCGGGAAGGTGGCCATCGTCACGGGCGCCGGGGGCGGACTCGGATTCGCATACGCAAAATATCTGGCGGAAAAAGGCTGCAATGTGGTGGTGAACGATCTGGGCGGCGACACCTTCGGCTATGACGGCCAGCCCAACTCCAAAGTGGCTGAAGAAGCCGTGAAAAAAATCAACGCCCTGGGTAAAGGCAAAGCGGTGGCCAACGGCAGCGACGTGGCCAAGTTCGAAGGCGCCGAAGCCATGGTGGCCACTGCCATCAAACACTGGGGCCGCGTCGACATCCTGATCAACAACGCCGGCATCACCAGTCCAGCCGTGTTTCCCGATATCGATAGGGCCGAGGTGGATCTGCACATCGGCGTGCACGTGATGGGCGCCATCAACACCATGCGCGCCGCCTGGCCCCACATGGTGAAACAGAAATACGGCCGCATCATCAACACCGCATCCGATTCCATGCTGGGCTTTGCACCGCAGGTGGTGTATCCCACTGCGAAATCCGCGCTGGTAGGTCTCACCCGCAACGCCGGATTGCTGGGCCAGAACTACGGCATCAACATGAACGTGATTCTGCCGGCCGCCTTCACCCGCATGTCCGGCCTGCTGCCCCCCGGCAGTTTCCGCGATCACCTGGAGCGGGATTTCCAGCCCGACCGCCTGGCACCGGTCGTGGCGTATCTGTGTCATGAGAAGTGCGATATCACCCGCGAAATCTTTTCCATCGGCGGCGGCAAGTTTTCCCGCGTGGTGATGGCGTCGAGCGATGCCATTCCCGTGGACATGACGATGGAAACCGCCGAAGCGCAGCTGAAGAAAGTCATGACCGACGACGTGTCCGGCCTCAAGCTGATGAAGTCCACCTTCGACGATCTGAAGAACCTGGGCTTTTCCGACGCAGAGTGTCAGATGTTCTACGACATGTCCGCCACCCAGGGCGAACACACGCCCATCACCGCGGTGAAGATCGACAGCGTGGACAACGTGTGGGATCTCGTCATCAAGTCTCCGGTGGGCGACCAGATGTCTACCCTGGTGCTGAAATCCAGCGGCGGCAAGGTGACCGGCCACGTGCTGAACAAGGAGCACGGCAACCAGCAGGTGCTGGAAGGCCGGGTGGAAAACGGCGACACCCTGGTGTGGAAATGCAAGCTCACCAAACCGGTGCCGATGACGCTGACCTACACCGCCCAGGTGGACAAGGATCAGCGCATCGGCGGCAAAGTGGTGGGCACGCTGATGGGCAAGACGGTCATGGATTCCAAGTTTTCCGGCAAGCCGGTGTTTGGCGATCCGGCCGAAAAGGCCAAGGCGGAAAGCGCCCAGCAGGCACAGCTGGACGGACAGAAAAAGCCGGGGTTCTTGAGCCGGCTGTTTGCCAAGGCGTGAGCTTCGCCCGTTTCAGCTCGTGTGAAGAATCCCCGCCAGTGCGGGGATTCTTTTTTCAGCCCAGGTGACAACGCCGATCCCGGCCGAGCACGCTCCCGAAACAGCCATCGATTCCTGTATCGCCGCTGCAGTTCCCCCGCCATAAACGACTCGCACACCAGAGCCTGCTACACTGCATCTGCCGGCAAGGGCTTGCATCCCGATTGCCAGCGTTGTTTTCTTCTGCCTGATGTCTGTTTCCAACATAGCGAAGACGCATGTTTCAACCTCGCCCACGCATCACCCGCCATCGCTCGACACGCCGCGTTGCCCGCTGGCTGTGCGTTGGACTCTGGCTTGCCGCTGGATCGGTGCCGGCGCAGACGCTGACCCTGAGAGTGGGCGTTTACGACAACCCGCCCAAATACCAGGCCGGGGAATCCGGCGAGCCCAGTGGCATCCTGGGGGATCTGCTGCAGGAAATGGCGCGCCAGGAACGGTGGCAACTGGAGCCGGTGCCCTGCACCTGGAGCCAGTGTCTGGACTGGCTGGCCAGCGGACATATTGATCTGATGCCGGATGTGGCACTCACCCAGGAACGCAGCCAGCGCTTTGCCTTCCACCAGACGCCAGCGCTGCTGAGCTGGTCGCAAGTCTATGAAGCCCCCAACGTTGGGTTGACCAGTCTGCTGGATCTGGCGGGCAAGCGGATCGCCGTGCTGTCCGGCTCGGTGCAACAGGAATACCTGCAGCATCTGGCGGACAGTTTTCACCTGACGGTGCGCTGGATCGAAGTGGCCACCATCGAGGAAGGTTTCGATGCCGTCGTGAATAGACGCGCGGATGCGGTGGCTACCAACCATTTCCTGGGCGATCAGATGGCACATGCAACCGGCCTGAATCCCTCGCCGATCCTGTTTCAGCCAAGCAAGCTGTATTACGCCACGGCACGCGGCGAACTGGCCAGCGTGCGCAACACCATCGACCGTTATCTGCTGACCTGGCAGGCGAATCCGACATCGCCCTATTTCGACATCCTGCGCCGCTGGGGCATCGAACAGGATAAAAGCCGGATTCCGACGGCCGTCTGGTGGATCATGGGCGCACTGGCAGCGGCCCTGATACTGGCGATGGCGCTGGGGCAGTGGCTGCGACGCCAGGTATCCGCACGCACCCGCAGTCTGCGCGTGGTGGAACACCGGCTCAACACCATTCTCGACAGCGTTGAAGCGCGCATCTTCATCAAGGATCGCGACCTGCGTTACCAGTACGCCAACGAGAATGTGTGCAGAAGCATCGGCCAGCCCCTGGACAACATCATCGGCCAGCAGGATACGGCTTTTTTTGATGCGGATTCCTGCGCGGCCATTCGCCGTAACGACCTGCGCGTGATCGAACAGGGCGAACGGGTTGCCGAGGAAGAACATGTCAGCGTGCAGGGCAGCCATGAGCAACGCATCTACCTGTCGGTCAAACTACCCTTGCGGGATGACGAGGGCAACGTCTACGCCCTGTGCGGCATTTCCACCGACATCACCGACTACCGCCGCATTCAGGATCAGCTGCATCAACTGGCGTTTTTCGATCCCCTCACCGACCTGCCCAACCGGCGCAAGGTGCTGGATCATTTACGGCAGATTCTGTCGGTTGCCGGCGAACGGGAAGGCGCTCTACTGCTCATCGATCTGAATAACTTCAAGTCACTCAATGACACGCTGGGGCATGAAGTCGGCGACCAGCTGCTGCAGCAGGTGGCGCGGCGTCTGGAGCACCACGTCCACACTCACGGTATCGTCGGCCGGCTGGGTGGCGATGAATTTGTGCTGGTACTGCACGATCTCGACACCGATCCCCGCAATGCGGCCTTGCACGTACATCATGTGGCGCTGCGTCTGCTGGCCCAGCTGGCGGAACCGTTCACCCTGGGCGACGTGCAGCACATCACCTCGTGCTCCATTGGCATCGCCATGTTTTCCGACGCACGCGGCAGCGCCGACACACTGATGAAAAACGCCGATCTCGCGCTGACGGACGCCAAAACCACAGATCGAAATACCCTGCGCTTTTTCAATCCGTCGATGCAGACGGAAATGATCCGTCGTTCCCGCATCGAGAGCGCACTGCGGCAGGCACTGGCTCACGGCAATGAATTGCAGGTTTATGTGCAGCCGCAATTCGACGGCGCGCGCCAGTGTGTCGGCATGGAAGCGCTGCTGCGCTGGCACAACACCAGCCTGGGCTGGATATCGCCGGCAGACTTCATTCCGATCGCCGAATCCAGCGGCCTGATCGTGGAGCTGGGGCACTGGGTGTTGCGGCAGGCCTGCGCGACCCTGGCACGCTGGCAGCATCTGCCATATCTGGCGTCACTCACGTTGGCGGTGAACATCAGCCCACGCCAGTTCCGTCACAGTGAATTCGTCAACCAGGTGGAAAACTGCCTGCATGAATTCCGCATCGAGCCGTCACGGCTGGAACTGGAAATCACCGAAAGCCTGCTGATCGACAACGTGGAGCAGACCATCCTGCGCATGAATCACTTGCGCAGCCACGGCATCCGCTTTTCCATGGATGATTTCGGCACCGGTTACGCATCGCTGGGTTATCTGAAACGTCTGCCACTGTATCAGCTCAAGATCGACCAATCCTTCGTGCGCGATCTGATGGATGACAACAACGATGAAGCCATTGTGCGCACTATCATTGCCCTGGGCCGCAGCCTCGATCTGCAGGTCATTGCGGAAGGCGTCGAAACAGCAGCACAACTGGAACGGTTGCAGCGTCTGGGGTGCCACCATTTCCAAGGTTATTTCTTTGGCAAGCCTGCGGCGATTGGGGAGTGGGAGGCGCGGATTGGGGGTGAGATTCCGCGCCACTGATTCTTCCGTTTACACCTCGCCGCCCTCAGCGAATTTTCCATTCAGTGGCGAGTAGACACCGGCCAGTAACGATCCTTCAGCAAACGTTTGTACAGTTTGCCGGTGGGATGACGCGGCAACTCCCGTTCGAAATCGATGCTGCGCGGACACTTGATGTGTGACAGCCGCGCGCGGCAATACGCCAGCAGTTCCTGCGCAAATTCCTCACTCACATCTGCCCAGGATACTGGCTGCACCACGGCTTTGACTTCCTCGCCAAACTCTTCATTCGGCACACCGAACACAGCGACATCCGCCACCTTTGGATGAGTGATCAGCACATCCTCGGCTTCCTGCGGATAAATGTTCACGCCGCCGGATATGATCATGTAGGCCTTGCGATCAGTCAGATACAGATAACCTTCGGCATCGAGATAGCCAACATCACCCAGCGTGGTCCAACCCTTGCTGTTGGTAGCGGAGCGGGTCTTCGCGGGATCGTTGTGATATTCAAACGGCAGACCGTTGGCGAAATACACCGTGCCGATTTCCCCCGCCGGCAATTCATTGTCTTCATCATCGACGATTTTCACCTGCCCCAGAATCGCGCGCCCCACCGCGCCCTTGTGGATCAGCCATTCCTGCGGGCTGATGGTGCAGAAACCCATGCCTTCAGTGCCGGCGTAATATTCATGAATGATCGGCCCCCACCACGCCAGCATCTGCTCCTTCACTTCCACGGGGCACGGCGCCGCCGCGTGGATCGCACACACCAGGCTGCTGAGGTCATAGCGCCTGCGCACGGCTTCCGGCAATTTCAGCATGCGCACGAACATGGTCGGCACCAGTTGTGAATGGGTGATGCGATGCTGCTGCACCAGTTGCAGATAATGTTCCGGCTCGAATTTTTCCATGATCACACAGGTGGAACCGGTGGCCAGAAAATTCATGCAGTAACGCAGCGGTGCAGCGTGATAGAGCGGCGCCGGCGACAGATAACGCATCTCGCGATCTGGCGTCATGTAGAGCGCCTTCAGCAGATTGAACAGTGCGCCCGGTGTTTCCAGCGTTGTTTCCGGCAGCGGCACCTTGATGCCCTTGGGTTTACCCGTGGTGCCGGAAGAATAGAGCATGTCGGCCCCGGTGGATTCGTCGGCAATCGGCGTTGTCGGCAGCGCGGCAATCGCGGCGTTCAGATCCGCAAACGGCGCACGGGCACCATCTGCCAGAAACAGCGCCTTCACCGCCGGCATACGATCCAGCAATTTTTCAGCCACCGGCAGCTGCGCAATCGACGTGATCAGCACCTTGGAACCACAGTCGTTGACGATATACGCCACTTCATCCGCCTGCAGACGATGACTGATGGCGGTGTAGTACAGGCCACTGCGATGGGCCGCCCAGGTGATCTGCAGAAACAGGGGATGGTTCTCGAGCAGAATCGCAATGTGATCGCCACGCCGCAATCCCAGACTGCGGAACAAGTGGGCAATCTGGTTGGAACGTTCATCGAGGGTTTTGAAGGTTACGCTGTGGCCGCTGTCAGCCATGATGTAAGCGGTTTTGTCCGGCGCCTGCGCCGCGATGATGCCTGGATGCATGGGATACCTGTCTGACGTTTTTGTGGAAGGTTGAACAGGGTGCCACCCGATCATAGTGACGGGGTAATACCGATTCAATGACAAAGTGACCAAAAAGTCACGCCCTGTAGGAATCGAGCGTTTGCGTGACTCAGGACAAGCTCGGCCTGCAAGCGCGGGCATTACCATGAAAACATTGATTCAGATGTTTTCATGGGGCATTGGGGGTACGGTTTTGACGAACAGAATTCGCTACAGCGCGTGGGTGAGTGCGCTGTGCAGTGTCACTGCCTGGGCGCAAGCGCCCATCTCCCTGGATGCGGCCGTGGCAGAGCAGCTTACCTTTGTCGGCACCGTTGCCTGCGCCAATCTGCTGGCCAATGGCGGCCAGCCCGTCAACAATCTGGGCGTCTTCTGCAGCCGGCAGTATCCCACCGATCCTGGCGGCGGCCCCGGCACAGGCACGCCGGCGGCGGGCGGCCCCTCCACCCCGGTCAGCATGAAGAAGCAGGCCGCGCAGGCGGAGCGGGATGACATGCCGCTGGACGAAGCGTGGAGCCTGTTCCTCACCCTGGAGCAGGAAGACCTCGCCCGCGATCCAACGCCGCTGGAAGGCGGTTTCGAGGGCAGCGGCGCACGGATTCAGGCGGGCATCAGTTTCATGCCCCGCGCCGATCGGGTGTATTCCCTGGCGTTTCACCAGTCCCGCCAGCAGGGTGACTTCGACAGCGGTGGTGACTTCGAGCACGTCAATCAAGGCATGCAACTGATCGCCGGACTGCAGTTTCCCGCCGGCTTCAGTCTGGATGCGAGCGTTGGTCTGGAGCGCGTCAGCAGCGACCGCACCCGCCATTCGCGCTACGCGGATTTCATCTTCGGCTTTGAAATGTTCGTGATCGAAGGCACGCCCAATGCCGACTACAACCACTGGCGCAGCGGCGCCAGCCTGCAGCTCAATCACGACTGGTCGGTGGGCGCGTTCAATCTGCAAACCCAGCTGGGTTACGACTGGCTGGAAACCGATTACGGCAGCTACGCCGAAACCGGTGATTCAGGACTCGAGCTGATGTTTCACGATGACATCCTGACGTCACGGCAATCGCGCCTGGGCCTGCTCGCCTCGTTTGCGGTTTCCACCGGCTGGGGCGTGGTTCTGCCGCAGCTGTCGGCCACCTGGCATCACGAATTCGAAGAGGAAGGCCGCACCATCGACGTCAGTTTTGTCGATGATCGCAATGCCGCGCGCTTTGATTACCAGGTGGAAGACGCCGATGCCAATTTCGGTCAGGTGGGCGTGGGTGCCGTGCTGGTACTCAAAGCCGGGCTGCAGCTGTTTGTCTTCACCCAGCAGATGGTGGAGCACGCCTATTTCGAGCACGACATTGTCAGCGCCGGCGTTCGGCAGGCGCTGTGATCGCCTTCACTTCTGCTTGAGCAGCGCGCCCAATCCCAGCTGCGCCAGCAGGCTGTACACATCCGGCATGATGGAATAGGCCTTGGTGCTGAGTTTGACGTCGCGCGGAAACACGATGGTGGACTTGTTGCCTGCCACACCTTTCAGAATGATTTTGACGGCATCCGTCACCGGCACTTCTTTCACCGGCGACGCGGCGTGCATCTTCTGCATGTCGAAATCGTGGCTTTCGGTAGCGTTGACGATACTGGTGCTGATGATGCCTGGGCAGATGGCACTGACCTTGACGTTGTAACGCTTGGCTTCTTCCCGCAGCGACGTGCTCAACCCCACCACCGCGTGCTTGGTGGTGCAGTAGGCCGTCATCAGCGGAATCGGCATCAGCCCGGCGCCGGACGCTGTATTGATGATATGGCCGCTGCGCTGCTCACACATGATCTTGTAAGCGATATCGGTGCCATGCACCACGCCGCGCAGATTGATGTCGATGATGCGATCCCACTGATCGGGCGTCATGTTCTTCACTTCACCGAAAATGCAGATGCCGGCGTTGTTGAACATGAAATCGAGACGGCCACGCTGCTGCCGCACGCCCTGAATCAGCGTCTCACAGGCGACGCGATCGGTAACATCCAGGCGGGCGATCTGCAAACGGGAACCGGCACTGGTTTGTTCCGCCAGCAGCGCTTCAAGTCCTGCCAGATTGACGTCGGTCGCGAACACGATGGCGCCCTGCTGCAGCAGTTGAACGGCCAACTCGCGGCCAATCCCTGAAGCTGCACCGGTAACAATCGCGGTTTTGTCCTGGAAGTATTTTTTCACGCCAACATTCTCTGAAGTGAGTGGAAGGAGCAGGCGTGCCAAAAAAAGGCCGCCACCGGTGAACCGATCGGCCGGGCTGCTGGACGTCAGCGATCCTGCACCATCGCCGCGTATACGGCCTTCAGGACAACCGCGTCCTGATCGCCTTCGCGAATCACCACGTCGATTGTAAGTTTGGCGCGACCTTTTTCTTCATAGGCGCGAATCAATTGCTGGCGCGATTCGTCACTCACCGTGGCAAAGCCGCGAAGTGTGCCACGCACCGGCGTTCTGTATTCGATTTCGCCTTTGGCCACCCACACACTGGGCGTGTGGCCAGCATCCATCAATGTGAGATGCACGGCGCTCCAGCCAGTCATGGCCGCCACGTTGTAGAGGCTGCCACCGAATGCAGTGCCGTGCGTATTGAGGTTGGGAGCGAGTGGCGCCTCGACGATTACCGTGGCGCCATCCCAGGAGACAAGATCCACCCCCATGTGCGCAATCAGGGGAACCTGACTGCGCAACTTGTGGCGGACCTGATCCAGATGCGAACTGAATCCGGACCGATCTGACACTCAGATCAGCCCTTTCAGCAACGTATCGGTGCGGGCCTTGCGACGGGCCGCGACAACGGCGGGATCGACATCCACCACTTTCTCGTCCGGCGTCACCTTGAACAGCGGCTGGCCCTGCTTGACGATGGTGCCGTCCACGTTTTCCAGCAACACCTTGTCGATGGTGCAGGCAAACGGCGCCTGGATCTTGTTGAACATCTTCATCACTTCGATGATGTAGATGGTCTGGCCGGCTTCGATGTGGGAGCCTTCCTGCACGAACGTGGGCAGCGACGGCGCCTCGCGGCCGTAGAACATGCCACCGCACACGGCGACGATCTCGTCGGCCTTGGTGGCCGGCGGCGGCACCAGCACCTTCATCATCTGTTCCTGCAGCTTTTCGTCGAACAGCATCTGCGGGATGTGCACCGTCAGATCCTGATTGACTTTCAGTTCATAGAAGTGAGCATCGCGCGCCAGTTTCGGCAGCACGCTCATCACTTCCATGCCGGCCTGGAAGCCGTAATGGGCCGACTGCACCTTGGCCCACTCGTCTGCCGACAGACCGCCCTGCGGAGCACCATCCAGCAGCGCATTGAGCTTCGTCCAGCTGGTTTCGCCCAGACGGGTTTCCAGTTCACGGTAGAACTTCAGGCCCTTCTGCAGGATGTCGTTGTCGTGGCTCCAGATACTTTCGGCCGCGGGCAGATCGGCGCGGTAATCCATGTTCAGGTAGTGATAGGTTTCGTCCAGCACGTACAGCGGATTGCGGTTCCAGGTGACCTTGTCGCCATCCAGCTTCACGTGGGCCTTGTTCAGGCTCAGCCAGCCGCTGAACATGTGCGGATCGCGCATGAGGATCTCCAGCGGACGCAGCAGCAGGGTGTGCTTGCGTTCCAGTGCGGCGTCGATGGCCTGCAGCGCTGCACCCAGCGTATCGCTGTTGCCGTGCTGCGCCGCGATGTCTTTCTTGTACAGCGCCTTCACCTGCTCGAACGCCATCTCCAGATCGAAATCGGCAGATTCCTTCTTCAGCAGGCCGACCATGGTGAGGTACGGCATGACGAACTTGGTGGTGGATTTCGCGTGCACGTTTTCACCCAGGAACCAGTGCACCAGACCGTAATGGAACTGCAGGTTGGTGGCCAGGTTCTCGCCGGTCATTTTGGTGCGGCGCAGCACATCCGCCATGCGCTCGTAGCTGTCACGCCGGCTGTTGCCAACGGTCAGCAGCAGCGCCACGTTGGAATCGTAGGCGCCGGCCAGGTGATACTTCATGAACTGTCCGGTGTCCGGGTTGCGCACGCTGATGCCCTGATCGTCACGGATTTCACCGTCGATGGGGCTGGACCAGTATTCGATGATACCGCCGGCGTGGGGTTTCAGCGCGGCGTTGGTGGCGTTCAGACGGGCTTCGACAGATGCACGCTCACGGGGAATGCGCTCCGGCTTCGGCAGCTTCTTGCCGTGGCGCGCCAGCAGCGTCATACACTCCACCAGCGAATCCACCAGCAGGAAATCGTTCGGATCGTCCGGGTTGGTAAACTTCAAGGTGTAGCACAGTTCAGACACCCGGTGCTCCACCTGAATCCGCGTGTTCATTTCCATGAAGAAGTGGCTGTCGCGGTCGACGATACATTCGAACGTGGACACGGAATCCAGACCTACCGCCAGGCCGAAACGCTCAGACTCGGATTCCATCCGCTCCAGAATGCCCAGGTCGCTGCGCAGGGCGTCGGCTTCCACCTTGTTGCCGGCCTTTTCGGCGCGGGCAATGGCTTCTTCCAGCATTTCCTTGGTGTTGGACACTTCCAGCAGTTTCTGTTCGTGCATCTGCAGCGAGCAGTCGCGGGCACCGATGGTGGTACACCACACGCCGTTGCCGATCACCTGGATTTCCTGGTGACGGGTGGTTTCGATATTCAGCTCCAGCAGCGCGTTCTTGTTGTCGCCCACGCCTGTGGCTTTCACTTCCTGCAACACTTCCTTGTATTTTTCCGCGGCTTTTTCCGCAGCGGCCTGGATGCGGTCTTCCAGCTCGCCATCAAAGGCTGCCGGAGATTGCAGGATGCGCTGACCCTTGCCGCCGCCACCGCCGATCGCCTTGATGCGAACACGGTTTTCCGGGTGCTTGCGGAAGATGTCGGCCATGCGGATCACCGCTTCGGCGCAGATCTCGTCCAGGCTGATGATGTCGATGCCCTTGCTGTAGGAGGCATTCAACACGGCATCGGCGGCATCTTCCAGCGACACGGCGTCGGTGAAGATCTTGTCGTCCACTTTCAGGCCGTTGTCAGCGGCTATTTTCTTCAGGCCGTTGCGATCGCCCACCTTGCGGATCAGGGTCAGCACGGTGACGTTGTCAATCCCGGGCGTGGTGGATACGTCGTTCAGCAGCGCAGTCCGTTTCGCTTCGTCCTTTGCACCGGCGCCGCGTACCGTGCGCGAACAGGGGCCGATAAAGGTCAGGCCAGCTGCTTCGAACGCACTCACCAGCGCCTCGTCTTCCGCCATGAAACCGTAGCCGGCGAAGATGGAGTCGTGGCCGTTTTCTTTCGCAATCGCCACGATCTGGTTGATGCGCTGGGTGCGCTCTTCCTTGTTGGCACCGGTGTAATCCGGCACGCGGTGCACGCGATCCGGATCGGTCAGCAGACGCAGTTCCGGTGCCAGCGCGTTGTTGTAGGTGATGGAATCCTTTTCCGACAGCAGGATGCCGTACTGGTTGATACCCATCTCTTCCCACACGTCCATCACTTCTTTGCGGATGGGGCCACGGCAGATGATCAGCGGTTTCATGTCGGTGCAGTCGAACTGGCGCACCCAGACGGAATCGTTCGACGTGCGACGGCGCTGCTTGTGGATCAGCGGATTGTTGGTGTAGTTGTTGATGTTGCCCATGATGTTTTAATTCCTCGAATTCTGTGTGAACCGTCGATTAATGGAATTCGCGCTGCACGCCGGACATTGGCTCGGCCTTGTAGTGGCGCAGCAGGAAGTTCAGGTTCGATGCCAGCTGGTAGCGCAGGTCGTACGGCATCACCAGCTGGGAAATGGAACCGAGGCTCAGCGCCTCTTTCGGGTTCATCAGCTCTTTTTCATAACGGGCAGACAGTGCGGCGTCCTGCTGTTTGGCCCAGGCGTTTACTTCGTCAGTGGCCTGCGCCCTGGCAGCGGCTTCGCTGGCACCGGCCTTCACCAGTTCCGCAGCGCGCTCGGCCACCTTGGCCTTGGTCGCGGCGCGAATGCCCTGCATTTCTTTCTTGTACACAAACTCTTTACCCGCAGGCCCCATCACCGCGAGGCGCGTGGTCGGCAGTGCCAGCACCACATCGGCGCCGGTGGCATAGCTGTTGAACGCGGCATAGGCGCCACCGAAGGCGTTGCGCACGATCAGCAGAATCCGCGGGGTGCGCAAGTCGATGATGGAATCCAGCATGGCGCGACCGGCCTGCACGATACCGTTGCGCTCCTGGTCGGTTCCAGGCAGGAAGCCGGTGGTGTCTTCGATGAACACCACGGGAATGTTGTACAGGTTGCAGAAACGGATGAAGCGCGCGTTCTTGTACGACGCCGCAATGTCGATCTGGCCAGACGACACCGCCGAGTTGTTCGCCACGATACCCACCACATTGCCGCCCAGACGGCCGAATGCGCAGATGGTGTTTTGCGCGCGGTCGGGCTGGAATTCGGTGTAATCGCCGTGATCGCAGACTTGCTGGATCAGAATGCGGATGTCGATCGGAGTGTTGTAGCCGGTGGGCGAGTTGAAGGCTTTCTTGAACAGGATGTCCGCGTCCCAGGTCTTGCGGGTGATCGGATCGGAGGTTTCGCGGAACGGTGCCAGCGTAGCGTTGTTATCGGGGAAATAGCGCAGCAGTTCTTTCGCCTTGCGCAGCGCCGCCACTTCGTCGGGCACCATGAAGTCGGTGACACCGGACTGGCCATGCACACCGGGACCGCCCAACTCGTCTGCCGTCACGTCTTCACCCAGCACAGATTTCACCACGCCGGGGCCGGTCAGGCCGAAGAAGGTATTCTGCGGCTGGATCATGAAGCTGCCCTGGCGCGGCAGGTAAGCGCCGCCACCGGCGTTGTAGCCGAACATGCACATGATGGAAGGCACTACACCGCTGATCTTGCGCAGGGCAGTGAAGGCTTCGGAATAGCCGTCCAGACCGCCCACACCGGCCGGTACATAAGCACCGGCAGAATCGTTCATGCCGATCAGGGGAATTTTCTTTTCGCCCGCCAGCTTGATCAGGCTGGCCAGCTTGCGGCCGTTGGTGGCGTCCATGGAACCGGCGCGCACGGTGAAATCATGGCCATACAGCGCAACGTCACGGCCTTCCACATTGATGATCGCGGTAACGATAGACGCACCGTCCAGATTCTTGCCCCAGTTCTGGTACAGCACGATGGGGTCTTTGTCGGTGAGGACCTTGATCCGCTCCCACACGGTCATCCGCTGCTTCAGGTGCTGCTTTTCGATGGCAGGCACACCGGCGGCGGTCTCGGGACGCTGCATCAGCTCCCAGCCTTCCGCCAGGGATTGTTCGTAGATACCGGGCGTGCGACCGATTTCGCCGGGGATTTTGAATTCCTTGGTTTCCGGCGCCTGGAAGGGATTTTCCAGCGACGGAATAAGTTTCTTGTTGATTCCCATGCTGATACGTCTCTTGTGAACAGTGGTGAACAGTCAGGCGCCGTGAATCACTCAGGCCGGCAGCCGGCAAGCGATTCAGTGATGCCAACAACAATCTGTCGCAGCGATTTCCGCGCAGCCGGCGTCAGGCGCACCCGAGAGGGGCCAGAAGCATCCGGAGAAATCGGTTACGTGGGGGCGGCGCATTATCCTCGGGTCGTGACCGCCCGGACAATAGCCATTTCGCTCAAAACCGCTGATCGAATGCAACAAACCCGGTCACGATCCACCGGAACCCGTCGCGCCCCCCAGAAGCGCCCGCACCCGGCCATGGCAGTCAGCGAGCATTTTGCCGACATTTACCGGGCGGGGGCTTGCAAAAGGCGGCCATTATCCCACAATCGCCCCCCCTTTTCAGCCCGCGAATGGCCGCCGTAAAGCCTGGAAACAACTTTGGCAAAATCTGCCACAACGTATTTGCAAGTGCCGGGGATGTTCCCATAATGCGCGCCATGAACCTGCTCCTGCTGCTCCCCCACGAATGGCCCACCGGCGCCACCCAGGCCCGCCTGCACCTGCACGACCAGCGCGCGGAACATCTGCGGAATGTGCTGCGGGCCAACAGCGGCGACACCGTGCGGATCGGCGTGCTGAACGGCCTCATCGGCACGGCTCTGATCGAGCAGATTGATCACCAGGGGATACATCTTCTGGCCACCCTGGACAACAACCCGCCGCCGCCCCTGCCTCTTACCCTGCTGTTGGCATTGCCCCGCCCCAAGGTGCTGCGCCGCCTGCTGCTGCACTGCACCACGCTGGGCATCAAGCAGATCCACCTGATCAACAGTTACCGGGTGGAGAAAAGCTACTGGCAGACCCCGTTCCTGCAACCGGATCAGGTACAGCAACAATTCCTGCTGGGACTGGAACAGGCCCGCGACACCGTGCTGCCGCAACTGCATCTGCACCCGCGCTTCAAACCGTTCGTGGAGGACGTCCTGCCCGCACTGGCGGCCGGCAAGCGCTGCCTGACAGCGCACCCGCTGCCGGACTCCCAACCCTGTCCTGCCGGCGTGCAGGGGGAGACGGTGCTGGCCATCGGCCCCGAGGGTGGCTTCATTCCCTATGAAGTCGAAAAGCTGCAGGCCTGCGGTTTCACCACCGTGCAGCTGGGGCCGCGCATTCTGAAAG
Organism: Pseudomonadales bacterium; assembly: GCA_020062665.1. GTDB lineage: Bacteria > Pseudomonadota > Gammaproteobacteria > Pseudomonadales > Ketobacteraceae > Ch67. Next base: position 185,685 of record JAGUVW010000013.1, read on the forward strand.
TGGAAACGGCGGTGCCGGCACTGGTGAGCAAGCTGTTCCTGTGACGAACAGCCTTCGCCACCCCAAAAACCCTACAAATATCAGCCATTTTTCGCCGCCCCGATACACCTTGCCAGCGCCAACGCAACCGGCCTATGCTGACGCAGCAGTTTTCCTCCCACGCTGAACGCAACAACCAAGGACTGAATCATGGCCACCATCACCCTGAAAGGAAATCCCGTCGAAACCAGCGGCAACCTGCCCGCCAAAGGCAGCCAGGCTCCGGCTTTCACCCTGGTGAAAACCGACCTGTCAGAAGCCACTCTGACCCAGAGTGCCGGCAAGAAGCTGGTGCTGAATATCTTCCCCAGCATCGATACCCCCACCTGCGCCACCTCGGTGCGCAAGTTCAACCAGCAGGCCGGTGACATGCCCAATACCCAGGTGCTGTGCGTGTCGGCAGATCTGCCATTTGCGCTCAGCCGCTTCTGCGGTGCCGAAGGTATCCAGAACGTGGCCACCGCCTCTACTTTCCGCAGCCCGGAATTCGGCAAGGATTACGGCCTGACCATCACCACCGGCCCGCTCAAGGGTCTGCTGGCCCGCGCCGTGGTGGTGATCGACGAAAAAGGCAAGGTGCTACACACCCAACTGGTGAGCGAAATCGCCAACGAGCCGGATTACGCCGCCGCCCTGGCTGTGCTGTAATCCTCCGCCGCAAGCACACAAGCACACAAAAAAAGGGCGCTCCGATCAGGGCGCCCTTTTTGTTTGACTGCATTCCAGCGCAGGTCACTGCGCCAGCGCGCGACTGCGATGGAATCGCACCGCCAACACCACCAGCGTGATGGCCGTCAACGGAATCACAAACAGCAGCATCGACTGCGAGAACGTCGGCAACAGCGGATGCTGCATCGCACTCAGCACCAGGAATGTGGTGTAAGCGATGTAATAGAACAGGAACAACGCGCCGTTCCAGCGGGAAATCAGGTAACCGGTGAAGAAAATCGGCAGACAGGCCAGCGCCACACCGATCATCACCGGAATATCAAACTGCAGCGCGACTTCCGGCACCGTAATGCCCGCTGGCGACACCATGCTGGACATACCCAGCACCGACAGCAGGTTGAAAATATTGCTGCCCACCACATTGCCCACCGCGATATCACGCTCGCCGCGGATGGCTGCAATCACCGAGGTCGCCACCTCCGGCAACGAAGTACCCGCCGCCACGATGGTCAACCCGATCACCAGCTCGCTCACACCGAAATGCTGGGCGATCTGCACCGCACCATCCACCAGCCAGTCCGAGCCCACCACCAGCAGCGCCAGCCCCACCAGAATGTACGCCAGATTCAGCACCATCTGGCCACCGCCTTTCTTCACTGCACCGAATTCCTGTTCATATTCTGCCTGCACGGCCGCACTGCTTTCCTTGCGGCTCTGCATGATCAGAAACACGGTGTACGCCACCACAGCCGAAAACAGGAAGATACCGTCGATCCGCCCAATGACCCCATCCATGCCCATCAGCAACACCGCGAACGAAGCGGCGATCATCAGCGGCACATCCAGTCGCACCAGTTGCTGCGCCACGATCAGCGGCGCGATCAATGCCGACAGACCCAGAATGAACAGCACGTTGAAGATATTGCTGCCCACCACGTTACCCAGCGCCAGATCCGCCTTGCCCGACCAGGCCGCACCCACGCTCACTGCCAGTTCCGGCGCACTGGTGCCGAACGCCACGATGGTCAACCCGATCACCAGGGGTGAAATACCCACCGCCGCCGCCAGGCGCGACGCACCTTTCACCAACACATCTGCACCCACCACCAGCAATACCAGGCCAGCTACCAGCAACACCAACGTCATAGGGGACACTCTCTTGAAGCAAACCGTCAGAAGGGAAGGACAGAAACGTCCGTGCGCGGATTCTAAACCAGGCACCACACGCAGCTAGCAATGCGGGCAAAAAAATCCGCGGAAAATCATCAATGCCCATGACCGATGCAGGGGTTTCACGCCGGGCAGATCCAACGCCATGCACTATGCTTAAAAGAGGTCATGCACGCACCCGCGACGGGGAACCCTCATGCAATACAAAGAAATCCTGGAAGAAGCCGAAAGCCTGCGCCGCCAGGCCCGCAAGTCGGTCAGCAAGTTTCAGACGGAAATGGATTCCAAGGTGGGACTGGTGGAAGCCATGCGCAACTATGGCGAAAGTGCGCTCTATGGCCGCATCATGCTGGAGCACCTGGAACCCATCTTCAAGGCGCTGGAAAGCGAGGATCAGGCCCAGGCCGAACGCTCGGTAACCCAGTATCTGGCTGAGCGGACGGAGTTCCTCACCGGGATGAAACCCTGGGTGCCAGGCTCCACGGACATCATCAGCAACATGCTCAACCTGGTGACGGCCAACGTGCTGGCGGATCTGATCGAGTCCTTCAAGGACTGACCCCGCCCCAAAAACCAAGCCCCATAAGATATACAGACAGATCACACGCAAAGAAAAGCCCGCTTTCTCGAAACGAAAAAGCGGGCTTACAGGAATTGGGTCATTTTTTGTTTGAGTACCAATAGGTTGGGTTTAACGATCGAGCGCATCCATCAGATTCGCCCGCTCTTCTGGAGTGACCTCTTCCACCTCAATGGTGGCGCGGTATTCCGCCGATTCCACTCCGCGCTGTTTCAGATCAAATTCTGAACCAACACCCACACCTACGATGTTTACCAGGCCGAGAACGGCCATTATCACTACCAGTTGCATGACACCACCCTTCCACTTTCGACAATTACTACTTCAAAGTCGTAAGCGCACCACTCTCACCATCGAACCAGCGGGGGTAGTCGGCCTGTATGACCCAAAACGGTCATCAGAGCCGTTATTATCGCGCAAAGTATATGCTGTTAACCTGATTAATGCACCTCCCTGGGCAATTTTGTTTACTACCTGCGCAGGGCTTTTGACTTGATCAATGTTTCAGGAAACACTACGGGGCTGACACCAGAATAAGAATGACCGGCATGTTGCTGAAAACCAAGCTGTTCGCGCCGCCGCTGCGGCAGAATGCCATCCTCCGCACCCGTTTGCTGGAACGTCTGGGCACTCCTGCTCCACGTCAGTTCACCCTGATTCACGCCCCCGCCGGCTACGGCAAGACCACCCTGGCACTGCAGTGGCTGCAGGCCATCGGCCAGCCCCATGCCTGGCTGTCGCTGGATGCCCAGGACAATGATCCCCTGCGCTTCTGGCGCTATGTGGCCGGAACCCTGCAGGGTAGCAGCGGGCCGGTGGCCGATTCCGATCCCGAGGCCTGGGTGGTGAACATCGTCAACCAGTGGGCGGCGCGGGAGCAGGATACCCCCACAGTGCTGGTGCTGGATGATTTCCACGTGATCCAGGATCCAACGCTACTGAACACGGTGAACTGGTTTCTGGATAACCTGCCCCCGTCGCTGCATGTGCTGATGACCGCGCGGGTGCTGCCGTCGCTGCATATTCCCCTGCGCCGGGTGCGCAATACCATCAGCGAGATTCGCGCCGATGACCTGAGCTTCGGCCGCGCCGAATCCCAGCGTTTCTTCCAGGACACCCTTAAGCTGGCGCTGAACGCCAATCTGCTCGACACCCTGCAGGCCAAGACCGAAGGCTGGGCCGCCGCGCTCCAGCTGGCGGGCCTCACCCTGAAGCAGCAGCCCCGCCACGCGCCGGACTGGCTGGAGCAGGAATCCTCCACTCTGCTGGTGGATTACCTGGCGGAGGAAGTGCTGGCGAATCTGCCGGAAACCACCCGCCGCTTCATGCTGGGGGTTGCCACCGTGCGACGCTTCAATCTGGCGCTGTGCCAGGCGCTCAATCCGGGTCAGCCGGCCGACGATATCCAGGCGCTGCTGGACGCCCTGCGGGAAGACAACCTGTTCCTGATTCCCCTCGACGACCATGGCCAGTGGTTCCGCTTTCACGACCTGTTCCGGGAAAACCTGCTCAACATTGCCCGCCAGCAGGCGCCCGATACCTGGGTGGAATGGCATCGCCAGGCGGCGCACTGGTTCGCGCAGGAACAGGATCGGGAAGAAGCGATCCACTGCCTGCTGTGCGGCGAACTCTGGCACGAGGCGGCAGCGCTGATCGAACAGCTGGGCGTGACCCGCATGCTGGCAGGCCAGAACGAGTCGCTCAACTGGTGGCTCAGCCGCCTGCCTGCCGACATCCTGCTGCAGCGACCCAAGCTGGCCCTGATCAAAGCCTGGACCCTGTTCTGCACGGAACGGGTGATCGAGGCGGAACCCTACCTGGATCAGGCCGACCACCTGCTGGCGCCGGAGCATCCCGACAACCAGCCGTTGCGCACCCAGATCGCAATTTTCCGCAGCCAGCTGGCGCGGGTGCGGGGCGACGAGGATCTGGCCCGGCAATGGTCGGAACAGGCGCGCACACTGACGGCCGCCAGTGGCGATGCCCTCAATGCCGTGGCCCGGTTCGCTCTGGGGATGGCCCTGTATCAGGACGGCAACCACACCGCCGCCGGCGAGATGCTGTCACTGGCACTGGCCAGCGCCCGGCGGGAGCACAACCACTTCTGCGCACTGTCCAGCTCCGACATGATGGCCCATGTCTATTTTCAGCAGGGACATACCGGGAAGGCGCTGCAGGTGCTGGACGAAACCCGCACCTGGCTGCTGACAGAAGGGCTCGACCCCCGCTACGTGGGCGGCTGGCAGAACACGGTTTACCTGCACATTTATTACGAAACCAACCGCCTGGACGCAGCGCGTGCCGCGCTGCCGGCCCTGCTGGCCTTTCGGGATCAGGGCGCCGAAGCCGCCTATTCCGCCATGATCTCCATCCTGCAATCCATGCTGGAAGCGGCCGAAGGACGTTTCATGGACGCCATCAAGACGCTGGACGTGGCCGAGCCCATCATGGACAAGGATCGCTCCCAGTGGTCGCAAATGGGGCCCAGCGTCGGCATGTTGCGCACGCTGTATCTGCTGCAGTCCGGCCAGACGGCTTCGGCCCTGCGCTGGGCGGCCGAGAAAGAACCCTCATTGATTCGCCAGTTCGGCTTCCGCAAGGAAGAAGACCGCATCGTGCTGGCCCGCTGCATGGCGCTGCAGAATCGCCACCGCGAAGCCGTCGACCTGCTCACCCGCATCGAAGCCGATACCGCCAGCCATGGCCGCGTGATCAATCAGGTGCGCGCCAAGATCGCCCTCGCACTGGTGCTGGCACAGGACGACACCACTAACGCATTGCGTCATCTGCACCAAGCGCTGCAACTGGCGGAAGAACCCGGCTTTCGCCGCATGTTTCTGGATGAAGGCGCCGCGCTGGTGCCACTGCTGCGCCAGCTGGAAGCGGCCGGCCAGCACGGCTGGTGGCAACGCATGCTGCCAGCGCCGGATGCCAGCGCCGGCGACAGTGGCGGCCTGATCGAACCGCTCACCAGTCGCGAGCTCGAAGTACTGGACATGATTGCCCAGGGCCATCGCAACCAGTCCATCGCCGACACCCTGCACATCGCCATCACCACCACCAAGGCTCACATCCGCAACATCTACGAGAAAATGGCGGTGAACAGCCGCACCCAGGCCGTGGCCCGCGCCCGCGAGCTGGGCCTGCTCAAATAGTTTTGGATGCTTCAGAGATAGAGTGGATCGATTTCGCGAATCCAGCTTCTGGCTTGCTGGTAGCGGGGATCGCGCACCATCCGATGCATGGACTTGATGGAATTGTAGGGCACGTCGAGCGCGAAGCGATTCACCAGCCAGGCCGGCAGTTTGCCGCCGGGGTCCACCATCACTTCGTATTCCACCCGGGTCTTGCCATCCTGCAGCGGTGCAAAGCACCAACTGCCCTTCACGTTCTGCACCCGCTCGTGCGTCTTCTGCGGCGGCACCACACCTTCGACGCTGGCAAAGTCGATGATCACTGTGCCGTCGTCGAGCTGACGAATGTCGGAGCGCACCACCGAATCCCGATCCTTCACCGGCCAGGGCGACGGCACCAGCGTATGCGTGATGTAGTAATCATCGGCCTCGCGCACGATGCTGCTGGATTTCACACCGTCCATCCACTTGGGAATCTGCGCCGCATCCCGCTGCAGTGCCACCAGCGCATTCAGCGATGCCTTGATCACGGTTTCCACCCGACAGACCTGCAGGCCCGTCGCTTTATCGATATGACTGTAGGCCATCGCCTGCTCGTCATTGCGCTGCAATTCCCAGGCGGCTCCATTTGCTCCGATAGGCACGTTGACTACTCCTTTTCAGTTTTCCAGCGGACAATCCCTACAGCAGCCACGGAAAGATGGCCTTGCGATCGGCCGGATAGTCGGCGAATTTTTCCCGATACCAGCGATGGTTCGTCAACGCCCTCGGCACCAGATTCGCCATGGTGAACAGCACAAATGACAGGCCTGCCAGCGACCAGCACGCCAGCGCGAATCCGCACCAGGTCAGCACTTCCCCAAAATAATTCGGCATGGACACGCGGTTGAACACGAAGCCGCGGGGAATCTGGTAATCCGCACTGGACGCCCGCAACGCGCGCAGCATCGCATCGGATTTCTTGTTGATGTAGTAGCCGGTGGCGAACAGCATCACGCCGAGGATGAAGCGCGGATCCTGCAGCCACTCGTTGGTCAGATGGGTGCCATAGGTCGACACAAACGCACCGTTCAGGTAGCCGTTGATGCCGCAGTAGGTGGATCCCATCAGAATCACCAGCAGCGGTTCCTGACTGCCGGGCTTCACCTTGATCTGGAACGGATAGATGAAGGAGCGATGCACGTAATGCAGCTGCCACATGAACAGCAGGATCAGCGCCACGGCACTGCCGGAATTGGGGCCTGTGAAAAAGAACCAGAAGAACAGCAGCGACGCCGGCGCCTCCATCACGATCCAGCCCAGACGGGTGGGAATTTTCGGGCCCCAGCCTTCGCGCTTGTGACGGCCATAGGGCGCATCGATTTTCAGCAACACCAGCGCCGTCAGCGCCGCGCTGACAAAAATGGCGATCAGCAAACTGTCGTACAGCGTATTACCGGTCATGACGGATTACCTTCAGGCGGATTTGAACAAGGCCCATGCCAGCAACGCGAACACCGCGCACTCCACCGCCGGCAAGGCAATCATCTGAGAAAAAGGCCCGTGAGGAAACAACACAGTGCCCAGGCGCATCAACGCCAGCAGGGCAAAACCTGCAGCGCTGGCGCTGAACACCTGGGCGCGCGACAGCGCATCCGCCCTGATGCCGCGCAGCATGATACCCCAGGCGACAAAGGCGCAACCGGCCGTGGCCAGCGCGTACAGAATCATGCCGGGATCAGAACGATCACCCTGCATGAAGCGCTCAGGCATGGGCAGATACGCCCAATAACCGACAAACAGCGCGATCCCCAAACCGATGATGATCCAGCCCAGCAAACGGGGCCATCTGGATTGCTTGCCACTCACGACTCTGCGCTCCCCAACGCACGAATGGTCTGAATTTTTTCTACTGCTGGCAGGCGATGGGCAGTACACCCATCGCCTGCGCAAGCTCAGGCTTCCGCGACGGCTTTTTCCTGCAGTTTCGTCACGGGCGCTGCTGACAGTTTTTGCGGAGGAATGGGATTGAAGGCTTCAGTTTCGTAAATTTTTTCTTCATCCCACACTTTTGGTACGTCGGCGGCGTTCACATAGAACTGGTTGTACCACTGGCGCAGGCGATGAATCGGGCCATCGCCATCGCACAACACCGGATTGTCGACACGCACCTTGGTGTGCCAGAACTGCACGTCTTCGAAGAATGCCTGCTGGGTGAGCTCGACGTAGCCTTTCACCATCGCAGCGGAATCGGCCTTGCTCATGCCGGGGAACAGTTTCACCATCACGCCAAAGCGCAGGTCGAAACTTTCCAGCGATGTGGGCACGTGAGACACCAGCAACTTGGATTCCACCGGAATGCCGTTCATCTCGCCGGACATTTCCGTGATCATGTAGGCAGGCCCGTAATAAGTGGCGCGGGTTTTCAGAATGGAATCACCGGCCAGACGCGGGCTCTTGCCTTCCATTTCCTGCACGCAAACGTGCTTGTGGAAAACGTTGCGGAATTTCAGCGCGGCCGACGCATGCACGGGGCCGAAATGAGCCTTGTCCGCCATGTTGTCCACCAGCTCGCGGCAGTTGGTGTGAATCGGGATCAGCACCACTTCCCAGTCGGACCACTCACCGGTGCCGTGTTCCTTGATCACCGGCGGCAGCTGATCCTCGCGCGGCGCATTGTCTTCAGGATCGTGGTACACAAAAGCCAAGCCGTTCCGCTCCAGCGTCGGCCAGGATTTGATGCAGGCCTTGGCAGGAATTTTTTTCGCGTAGGGAATGTCGTCGCATACGCCGTCACTGCCCCAGCGCCAGGCGTGCATGGAACAGCGCAGGGAATTGCCTTCCACATAACCTTGCGCGAGGTCAGCGCCCATGTGCGGGCAGTAGCCATCCAGGATGATCAGCTGATCATCCTCACCACGAAACGCCACCAGGCTGGTGCCGAAATATTTCAGACCCACCGGCGTGCGACCGAAATCGCTGGCCTTGCCCAGGCAATGCCAGCCGCGGGCGTAGCGCTCTTCGACCGGCGCTGCTTCGATCTTGGCATATTTGCTCATGCTCACACCCTCTCTTCCCGTGTGTTGTACTTGTTATGCGCTGTCGCAGGCCCATACGCTAGCAAGGGCCTTGTTATTATGCAATGATAATGCAAAAATATATCACAAATAACAAGTCCACGGAATTCCGGGGGTTAGCATGATCGACGCAGCAAAGAAAATCGAAGTTGTTGAAAAATATATGGTTGCCGTCAGCACCAACAATCTGGATCTGATCCGGGAAATTTATGCCGACAATGCGACGGTGGAAGATCCGGTAGGCACACCACCGAAAGAAGGCATTGCGGCCATCCTGGCGTTCTATGGTGGCTTCGGTGCGCTGGGCGTGAAACTGCAGCTGAGCGGCAGCGTGAAGTGCGCCGGCAATGCGGCTGCGTTTCCCTTCACTGCGCAGATCGGCTCCAAGACGCTGGACATCATCGACGTGTTTGAATTCAACAACGAAGGCAAAGTGGTGTCGATGAAGGCCTACTGGAGCGCCGGCTGATTTCGTGATGAATGAGATCCTTGCACGCCTGCAGCGACTGGAAGACATCGAGGCGATCCGCAAACTGAAGGCGCGCTATCTGCACGCCTGCGATCGCAAGAACATTGTGGCGCTGCGCGACTGTTTTGCGCCGGGGAATATTCACATTGATTACGGCGCCATTGGCTGCTTCGACAATCGTGAGGATTTTCTGCGGGTGTACCAGGAGAAAGCCTGCCACCCGGAAGTCATCGATATTCATCATGGTCATAATGAGCAGATCGAGTGGCTGTCGCCGTCCGCAGCGAGCGCCATCTTCGATCTGTTTTTCTACCAGATCGATACGCGCACGGGCATGCTGATTCAGCTGGGTGGCTATTACGAGGATCAATTCCGCAAGCAGGATGGACAGTGGGCAATTTCGTCCACCCGCTTTGTCGTGACGTCTACCGTGGTAAGCAATGTGAGCAGTGGCAACCTGCAGCCACTGTTTCAGGGTGTGGCACCGCCACCGATCTGAGCCACTTTGATGCGCTGCTCGACGGCGTAATGCGCGTCGTCAATTTCAGTTTTTCCTTCAACGAATAGTAGAACGCCCGGATTGTACTGATGCGCAATCCGGGCGTTGTTTTTTACATTGCCGAACGGCCACCGCCGTCGATGAAAATGTCTTCGCCGTTGATGTAGCTGGCTTCGTCGGAGGCCAGGAATGCCACCAGCGCTGCTACTTCTTCCGGCTTGCCCTTGCGACCCAGCGGCATCAGATTGGCCAGCAAACGCTGGTTGATGCCCTGCGGGAAGCGGATGGATTTCACCAGCGGGGTTTCGATGCCGCCCGGGCAGACGACATTGCAGCGGATGCCATCGGCTTCGAATTCCTGCGCCAGACATTTGGTGATGGCCGACACCGCCGCCTTCGAGGCGCAGTAAGCGGTTTGATAGGCGGTCATGGTTTTGGAATTCAATGACGCGAAGTTGATGATGTTGCCTTTGGTTTGCTTCAGGTGGGGCATGGCTTCGCGGCAGATGATGAAGGTGCTGGTGAGGTTCACTGACATGAAGCGGTTGAAGATGTCCGTGGTGAGTTCGTGCAGGTGGTAGAAGCCGGCGATGCCTGCGACGTTGACGACAATGTCCAGCTTGCCAAAGGTGTCGACGGCGGACTGTACCAGCGCCTTGCAGGAGGCTTCGTCCATGGCACTGAACTGGACGGCTTTGGCGGTGCCGCCAGCCGCGTCTATTTCAGCGGCGGTGGCCTGGTTGCCTTCTTCGTTGATGTCGCCGAGCAGCACTTTGGCGCCTTCGGCTGCCAGACGCAGCGCAGTGGATTTGCCCATGCCAGATGCTGCGCCGGTTACCAGCGCGACTTTACCTTCGAAACGTTTCACGTGAGTACTCCAATTATTATTAGTGTCAGTTCCGCGGTTGTCGTTGTCCGGCGTTTGATTCCGGACAACGACAACCCCGAGTTCATTCGCAGCTTCGATGCCGTCAAACCGCGTAACCACCATCCACAAACAACAGCTGCCCAGTCACATAACGGGAGCGGTTGGAAGCAAAATACGCGGCTGCTTCTGCAATATCTTCCGGCTTGCCGAAATGTTTGATCGGCAGCATGGACAGCACTGCCTCTTTCCAGGCGTCATTGAACACGCCCTCTGCTTCCAGCCGCTTGAAAATGCCGGTTTCAATCACGCCCACCGCCACGCTGTTGGCGCGGATGCCGTGCAGGCCTTCTTCCTTCGCCAGGTATTTCACCAGCGCTTCGTTGGCTGCCTTGGGCGCTACGGACAACACGTCTTTTGGTGGCGTGCGACCAAGACCCGCAGAAGAGATGTGAACCAGCGATCCACCTTTATGAGCACGAAAGTGCGGGATGATGCCTTTGACAATGCGGAAGAAGCCGTTGAGGTCGCCGTTGATGACTTCGTCCCACTGTTCGTCGGTGACGTCTGCCAGAAACGGTTGCTTGATGTCGGAGCCGGCGGCCACTACCACGCTGTGCAGACGGCCATGGGCTTCCACCGCGCCCGCAATGGCGGCGTCGATTTCATTGCGCTTGGCGATGTCCACCTGGTGCACGGTGCATTTCACGCCAAGCTTTTCGATCTGCGCAGCCGTTTCTTCTGCACGCTTGCGATTGCCGCGATAGGTGATGGCCACATCACTGCCGCCTTCGGCGATGCGGGTGGCGATGGCGGCACCGATGCCGCCGCTGCCGCCGAAAATCAGTGAGCCACCCTGGTCGAATTCTTTGATCATGTCTCTATCCCTTGTAGTCAGAAGATCAACGTTCACACGCGGGCGGTTTGCACCGGCGCGGTTTTGGCTTTTTCGCTGTTATTTTTCTTGCTGCTGGTGGCGGGTTTGCCCGCCAGATGTTTCGCTGCCAGATAGCCAAAGGTCATGGCAGGGCCCAACGTGGCGCCCGCTCCCGGATATTTGCTGCCCATCACCGACGCAGCGGAATTCCCCACTGCATACAGGCCCGGAATCGGTTCACCATTTTCACGCACTACCTGTCCGTTCACGTCGGTGAGTGCGCCGCCCTTGGTGCCGATGTCACCCGGATAGATCGGCAGCGCGTAGTACGGCGCCTGCGCAATCGGCGCAATGCAAGGATTGGGGCTGGTGCGCGCGTCGCCGTAGTAGCGGTCGTAATAGCTTTCCCCGCGATGAAAATCCTGATCCTTGCCGGACTTGGCGAACTCGTTGTTGCGACGCACGGTTTCTGCCAGATTCTTTGCATCCACGCCAATTTTTTGTGCCAGCTCTTCGATAGTGTCCGCCTTCTGCATCACCGCCCAGATGCGCTTGGACAGCGCGCTGTCCGGCATGGAGTAACCCGGTGCGATAGGGCCGAATGGGAATTTCTTGCGGAACACTGCATCGAACACCACAAAGCCGGGAATGGTGGGCGCGTCTTCCTGGTTGGCCTGATAAAACGCCAGACCAGACTCCAGATAGGGCGCCGCTTCGTTCTGGAAACGCTTGCCGGCCTTGTTGACGATCACCAGCCCCGGCAGTGAGCGCTCGGCGAAAATAATGAACGGGCGCTCCCAGCCGGGAATCTTCACTGCCGGTGCCCACCAGGCATGATTCATCAGGTCGGTGGCGGCGCCCACATTCATCGCGGCACGAATGCCGTCGCCAGTATTATTGATCTGCGATCCGCTCCACTCTGCGCTGGTGGGCTTCGGCAGATACTGTTCGCGCATTTGCTGGTTGTGTTCGAAGCCGCCAGCACCAATCACCACGCCTTTACGTGCGCACACATTCAGTCGCTTGCCGTCGCGCTCAACGACAGCACCGACCACCGCGCCATTGTCTTCGATCAGCTCCACCAGCGGTGATTTCAGCCACAGATCAATGCCGCGCTCCAGCATGGTCCAGCGCAACTGGCCGATCAGCGCGTTGCCCATGGTCAGGCGACGGGAACGCTTGCCCTGCATGCGGCCCTTGATGTCGAGGAAATAGCTCAGCGCCATGCGCATGAAAATCAGTTTCCAGCCTTTGGCCTGGGTCAGAAACGCGCGGCCTTCTTTCATGGTCATGGTGAGGCGACCGGCTACGAGAACTTGCGAAGGCGGTTCGCGCAGTGTGCGAAAATGTTCGCCCAGATGCTTGGCGTGCATCGGCGTGGGCTGATGGGTGCGATAGCCTTCCTTGCCGCCGGGCATTTCAGGATAGTAATCAGAATAGGGAACGGTTTCGTATTGCAGGCGGGAATTCTTCGCCATGTATTCCAGCATCTCGCTGGCTTTTTCCACGTAGGTGCGCTGACGCTCTTCCGTCACTTCATCGCCGATCACCGCCTGCATGTAGCGCAGCGCTTCATCGGCGGAATCCTTCACGCCTTCGGCGCGGGCATAATGACTGTTGGGAATCCAGATGCCGCCGCCCGACATGGATGATGTGCCGCCGTACTTGTCGCTCTTTTCCACGACCAGCACGTCCTTGCAGCCTTCGCGCTGGGCCACGATGGCTGCAGTCAGCGCACCGGCACCCGACCCCACCACCAGCACATCTACTTCTTTGTCGAATTTATTATTGGATTGCATATCAGAGGATTCCCGTTTACCCAGAATGGCGCGCGACAACACTGCCGCAACGCGCCCCGTCCTGCCCCATTATATGAGTCCGAACCATTTATGCAATATATTTGCAAAATATGTGTTTATTTGCCGCAGAATTGCTTTTACAATCATTTGAAGCAGCTGCAAAACCCGGCCATAGGCAGGGAAAAAGACGTCTCCCGCTGCGCCCGATACGGAAAATGACAATAAAAACATGATCTTGTTTGGCAACTCGCCAACCAATGACAGGGACACCCTCATGACGCATTCAACGCAAAAGCAAAGCTACCTGTGCGGCACCGCTGCCACCCCACTGCTGTACGAAACCATCGGCAACTGTTTCGATCGCATCGCGGATACTTTTCCCGAGCGCGAAGCGCTGGTGGTACGCCACCAGAACATCCGCTGGACTTACCGCGAGTATCAAACGCAAATCAACCGGCTCGCCACCGGCCTGCTGAAACTCGGCGTGCAACCCGGCGAGCGCGTCGGCATCTGGTCGCCCAACCGGGTGGAGTGGTGCCTCACCCAGTTCGCCACCGCCAAAATCGGCGCCATCATGGTGTGCATCAACCCCGCCTATCGCCTGTATGAGCTGGAATACGCGCTCAACAAGGTCGAATGCAAGGTCATCATCACCGCGGAAAAATTCAAGACCAGTGAATATCTGAAAATGCTCAACGAGCTGGCGCCGGAACTGAATCGCTGCGCGCCGGGCCAGCTGGATTCCCATCGCCTGCCACACCTGAAAACCGTGATCCGCATGGGCGCAGAAAAATCGCCGGGCATGCTGAATTTCGATGACGTGTGCACCCGCGGCGGCGCCCATGAAAAGGAACGCCTGCAGGAACTCGCCGGACTGCTGCAACCGGATGATGCCATCAATATCCAGTTCACCAGCGGCACCACCGGCAATCCCAAGGGCGCCACGCTCACCCACTTCAATATTCTGAACAACGGTTATCAGGTGGGTCAGGGCATGCGTTTCACCGAAAACGATCGCCTCTGTATTCCCGTGCCGCTGTATCACTGCTTTGGCATGGTGATGGGCAATCTGGCCTGTCTTACTCACGGCGCCGCTGCGATTTTTCCCAACGATGCCTTTGAACCCATCAGCGTGCTGGAAACCGTGCAGGCAGAAAAATGCACCGCGCTGCACGGCGTACCCACCATGTTCATCGCCGAACTGGACAGCGCCAACTTCGACCAGTACAACCTCAGCAGCCTGCGCACCGGCATCATGGCCGGCGCCCCTTGCCCCATCGAAGTGATGAAGCGCGTGATCGACAAAATGCACATGCGCGATGTCACCATCATGTACGGCCAGACCGAAACCAGCCCGGTGAACCACATGACCGCCATCGACGCGCCCCTCGAAAAACGTGTTGGTAGTGTCGGCAAAGTAGGCCCACACCAGGAAGTGAAAATCATCGACAGCGAAGGTCGCACGGTGCCCATCGGCGAAAAAGGCGAGCTGTGCTGCCGCGGCTATTCGGTGATGCAGGGTTACTGGAACGATCCGGAAAAAACCGCTGAAACCATCGACGCCGGGCGCTGGCTCCACTCCGGCGATCTGGCGGTGATGGACGAGGAAGGCTACGTGAAAATCGTCGACCGCCTGAAGGACATGATCATTCGCGGCGGCGAGAACGTGTACCCGCGCGAGGTGGAGGAGTTCCTCTACAGTCATCCGGCAATCCAGGAAGTGCAGGTATTCGGCATCCCCGACACCAAATACGGCGAGGAAATTTGCGCCTGGGTGCAGCTGCGCCCCGGCGCAAATGCCACTGCCGACGACATCCGCGCCTACTGCAAGGACAAGATTACCCACTTCAAGGTACCGCGCATCATCCGCTTTGTGGATGGCTTCCCGATGACGGTTACCGGCAAAATCCAGAAGTTCAGGATGCGCGAAGCAATGGAAGCAGAGTTGAAGGAAAAGCGGTCGGAGCCGGCGTAAGCTGGCTTCCCCGTGCAGAACACGACACCAACGTACAACAAGATGGCAAGCGGGATCGATGGACACCCTATCAGTCACCGCAAATTGCCACGATTTTTGCACGAATGCTGCACAATTCGCTACAATGAGACCCGCTTGGCAGGGTTTTGCGACTGTTCACCCGCCTTGCACCGACTCTATTTTTGGCGCGTTGCGCATTCTGATGTTTTCTTACAGGCAACCCTATGAGCATAACCAAGACGACCAGTTTCATGCAGGCCGGCACCCGGGCGAAATCCCGGCGCGGCCGCAATCCTTCCATCGACGTGGAGAAAATCGAAAACGCCGTGCGTGAAATCGGGCAGCAGGGCACCGAAATTTCCATGAAGGAAGTGGCCGATCATCTGGGCGTCAACGTCACCACGCTGTACCGTCACGTGGGCGGCATCGATGGCCTGCGTCGCATCCGCGCCTCGCTGTCGCGGGGTGATCTGGAAGCGCTGCCCTCGCCCACAGGGCACACCTGGCAAAGCTGGATGCGCGTGCTGGCCGACTACTACCGTCGCGCCCTGCTGCAACATCCCGATCTGCTGGACTTCGTGCAGGCCGCGCTCGACCCCGACTTCGTCAACCTGGAACAGGAAGCCAACATTCTGGTGCAGTTCGGCTTTGATCCCCGCGCTGCGCTGATGGCCCACAGTTTTCTGATCACCACCATCACTGGGTACGTGCAGCAGGAACTGCAAACCATCGAGGAAGCCCGCGCCGGTTACGCACCCTACTACGCGCGCCTGTTCCAGAACCTGGACAGCCATCCCGAACGTCTGCCGACACTGAGCGCCGTCAATCTGAGTCAAAAGGATCTGGACCGCGATCTGAACTTCAAGGCGCTGGTGAGCTACGCCATCGGCGGCATCGGCGTGCAGAAAGGCGCGCCCAAAGACGACAAGAAAAAACTCTGATTTCGCAGTAGTGAGCCCATGACTTCGACCGTACGTGCCTCCAACCGCCCCGCCAGTCTTTCGCGGGAAAAAATCGTCAAAGCGGCGTTCCAGCTCGCAAAAAAAGAGCCGCTCAATGCGCTGAGCATGCGCAAGCTCGCCACCAAGCTGAAAGTCACGCCGATGGCGATCTACAAATATTTCAGCGACAAGAACGAACTCACCGCTGCTGTCATCGACATGCAGATGGAAGAAAGCAACCTGATTCCCCACGACATGGACACCTCCGACTGGCGTGCCTGGATCAAGGAATCCTTCCTGCGCATGTGGGACGCCTATTACGACGCCCCCGGCATGGTGCTGTACATGAGCCACGCCACCGGCTTCGGCCCCGCCGTGCTGGGTTGGCAGAACGAAATTCTGAAAGTGCTGGTGAACGCCGGCCTCACACCGAAACAGGCGCTCACCGCCCACGCCGCCATGTCGGAACTCGCCACCGGCAGCAATATTCTGGTGCCGATTCGCCAACAGGGAATCGAGCGCGTGTTCCCCTCCATCTGGAGCGACCTGAAAGCCGGCAAGGTGCCGAATCCCGCCGAGCTCAGCAACGGCAGCATGTCGGTGGTGGACTATCCCTGGCTGGTGCTGTGTGGCCAGGCCATGCTGGAAGACATGCAGGATTCCCGCCGCGCCTTTGCCAATGAGCTGGATATTCTGCTCGACGGCCTGGCCCTGCGCATCAACGCCAACAAGCAGCAAGGCTGACGGAAAACCTCATGAGTGCCTACCTGGAAAAATGTTTTCAGCCCGCGCGCCTCAACGGCCTGACGCTGAAGAATCGTTTCATCAAGGCGGGCACCTTCGAAGGCATGACAGCGGGCGGCATTCCATCGCCCGCGCTGCAACAGTTTCACACCCGACTGGCCGCTGGCGGCGTGGGCATGACCACCATCGGTTACTGCGCAGTGGAAGCCGACGGCCGCCTCAATGAAAACATGCTGTACATGCATGAAGGCATTCGCGAGCCGCTCACCGCACTGATTGATTCGATTCACGCGCTGGACTGCAAAGTGTCCGGCCAGATGGGCCACGGCGGCGGCTTTTCCAAGAACCGCGAACTGCAGCGCAAGCGGCCGCTCGGCCCCAGCTTTGGCATCAACATGCTGGGCGTGGCACAGGGCATGATTTTCTGCGACGCCATGACCGACGCCGATATCCGCCACATGGTGCAGCAGTATCACGATGCTGCGCTGTTCATGAAATCCGTAGGCTTCGACGCACTGGAAATCCATTTCGGCCACGGCTACGGCCTGTGCCAGTTCATGAGCCCCAAAACCAACCGCCGTACCGATCAATACGGTGGTAGCCTGCACAACCGCATGCGTGTGCCACTGCAGGTGCTGGAGAGCGTGCGCAAAGCCGTGGGCGACCGCTTTCCCATCATCGGCAAAATCAGCCTCACCGAAGGCGTGCGTGGCGGGCTAGACTACAACGACGCCGTGCAGATCAGCGAACTGCTCGACAAAGGCGGCATCGACGGCATCGTCACCAGCGGCGGCACCAGCACCATGAATCCCATGATCATGTTTCGTGGCGGCAATATTTTCCGCCCGTTACTGCGAGCGGAAAAAAATCCGCTGATGAAAGCCATGATCCTGCTGGCCGGGCCGGTGATGTTCAAGCACTACCCCTATGAAGAGCTGTATTTTCTGGAACAGGCCCTGCGCATCCGTGAGCGGGTAAAGTGCAACATGATTTATGTCGGCGGCGCCAGCACCAACGCCAGTTTCGAACGACTGATGCGCAACGGTTTTGATTTTGTCCAGCTGGGCCGCACCCTGCTGAGTGATCCTGATCTGCCGCGCCAGGCACTGATTCATGCCGACTATCAAAGCCGCTGCCTGCACTGCAACGAATGCGTGGCCACCATCGAACATCCGCAGGGCATTCACTGCACCCGCTTTGGCGACAACAAGAACATCATCCATACGCAGGCGGTCTGACTTTATCCCGCCCTGCCTTATTCCGGGGACACACACCATGAAAGACTTGCACAACAAGGTTGCCGTCATCACCGGCGCCGGCAGTGGCATCGGCCGCGCGCTCGCAGTAGCCTTCGCCGCCGAAGGCTGCCACCTGGCACTGGTGGACATCAACGAAAAAGGTCTGCAGGAAACCGCCACCCTGCTGAATGCGTACTCCCGCAAGGTCACCACCCACATCGCCAGCGTAGCGGATCGCGAGCGCATGCAGGCGCTGCCGGCAGAAATCGAACAGGCTCACGGCGCCATCCATCTGCTGTTCAACAACGCCGGCGTCACTATCAACAAGAGTTTCGAAGACAGCTCGCTGGACGACCTGAACTTTGTCATCAACATCAACCTGTATGGCGTGCTCTACGGCTGCTACTACTTTTTGCCCTACCTGAAAAGGCAGGCGGAATCCCACATCGTCAACACCTCCAGTCTGGCGGGATTTCTGGGCCTGCCCAACCAGGCCAGCTACTGTCTGTCGAAAGCTGCGGTGAAATCCCTGAGCGAGACCCTGCGCGCCGAACTGGCGGTGCACAACATCGGTGTCACCAGCATTCACCCCGGCACCATCCGCACCAACATTTTGCGCAGCGCTGCAGGCAAGTCCGGCGCCAACCAGCAATCCACCGAAAAAATGGCCAGCCTGATGGAACGCTTCGGCAAACCACCGGAAAAGCTCGCCCTACGTGTGGTGACAGCGGTGAAGAAAAACCAGATGCAGGTGCGCATCGGCTGGGATTCATTCCTGGGTGACTGGTTCAAGCGCCTGTTTCCCCGTGGCGTGCACAAGCCGCTGCAATGGGGATTCAGGCGATCAGTGACAAAATAAACCCGTTCAACTTTCTGCAGCACGACTATTCACAAGCAACCGATGGTCAACTTTTTTGTGACCATCGTTCACCGGACATTATCAAAACGCCCGTTCCGCTTTACGCGCCGAATTAATTGAACCTGCACGCAACGTTACATAATTTTACTGTCAGCGCACCCCTGCTTCGTGTTTTATGAAGAACAACAACAAGAAAAATGCAGTCGGGGACAAGACACCATGCAGGCAACATCCGAATTCAGAAATCTGGTCGACATGCTGATGCAGCGTGCCGATGCGCACGCCGACATCACAATGGCGACCTTCGTGTCCGATCACGGCAACCACGAAGGCCGGATGACGTTCGGTGAACTGGATGCAGCCGCACGCTACATCGCTGCACAACTGGTTCAGCGCGGACTTGCCTGCCGCAATCTACTGCTGCTGTATCCACCGGGGCTCGACTACATCAAGGCTTTTTTTGCCTGCCTGTATGCAGGCAGCGTTCCAGTGCCAGCGTATCCACCTACAGGCGCCAGGGATCTCACCCGCCTGTACAACGTGGCGCTCGACTGCAACGCCGGCGCGATTCTGTCGAATGATGTGCTGACACCGGTGATCACCGCCTGGGTTGCGAATCTGGATCAAAGTGTCGATCTGCCCTGCATCGCGACTGACAGCCATCTGCCCAGTATCGATTCCGCTGGCTTCATTCCCCATCAGGCCGATCCCGACGACATTGCGTTTCTGCAGTACACCTCCGGCTCCACCGGGCATCCCAAGGGCGTGATGGTCAGCCACGGCAATCTGCTGGCGAACTTCGAACAGATCGTGCAGGGATTTTTGCGCGGCAACCGCTTCGTGGAATCGCGCTCCGAACTGAACGCGGTGATCTGGCTGCCGCCGTTCCATGACATGGGCCTGATCGGCGGCGTGCTGACACCGATCTACGCTGGCGCGCAGGTTGCGCTGATGTCGCCGCTCACTTTTTTGAAGCGCCCTTTTGTCTGGCTGAAGACCATTTCGCAACAACGCGCGCAGGTGAGCGGCGGGCCGAATTTCTGCTACGAATACGCGGCGCGTAAAGTGACGGATGCGCAAATTGAACAGCTGGATCTTTCCAGCTGGCAGGTTGCATTCAACGGCGCCGAACCGATTCAGGCAGGTGCCATGCAGCGTTTTGCGCAACGGTTTCAGTCCTGCGGTTTCGACGCAAAGGAATTTTTGCCCTGCTATGGCCTGGCGGAAGCCAGCCTGTTTGTGGCGGGCACACCATCGGGCCGCGGCATCAAAACACTCAAGGCACAACCGACACCGCTGCAGCGCGGCCGCTATCAGCCCAGCGCAGCGCCGTCACCGGATCAGGCCATCGAACTGGTCAGCTCCGGCGTCATGGCAATGAATGCCGACGTGCGTATTGTTGATCCCGCCACGTCGCTGCCCTGCGCCGACGGCACGGTGGGCGAAATCTGGGTGCGCAGCCCGTCGGTGGCAAAAGGTTACTGGGGCAAGCCCCACATTTCTGCCAGCGTGTTCGACGCCACCTGCGTCGGCGACAGCACACAACGTCGGTATCTGCGCACCGGCGATCTGGGTTTTCTTTGCGATGCAGAGTTGTACGTCACCGGCCGCATCAAGGAACTGATCATCGTCGGCGGACGCAATCTGTATCCGCAGGATATCGAGCAGACCCTGCAGGATTGCAATCCTGCATTTCGCCGGGGTGGCGGCGCGGCGTTTGCGCTGTCGCAGGATGAACAGGAACAGCTGGTGGTGCTGCAGGAACTGGAACGATCCGCCGCCGGTGAAACGGTGGATTACCACATGCTGGCCGCAGCCGGCGCGCGCGAAATTGCCGCGCGCCACGGTGTCACACCGCAGCAACTGGTGCTGGTGCCCGCCAGCGCCATTCCCAAAACCTCCAGCGGAAAACTGCAGCGGACGCTGGCACGGCAGATGTACAACGAAGGCAATTTCACGCCGCTGCATGTCTGGCAACCGGCGCGCGAAGTTCGCAACGACGCCGCTGCCATTCGCCGCATCGATGAAGACAGCGCCTTCACCGACTGGCACTCCGAACTGCACGTCGCAGTGCAAGCCTGGGTGGCACAAAAGCTGGATCTGGAACCGCACTACATCGATCTGGATGTCACCTTTGCCGACCTGGGTGTCAACTCCGTAGAGGCGGTGGAACTGATCGAACTGCTGCAGGATCGCATGCAGCGCAACATTCCGGCCACCGAGCTGCTGCGCTTCCACACCGTGCAGGCACTGATCACGCATTTTGCCGAGGAGCTGCAGGCACGCGCGCTGGCGCGGTTGAGTGAAGCGGAGGAATCCACCGCCTAAGCCATGGCACTCACCTGCGATTACCTTTGAAGTAATTGCGCACACAGGGCCAGACTCTATGCTGTGACGACAGACCGGCGGGAGCACAGGCATGAAACTGGTTTCAATCGTGTTGATCGTGGTGGGTGTGATTCACCTGGTACCGCTGAAGGGTGTGCTGGGCGCGGACTCGATCACGGCCCTTTATGGCGTCGACGTGTCGGGCAGGGATCTGGAACTGTTGCTGCGGCACCGGGCTCTGCTTTTTGGACTGCTCGGTGCGTTCCTGATCGTCAGCGCCTTCTACCCGGCACAGCAGCCCGCAGCCATCATTGCCGGTATCACGAGCACGCTCAGTTTTATTGTGCTGTCGTGGCTGATTGGCAAACCCAATGATCTGCTGAACCGAGTGGTATGGGTGGATTGGATTGCCACCGTCCTGCTGCTGATCGCAGGTGTGGTTCTGCTGTATCAGAAACTCATGCGCTAGGGCTGCCAAGGGATCGTCAATGCTGGGAGAGCAGAGCGCCTGCGGCGCCTTGGCCATCGACCTGCCTCACTGAGCAAAACGCCATCACCACCCTAGACCGGTGGCCTACCCCACTGAGCAAAACGCCATCACCACCCTAGACCGGTGGCCTACCCCACTGAGCAAATCGCCATCAGTGCCCAAGCCGGTGGCCTACCCTTCCCTGGCCCGTGGCCTATCCACTCCTAGCCAATCGCCTATAGCGCCCAGCCCCATCGGCTAGCGCATCAAGGCCGACGCCTTGCACCACAAGCCCGGCGCATGCTCACGGCAGCTGAATGGCGCTCGCCCTGCAGGGCGGCTGCTTCGGCGCCCAGGGCACTTCTCATATTAATGAAGGCGACAGGCGCCCCGACTGAGCGCCCAGGGGTGCCAGCCTCAGGCCGGCTGTTCGGCGGGGGACTTGCTGCGCTTGCGGGGCGTACCGGGATAGCTATCTACCAGATCCTCGTAGATCGCCTTGGCGTTGGGTTCGCCGGACTTGGCGGCCGCCTTCACGTTGTGGTGGAACATCAGCGCCGCCTCGTAGGCTTCCACCAGGCTGAGAGTCAGGCTGTCTTCCAGCTGGGTCAGCAACGTGTTGGCAACGCGCAGATTTTCCTGCATGAAGGCAGCTGCATCGGTATCCACCTTGAAGGCATCCATATCCATAAAGGACGGCACCAGATGAGGATGCGCGGGCGCGTAATTGGCGGCCTTGTTCAGGTACACCAGGGAACGCTCGCCCACCTTGGGCAGCTCTTTGCGTGCATCGGGCGCAAGGTTTTTCAGCTTGGCGCCCAGCACTGTGGTGATGATCACCCACGCCGCACGGATCTGGGCCTTTTCCTCTTCCGTGTAGAGCAGGTGGATGTTGTTGGTTTGCGGCATCGCGTCTTCCTTTTCAACCAAGTCAATGAATGCGGGGCGCGGTGTGCGGCCCGGCGGGTCTGGACAAAATTGGTGTCCATTACTTGATAGGCAGGTGGTGCGTAAAGGAATGGGGAATTTTGGGGAGGAGAAATTGGGGACGGTGGGCGGGGCTTATATGACCCAAAGGACAGGCAGGGTATCGGGGACGGGGTAATGATTGATCAGACAGGGGCTGTAGATATACTTGACGGTATTGCCTTGGACTGGGCCCGCAAGATGCCAGTGCAGGGATAGATGGTTCTCGCAGGATGGTGATGCTTTCCGGGTTGGGTTGAAGGCCAGCAGGTGGGGTTTGAGGGTGGCTGTGCGGGGCGGGGCATCGGGTTGAAGCGGGGTTGATTGATTGATCTGAGTGGGTGTGTTTGGGCCATTTGAGGCGTTCATCTAAACTGAACCGCCGACAACTTTCGGCCCGAAGAAGACGTTCAGCTTTGACTATGCAATATCCCAATATTTAGCAATGAAACCAAATCTAAGATCATTAGTTCCTTGAATTCTAGAAGAGCAGTAGAGTTGGACACTTTGATGAAAGACAAATCAGAATTGTGCTAACAGCTTATATTGAGAGCCGAAAGGATGACGTAAAACTACCGGATTCAAAGAACTCTCCAATTCGAAACGACTAAATAAATCAAGCTTTGGACTATGAATTCGAACTTCTACCTTTCTCGTAAGCTCACAGACACTAATCGGACGTACACAGAAGCGGAACTTCTAGATGCATCCAAATATATTGTAGTTCTGGCCGAGCCCGGTGCCGGAAAAACGGAACTTATGGGAAGTCTTGCACATCAGTTGGGTGTTGCTGTTTTAACGGCAAACGTATTCAGGTATTTGGAGCTTGATACACAGAGCAGCCCACTCGTACTAGATGCATTTGATGAGTTGGCCAAGATCGATAAATCAGGAATTCACTGTCTCCTCGCTAATGCCCGAAAGGCAAAGCCAACGCATGTCATCATTTCGAGTCGATCTAGTGAGTGGGATAGTGCAGCTACAAACACATACAAAGACTATATTGGTCGCCTGCCTCTCGTGGTTAAGCTATGTGAGTTTGATGAGGCCGAGCAGCGAGCGATCTTTGAACACCATGTGCATGGAGAGAATTTTTCAGCATTCCAGACCGAAGTCGCTCGATTTGATCTGGCCCCGCTTCTTCCAAACCCCCAGTTTCTAAAGCTGTTTGCCAATGCCTATGTCGAGAGCGATCGGCATTTCAAAGACAAGAAATCAATATTCTCACTAGCGATTGAACGCCTGGCGAAGGAAACAAATATCAATGTGGCAAGACCCAATCCGATGCTTTCGGTGGAAAAAAAGGTAGCTTTTTCTTCTGAGGTTTTTACCAAGCTACTGCTGTCAGGAGTTGAAGGCGTAAACACCTGCGAAGCAATCCCAGACAGAATGTATCCGTTGCTAGAGTCACTGTTTAGCGGCAATGTTGAATCCCGCGGAATCTTGGCAACCCAGCTCTTCAAGCCTGGCGACGGTACAGACCTTCATCGCCCGATTCACAAAATCGTCACAGAGTACTGTGCGGCGGATTACCTTACGAAACGGGTAATGGATCCCGCAGATCATCTGAATCTATCCAAGTGCCTACCCATCATTGCCCCTAATTCTACGGTGCGGGATGAACTTCGGGGCTTGTTAGGCTGGATGGCTGCATTAGGAAACAAGCCAATAGAGGAAGCAGCAATCAAGCTTGACCCCTACGCCGTGCTGGCGAATGGCGACCCATCACAGCTCGAACATTCGTCCAAACGCCTGCTTATAGCCCGACTAATAGAAACTGAAGCTAATGACCCGTACTTTCGAAGAGGGGATTTCTGGCGCAGATTTAGTGTTGCCGGCTTCTTCACTAAGGAAGTTGTGAATGAGATAAAACCTCTACTTGCTAAGGGGAATGATGGGCACCTGCGCGATCTAATCCTTGAGCTCCTAGCTGGAACACCTGCGATCGAACATTTAAGTAGTGAGTTGCGCCAACTTGCTTTAGATCAAAACGAAAGGCCGTACGTGCGGCTGGTGGCGACCAGGTATCTGCTCGAAATCACGAGCTATGACTGTCGCGATGATTTGATGATTCTGATTGGTGAGGCTAGCCATGCATCACTCAACATCGTAGCCGAGGCTATAGAGAAGTTGGGCCCGGAAACATTTGATCGGAAGTACATTGCTGACTTTTTTCGAATCTGTTCGAATCTTTACCCTGAGCACATGGAAAGCTCGGCGCGCACAATCGGTGAACGCTTCTTCGTAAAGCGTTTAATTGAGAAGTTTGACTTGGCGATTGTCGAGTGGCTTCTGGATGAGCTAACCAAGGACTTAGTCTGCAAGTGCGGCAAGAAGTCTTACGAGTGTGATTGCCGAAACGGGATCAGCAAAATAGTTGGATCGATTATGGATCGCTATTTCGAACTGACATCTGCCCCTTCTGATCCAGAACGCGTTTGGCAGTGGGTTAGAAATCTGAACTTTCATGGACACAAAAGTGCAGAGCAAAGCAAAGCGGTCGATGTGCTTCAGAAAGATGACGCACTCCGGCAAGGCATAATCGGTCATGTGTTCGGAAAGCTGACTGATCGCGACCATATTTTTGAGATCAGACATAATATGTTTGGTTGGCACTCTCACTCCGGCCTTCATTTTCGCCCGCATGACGACAAATTCGTCGTTGATTTAGCATTTGAGTCCGACAATGTTGACTTGTGGGCTAGCTTCATGGCCACGCATCAGTACTATCGAAGAAAAGAAGAGCGGGGCCCAGATAGTTTACGGAGGCACATGCGCGAGCAGGCGGCGACGAAGCTTCCATTTATGCGCGAATGGGCTATGTCCAGAAATGAATCAGTCCAAAGTCACAGGGAAAGACAAAAGTGGAATCGTCGGTCGAGACGAATGGTGAAGCGCCACCGCAGAGTTGAAGATGCCAACCGATTAGCGAAGATCGAGTTTATTCAAAATAATCGAGAGCTTGTAGAAAAAGGGATGCATTTTGATAGTCTTGTTGATTTTGCCTGCCAGCTGCTCTGGGAGCCGGAAAAAATAGAGCAGCAGTTTGTGGATGAGACGCTCGTTCGCAATGCACTCCGGAACTGCCTGGGATTTTTGGCTCCTAGCATTCCCGATTTACCTGAGCTTTCTGAGTTGCAATGTGCTTCAGAGACTCAGTATTCAGAAATTGTCCTTTATGCGGCCTGCCTGGAAATTATGCGCTTTGAAGGAAGCCTTGAGAGTGTCGACATTCGCCTTTTGAAAGCATTGCGGACGAACATTCATGGCGGAGGTAGTGCTGTCTCCAAGGAAGAGCGTGATACGCTGAAGGCCGAAGTCGATCGACTAATCTTCCCTGATAGGGCAAGCGCTGAGGATTTTCTCAGACAGTATCTCGAACCACAATTGGCTAGTGCTAAATGTGTTCATCCTGAGCTTTGGTTGCTGAGCGGAGATGATGTGTTCAGTCATCTTCGTTCAGCGCTATCAGTTGAGTGGCTCCGGCATTATTCTGAGCTGGCAGTTGGCCCTCTGGATACGCTTTTTGAGATTGCTGCCCAGCATGGGGATCTTGATGCTTTAAAGGCAATAATTACGGAGCGCTGCGAACATATTTTATCCAAATGGCCAGTGCTGACAAATGAGCAAGACGTTGAACAGAAACGCACTTTCTGGTATTTGCGTTCGTTCTATTATCTGAACGATACAAATGAAAAGATCTGGGAATGGCTCAAAGCTGACAAAAACACAGCATTGCTACTATACGGTAGGTCTAGCCGAATGAGCGGAAGCGACAATTCCTATTGGCCTAAATTCACATCCCGCAAGGTTGAAGCGATCTTGGACGCCTTCATCGACAAATGGGCTAAGGTGGACTTGCCAAGCCATTGGGGAACCAGTAGCCCAGTGGAAGAAAAAGCCTATCGCTTTTTAACTCAAGTAATCTGGTCTATCAGCTCAGATGATCCCGACAATGCTATCCCCGTTCTAGACAGGCTTCTCTCCAATCCGCGCTTCGCAGATCTGCACAGAGACATGAAGAGTATACGTGCTAGTCAAATCAGGAAAAAAGCGTTAATGGATTTTGAACCGCCAACCCCACGAGAAATCGTAGATCTTTTGGATCGTGGCGAAATAGTGACTGTTGAAGGTCTCCGCGAGCTTTTGATCTGTGAACTTAGCGACTTCCAGAAGGATATAGACGGCGGAGAGTTTAACATCGCAAATCTATTCTATGAGAAAGGCGAAAGGCGAGATGAGCAACGCTGCACGGAGATTATCGCTGGGCGGTTACGTCTTATACTCGAACCGAAGGGAATAACTGTGACGCCAGAACACCAACTAAAGAACGCAAATCGTAGCGATTTTACTGCAACAAAAATGCTTGGGGGAAGAAGGCGGCTGCTCGTTACAGAAGTCAAAGGGCAATGGCATAGAGATTTGTACGCGGCTGCCGCTGCTCAGCTATATGGGCGCTACTCTATTCATCCTGACGCCGAGCAGCAGGGGGTTTTCCTTGTTGTGTGGTTTGGTGAGGATGAGAAGGTTGGGGGGATCAAAAAGCACGGGATTCAAAGCAGCCAGCAATTGAAAGCTAGAATAGAAGAACAAATACCGCCTGATATTAGGCGCTCAATAGATGTTTTTGTTCTGGATGTGTCTCGAGGAAAGCAAATTGGCATCGGGCGCAGAACGTCCGCTCCTCGCCCGAAGCGGCCATGAAAGCCCTAAATCATTGTTTGGGTGGAGCGATGCCGTCGAGCTCTACGACTCCAAAGCGACTGGCAACAGCGCAAACTCTTTTTCCAAATCCGATGGAGCATCACCGTGACTAGGATCGCAAAAAACACCATCCAAGGCGACGCACTGACAGTCGAGTTCACCGTATTGAACATTCACTGCCTGGGGCTGAACGGTGGCCCTGCGTTCAAGCACGACGAAGCGTTCTCGCTCAATATTGCCGCTGAAGATCAAGCTGAAACTGAGCGGGCGTTCGCTGCAATGAAGACCATGAAGAAATTCGACATCGCCGTGATCGAAGCGGCGGTTCGTTGCTAGAGGCCAGCGCTAACCGGCTGGCTTCCATTTATATACAACAAGGAAAAGGAGTACCTCATGGATTACGACGACACACCCGATCAGTTCACCAACGAAATGCTGGTCTGGTTTGACAAGCAGTTGCAGAAAGTGGAAGACCGCCTGGAGCCGCTGATGATGGGCCTGTCCGCCGGGGAGCGGGAGACATTCCAGCGTGCGGGCGGTCAGGCGGTTACTGCCGGGCGCAAGGCGTTGGAGGTGGCGCAGGAATTCGAATACGCCGTTGGCATCGAGGTGGACGTAGAGGAATTCACCCGCCAGATGAACCAGCATGACAAGGCGCTCTGGATGCTGCAGCGCATTCAACCTTTTGTGCAGAAGCTGGAAGACACAGTAACAGCCGCGCGCTTTCAGCTGTTTCTTCACACCCAGGATGTATGGTGCGAGGCCAAGGCATCCGAAGATCCCGGCCTGGCGCGGGCGGCGGTTGCGCTGGAGCAGGTGATGTTCCCCAAGCGCAACCGCAAGCGACAGGATCTGGATTCCAACGATTGAGGCACGCTGCCTGCAGTGACATTCAGTCTTCGTCGATGGCGGCGTAACGCTCGGCAAGGAAGTCAATCAATGCACGCACCGACGGCAGCAGTCCGCGGCGGGTGGGAAACACGATATGAATGACTTCCCGTCGGGGTGTCCATTGCGGCAGGACATGCACCAGTTCGCCTTCTTCAATATATTTTTCCACCATCAACGCGGGCAGTTGCACGATGCCAACGCCCGCCTTCGCGGCCATCAGTAGCGCGCTCATATCGGTGGTGATGTAGCGTGGCACATGTGGCACCACCATTTGCGTGCCTTGCGCATCAGCCAGAATCCACTGATGATTTTCTTGTGGGGTTGCCCGGCTCATGCTGGGCCATCTCGCCAGTGCCTCTGGTGAATCCGGCAGACCGAAGCGCTCTACCAGTGCCGGATTGGCCACCAGGCACTGGCCCCGGTCGGACAGAATGCGCAAGGCCAGATCGCTGTCTTCCAGGGGCCTTGGTCGTACACGCAACGCAATATCAATGCCTTCACCCAGCACATCCACCCGCCTGTTGGTCGCTTCCAGTTGCACAGCAACTTTGGGGTAGCGAACCATGAACTGCGCGAGCATGTCCCCCACATGAAAATTCAGCAGCCCAATAGGGCAGGTCATCCGGATCGTGCCGCAAGGTTCGTCCCGCAGACTGTCGATCGCGGCCTGGGCTGATTCCGCTTCGATCAGCATCGCGCGACAGTGCTGGTAGTAGCGCTCCCCCACTTCGGTGATGCTGAATTGCCGGCTGGATCGCTGTATCAGGCGGACGCCCAGCTCTTCTTCCAACTGACTGATGCGGCGACTCAGCTTGGATTTGGGAATGCCCAGGGCCCGGCTGGCAGCGGCAAAGCTACGGTTTTCAATCACTTGGGCAAAGTAGTAGAGGTTGTTGAGATCCTGCATGCTGGCGGGCCGCTATCGTTTCATGGATGGAACGCAGAGTTGCATTATAGTGATCTATGCAGGCTTTTGTTCCAACCATAAGCTTGGATGCTGTCGACAACAACTCACTGAAGGAGCTGGACCATGGCTTTTCAATACAAGCGTCTCGATAAAGACAATGTTGCGTTGCTGATGGTGGATCATCAAGCCGGCCTGCTGTCGCTGGTGCGGGATTTCACGCCCGATGATTTCAAGAACAATGTGCTGGCACTGGCCGATATCGCAAAGTTTTTTGAGATCCCCACTATTCTCACCACCAGTTTTGAAACCGGCCCGAACGGCCCGCTGGTGCCGGAACTGAAGCAGATGTTTCCCAAGGCACCTTATTTTGCGCGTCCTGGCCAGATCAACGCCTGGGACAATGATGATTTCGTCAAGGCTGTGAAAGCCACCGGCAAAAAACAGCTGCTGGTGGCCGGTGTGGTAACGGAGGTGTGTGTGAGTTTTCCGGTGCTGTCGGCGCTGGCCGAGGGTTTTGATGTGTTCGTGGTTACGGACGCTTCTGGCACCTTTAATCAGACGACCCGCGATGCAGCATGGAGCCGGATGGAGCAGGCCGGCGCGCAGCTGATGACGTGGTTTGCGGTGGGATGCGAACTGCACCGTGACTGGCGTAACGACATCGAGGGTTTTGGCGGCTTGCTGGCGGCGCACCTGCCACAGTACGCCAACCTGATCCAAAGCTACACCGCGCAGAAAGCCTGAGCCTGCTGCGTGCTGCCAGTGATATCGCTGGCAGCACGTTTCAACTCATCAAACACCGTCTCAAACAACTGCGCAATCTGCGCCACATCCGCCACCAGATCCTTGTCCACGTGAATCGCAAAACCCACGCAATCTTCGTAGCTGGCCAGCGAGATATTCACGCCCACCCCTTCCATCACCGGGCCCAATGGGTACATGGCTTCGATCTTGTTGCCCGCCAGATAGAGGGGTTGCTGTGGACCTGGCACGTTCGAGACGATAACGTTGTGCACCGGCGCCATGCGTTCAACCAGCCCCAGTGACGTATACAACCGCACCGCCAGATTGAAGGCGCCCGGTGTGTTGAACTCCGCCCAGTCCCGCAGGATGGTGGCACCAATGGCATCGATATCCTGCTTGGCGCATTCGGTTTGCAGGTGCACGTACCTGAGTCGTTCCAGCGGATCTTCGATATCAGTGCCGAGCGCGGCCCACATGCCAGATACCTGATTGTTGACATCCTTCATCTGCGCGCGGCTGCGCACGGAAATCGGCACCATTGCGATCAGGGATTTTTGCGGCAGATCATTGTGCCTTTGCAAGTAACGCCGCAACACGCCACCGCACACCGCCAGCACCACATCATTCACCGTGGCGCCAGTGATGCGTTTCACCTGTTTGAGGTCGCGCAGTGACAGATGGGCAAACGCCACATCACGATGCTTGCCGATGCGGCGATTGAAGTGCGTGCGTGGTGCAGTGAGTGGCAGCGGCGCTTCGGCAGCGTGTTCACCGCGATGACGCCCCACCAGTGTACGTGCGCCCTGGTAAGTTTCCTTCAGCAGATTGAGCAGGCGGCCGGTGGTTTTGACGCGGGAGCGCAATGCATGAAACAGCATTTCCGCCGAACCGGGCACCGTTTCCACCTGAGCCGGCGGCGCCCACTTCGCTTCCTGGATATCTGCCTCTTCATCGAACAGATGGCGCAGCAGCGCGGTGCCGGACACACCATCCACAGCGGCATGATGCACTTTGATCATCAGGGCGATGCGTTCATCTTCGAGCCCCTCCACCACCCAGGCTTCCCACAGGGGATAACGGCGATCGAGGGGGCGCGTCATGATCTGGCCCAGCATGCGGCCCAGATCCCGCAACTGGCCCGGCGCCGGCAAGGTGAACTGGCGGATGTGGTTGAGAATGTTGAAATCGGGATCTTCGATCCAGAGCGGATGATTCAGATTGAGCGGCACTTCCACCAACCGGCGGCGGAAAGCGGCTTCGCGGTTCACCCGTGATTCGATGCGCTCCACCAGCTTGGGAAAACTGTAGCCTCCGGGCGTGTTGCGGGTGTCGCACACTGCGACGAATGCCACCTGCATCTGCATGGTGGGCGTTTCGAGATAGAGAAACGAGGCGTCGAGGCCGGACAATCGTTCCATGACAGTGAATTCCTTGCGAGCGGAGAAAAAGGCGGAGCCGAAAGCCCCGCCTTGTGTAGGATCAGAAAACTTCGAACAGGCCGGCGGCACCCATGCCGCCACCGATGCACATGGTGATGACGACATATTTCACGCCACGGCGTTTGCCTTCCAACAGGGCGTGGCCCACCATGCGCGCGCCGCTCATGCCGAACGGGTGGCCGATGGCGATGGCGCCGCCGTTGACGTTGAGTTTGTCGTTGTCGATGCCCAGTTGTTCGGCGCAGTAGAGCACCTGGCAGGCAAACGCTTCGTTCAGTTCCCACAGGCCGATGTCATCCACTTTCAGGCCATGACGCTTGAGCAGCTTCGGCACTGCGAATACCGGGCCGATGCCCATTTCGTCGGCCTTGCAGCCGGCAACCGCCAAGCCGCGATACGCCCCCAGGGGCTGCAGGCCCAGCTTTGCCGCCAGCTTGCTGTCCATCAACAGCGATGCAGCGGCGCCGTCGGAAAGCTGCGACGCATTGCCGGCGGTAATGAATTTGCCCTGCTTCACCCACTGGCCGTCTTTCCACACTGGCTCCAGCTTCTGCAGTCCTGCCAGGGTGGTGTCGCCACGATTGCACTCGTCCAGGCTGATGGTGACGGTTTTGTAGGTGGTTTCGTTGGTTTCTTTGTTGAAGTTGGCTTTCTGCACGGTCATCGGCACGATTTCGCCATCGAACAGGCCGGCCTTTTGCGCAGCGTAAGTACGCTGCTGGCTTTGCAGGGAATAGATGTCCTGCGCTTCGCGGGAAATGTTGTAGCGTTGGGCAACGATCTCTGCGGTTTCGATCATCGGAATGTAGGCGGTGGGATCGATGGCAGTGACGGTTTTCGATACGCTACGATGAGTATTCTTGAATTTGTTCTGGGTCAGCGAGATGGATTCCACACCGCCGGCCACAGCCACATCGTATTCGTTGCAGATGATGCTTTTGGCTGCGGTGGCGATGGACATCAGGCCGGATGAGCACTGACGCTCGATGGCCATGCCTGCGGTGGTGTCCGGCAATCCACCAGCAACTGCGCACAGGCGGCCCAGGTTATAGGCTTGCGTGCCCTGCTGTGCGGCGGCACCGAAAATGCAGTCGTCCACCAGCGCGGGATCGATGCCGGCATTGGCGATAACGGCGCGCACTACATGGCCACCCAGTGCCGGTGCTTCGGTGTCGTTGAAGGCACCACGGAAGGATTTGCCCAGAGCGGTACGGGCGGTGGAGACGATGACGGCTTCGCGCATGTTAGTAATCCTGTTTCTTCAGTTTGAATTTATTGAGCCGGGAAATAACGTGAAATCGTATCCACCACACAGGCGGGACGATCACTGCCTTCGATTTCCACGGTGACGCGCACAGTGGACTGCACGCCGCCTTTCACATTTTCAACAGCAATCAGTTCACCCACACCACGCACCCGCGAACCGACTTTCACCGGCGAGGGAAAACGCAGTTTGTCGGCACCATAATTCACGCCCATGCTGATGCCCTGCACGTCAATGATCTCGGGCAGGAACATGTTCACCAGCGACAGCGTCAGATAGCCGTGGGCGATGGTGGTGCCGAAGGGGCCGTCTTTGGCTTTTTCCGGATCGACGTGAATCCACTGATGATCGCCGGTGGCATCGGCAAACAGGTTGATGCGCTGCTGGTCGATGGTTAGCCACTGGCTTTCACCCAGTCTTTCACCCACGGCGGCTTCCAGTTCAAACGGGGTTTTGAATACTCTTGGCATGGCTGGCCTCACGCGCGCTGGCTGGAGCAGGAGATGATTTCACCGGTCAGGTAGCTGGAATAATCCGACGCCAGGAAGATCATGATGTTCGCCACTTCCCAGACTTCGGCGCCACGGCCATAGGCTTCGCGGCTTTCCAGTTCTTTCAGCAATGCTTCCGGTGCGGATTTTTTCAGCATCGGGTGCACGGCCAGTGACGGTGATACCGCGTTGATGCGCACGCCGAAGTCAGCGGCTTCCAGTGCAGCACAGCGGGTCAGCGCCATCACGCCGGCTTTTGCGGCGGCGTAGTGGGATTGTTCTTTCTGCGCGCGCCAACCCAGCACGGATGCGTTGTTGACGATCGCGCCGCCCTGCCCTCGCGCCTTCATCACTTTCAGCATGTAGCGGGTCATGCGCATGGTGCCGTTCAGGGTGACGTCGAGCACTTTGTTCCACTCGTCGTCTTCCATGTCGATCAGCAGCTTGGTGGTGCCCAGGCCGGCGTTGTTGATCAGCACGTCCACGCCCTGAAGCTTGTCTTCGGCGAAGTTGATCAGGGCCTGCACATCGGCTTCCACCGCCACGTTGCATTTCAGGCCCCACACGGCGGCGAGGCCGGTTTCTTCTTTCAGTTTTTGCACTGATTGTTCCAGGCGGCCTTCATGCACGTCACTGATGACGATGCCGCGACAGCCTTCTTCCACCGCTTTTTTCGCGGCGGCAAAACCGATGCCGGCACCGGCCGCAGCGGTGATCAATACGGATTTGCCTTTCAGCAGGCCGTGTCCGGG
Organism: Pseudomonadales bacterium; assembly: GCA_020062665.1. Taxonomy (GTDB): domain Bacteria; phylum Pseudomonadota; class Gammaproteobacteria; order Pseudomonadales; family Ketobacteraceae; genus Ch67. The sequence goes on from JAGUVW010000013.1 coordinate 219,554, forward strand.
CACATAGGTTGGATTATGAATGTCCATGATGACTCCTGTTGAATGCTATCCACGCGGTTCCTTGGGCATGCCCAGGCCGCGTTCGGCGATGATGTTGCGCTGGATCTGGTTGGTGCCACCATAAATGGTGTCGCTGCGCACGAACAGGTACATGGCCTGCAGGCGGCTCAGCTGATAAGGCGTACCTTCGAGTATCTGGCTTTCCGGCCCCATCACGTCCATCGCCAGTTCACCCAGTGCGCGGTGCCAGGTGGCCCAGTACAGTTTGTAGATCAGTGCTTCCTTCTGCAGGGAGCCGTCGCTGCCGGATTGACCCGACAGCATGCGCAGCGAGTTGTAGCGCATGATCTTCAGTTCTGCGTGAGCCTTGGCGATGCGCTGGCGGATGATCGGATCTTTTGCGGCACCGTTCTGTTTGGCCAGTGCAATCACTTCATCCAGTTCGTTCTGGAACTGCATCTGCTGGCCCAGGGTAGACACACCGCGTTCGAAGCCCAGCAGGCCCATTGCCACCTTCCAGCCGTCGCCCGGTGCGCCCACGATGTCGTCGGCATCACACTCGGCATCATCGAAGAACACTTCATTGAATTCGCTGGTGCCGGTGATTTGCTGGATAGGCCGCACGGTGACGCCGGGCTGATCCATCTTCAGCAGGAAAAAGCCCAGGCCCTTGTGGCCGCTGGAGTTGGCGTCAGTGCGCGCAATCACGAAGCAGTAATGGGCTTCCTGGGCCAGTGAGGTCCAGACTTTCTGGCCGTTGAGAATCCACTTGTTTTTTTCCGCATCGAAGCGGGCCTTGGTTTTCACATTGGCCAGATCGGAACCGGCGCCGGGTTCGGAATAGCCCTGGCACCACAGATCCGTGCCAGCGACGATGCCCGGCAGATATTTATGCTTTTGCGCGTCGGTGCCGAACGCGATGATGGTGGGGCCTGCCAAGCCTTCGCCGATGTGGCCGACACGGCCGGGACCACCGGCACGGGCGTATTCCTCGAAGAAAATCACCTGCTGTTCGATGCTGCAGCCACGGCCGCCGTATTGTTTGGGCCAGCCCACGCAGGTCCAGCCGCCCGCCGCGAGCGTTTTTTCCCACTGCTGACGTTCGTGCTGGAACATGTGCTCATCGCCGGGGCCGCCGCGGAAGCGGATTTTTGCGAAGTCGCCGGTGAGATTGACGTTGAGCCACTGGGCCACTTCCTGGCGGAATTGCTCATCGGCAGGACTGAAACTCAGTTTCATGCAGCGCCCTCCTGATCCAGCAGCCACTGCGCCAGACGTTCACGATGATAGGCGCCGGTCCCCAGGAAATGTTCCGATGCCTTGGCGCGTTTGAAATGCAAATGCACATCGTATTCCCAGGTGAAGCCCACACCACCGTGCATCTGCAAGCATTCGGCGGCGTTTTTGAAATAGGCGTCGGAACAGTAGGATTTGGCGATGCTGGCAGCTTCGGATAGCTCACCCGCCAATGGGCCGCCTTCCAGCGCTTCCTGCGCAACGCAGGCGGCGTAGTAGACGCCGGAGCGCGCGACTTCAACCCGCAACATCATGTCCGCAGCCTTGTGCTTGATGGCCTGAAAGCTGGCGATGCTGCGCCCGAACTGAACGCGCTCTTTGGTATAGGCAACCGCCATGTCCAGGCACTGCTGCGCGCCACCCATCTGTTCGGCAGCAAGCGCAATCGCCGCCAGATCCAGCACAGTTTGCAACCCAGGTGCCGCATTACCGGCTTTGCCCAGCAGGGCACTGGCTGGCACACGCACGCGGTGCAATTGAATAGCAGATTGTTTACGGGTTTGATCCAGCGTCGGCAGTGTTTGACGGCTGACACCGGCAGTGTGCGCAGGCAATACGAACAGGCTGATGCCATGGGCGCCGACAGAACCGGGAAGCCGGGCGGCAACGATCAGCAACTCCGCTGACGCACCATCCACCACGTAACGATATTCACCGCTCAGGATATAGTCCTGGCCGTCGGGCGTTGCAGTGGCGCTGATGGTGTCGGCATTCCAATTTCCACCGCGTTCACCGGCACTGCCATCGCACCAGGCCAAAGTGGCGGTGGTGCCAGCTGCCAGTTGCGGCAACCACTGCTTTTTCTGTTCATCGCTTCCCGCCAGCAGCAGGCTGTTCACACCCAGACACACGCTGGCATAGAACGGTGAACACAGCAGATAGCGCCCCATCTGCTCCAGCATGGCCACCAGCTCGACATAACCCAGCCCCATCCCGCCAAACTGTTCTGGAATGTGCAGCGCGGGCCACACCAGATCATTGCAGATCTGTTGCCAGAGTTGCCGGTCGTAGCCGGTGTCCGTTGCCATGGCCGCACGGATCGCTTCGCTGGTGGATACCTCGGCCAGGAACGCCTGGGCGGTATCGCGAATCATCAGCTGCTCGTCGGTGAATGCAAATTCCATATCGAACCTGTGCAGATTAAAAAATCGGGGACAGTCAGTGAAAGGGGTGAAATATCAACTGCCCCCGATAAACATGGGCAGCCTTCAGCTACCGTAAACTTTTTGCGCCGGCACTTCCTTGCTCAGCAACTCGTCCATGGCCGCAGCAATTTCTGCCGGCGCCCAGCGCGCGCCTTTGTCCACGCCTTTCGTGGAACGCCAGCCGTCGGCGATGGAAATCTTGCCGCCTTCCACTTCGAACACCCGGCCGGTGATCGCAGCGGATTCTGCACTGCCCAGCCATACCACCAGCGGTGCCACGTTGGCGGGATCGTAATGATCGAAACCACCTTCGGGTTTCTTCATCATGTCGGCGAACACCTGCTCGGTCATGCCGGTGCGTGCAGCAGGCGCCAGCGCGTTGGCCGTGATGCCGTAACGTTTCAGTTCCGCCGATTGGTTCAGCGTCAGCGATGCGATGCCGCCTTTTGCCGCCGCGTAATTGGACTGGCCAACCGAGCCGTTCAGGCCAGCACCAGAGGATGTGTTGATGATGCGCGCATCGACTTTCTTGCCCGCCTTGGCCTGATCGCGCCAGTAGTGCACGGCGTGGCTGGAAATGCAGAAGTGACCTTTCAGGTGCACGGAAATCACCGCATCCCAATCGGCTTCAGTCATGGATGCGAACATTTTGTCGCGGCAGATACCGGCGTTGTTCACCACCACGTGGAGATCGCCGAAGGTTTCCACCGCCTGCTTCACGGCATTGGCAGAGTCTTCATAGTTGGTGATATTGGATGTGTTGACGATGGCCTGCCCACCGTTGGCCTTGATGGCATCTACTGTCGCCTGTGCGGCTGCCGGATTGATATCGTTGACCACAACTTTGGCGCCTTCCGCAGCAAACGCCTTGGCATACGCAGCGCCCAATCCACCACCGGCGCCGGTGATGATGACTACTCGTCCTTCGCAAATACCACTCATATTTCAAACCTCGAATACTGGAAAATTATCGGGTGTCCGGGACTTCTGTTCCGGACGCTCAGCGACAGGGATGTCGCTGTGCAGCCCCCATGGATGGGTTCACGGCGTGTCCGGAACAGAAGTCCCGGATGGCCGATAATCCGCTCCGCTATTACAGACGCTCAATGATGGTCACGTTGGCCTGACCGCCGCCTTCGCACATGGTTTGCAGGCCGTAGCGGCCGCCGGTGCGTTCCAGTTCGTGCAGCAGGGTGGTCATCAGTTTGGTGCCGGTGGCACCCAGCGGATGGCCCAGGGCAATAGCACCGCCATTCACGTTGGTTTTGGCGTGGTCGTAATCCAGTTCCTTCAGCCAGGCCATAGCCACCGACGCGAACGCTTCATTGATTTCCACCAGATCGATGTCGTTCATGGTCATGCCGGCTTTCTTCAAGGCATAGCGCGTTGCATTGATCGGCGCCGTAAGCATCCAGATCGGATCGTCGGCGCGCACGGACATGTGGTGAATCCGGGCGCGGGGCTTGAGGTTGTAACGCTTGAGCGCTTTCTCGGACACGATCAGCATGGCAGAGCTGGCGTCGCAGGTTTGTGATGACACTGCCGCCGTCACCTTGTCGCAGCCAAACAGGTATTCCAGTTCCGCCATTTTTTCCAGGGTGGACACGCGCGGTGTTTCATCCATCTCCACACCAGCCAGAGGAATGATTTCCTTGTTGAAACGGCCTTCCTTGATGGCGCGCAGAGCGCGGTTGTGGGATTCCAGCGAATAGACTTCCAGATCGCGACGGCTGAGGCCCCATTTGTCTGCAATCATCTGGGCGGAGCGAAACTGGGTTGGCGGAATGTCGCCGTAACGCGCGACCCAACCCGTGGAACCGGTAAATGGATCTTTGAAGCCCAGAGGCTCGGCGCACATCATGGCGGAGGAGATCGGAATCTGGGTCATGGTTTGCACACCGCCGGCCACCACGACATCCATGGTGCCGGACATGATGGCCTGCGCAGCGAAATGCACGGCCTGCTGCGATGATCCGCACTGACGATCCACCGTGGTGCCCGGCACTTCATCGCTCAGGCCCGCTGTCAGCCAGCAGGTGCGGGCAATGTCGCCCGCCAGGGGGCCGATGGTGTCCACGCAGCCGAAAATCACGTCGTCGTATTCATTATCGGGAATGCCATTGCGCTCAACAATGTGCTTCAGCACATGAGCGCCCAGATCAGCGCCATGAATTTTCGCCAGGCCACCTTTGCGACGGCCGGTGGGCGAACGGATTGCATCTACGATATAGGCTTCTGCCATGACTGCGTCTCTCTCGTTCCTGATTTTTTATGTGTGCTGATCGGAGATCAGGCCACCTGCTCGCCAAAGGTTTTGTCAGCACCAATCTTGGCGTTGGGATTCATCAGCCACTGGTGCAGACGGTTCTTGTGGAAGCCGGAATGGCCCCAGTATTTGTCCAGCGCCCACGCCCGTTTCATCCAGATGTGCAGGTCGCATTCCCAGGTGTAACCCATGGCACCGTGGGACTGGATGCTGTTTTTCGCGGCCAGCAGTGCCGCTTCGCCTGCGGACACCTTGGCATGAGATACCGCGAAATCCGCGTGCAGCGGACGCCGGCTCACCGTGTAGGCAGCGCGGTACAGCACCGGCTTGGCGAACTCGGTTTTCACCGCGCAGTTGGCCATGTGATGCTTCAGCGCCTGATTGGAACCGATGGGCTTGCCGAACTGGTGGCGATCGGTGGTGTATTTCACCGTCTGCTTTACCATGGCTTCCGCCAGGCCGAGCAATTGCGCCGCTACACCCAGTGCGCCGCGATTCAGCGTTGCCGCCAGCAGGCCCACGCCCTCGGCGCCGTTGGTGATGCAGGTTTCATCGGATACTTTCCAGTCCACGCTGAACAGACGGCGGGATGGATCAACTCCCGGTTGCGCGGTCAACTTCACTTGCTCTTTCGGCACCAGATGAATCTGATTGCCACTGGGCAGCAACAGGTAATCCGCAATATGAGCATCGCTCACCAGATGATTGACCGCATGACCCACGGCCACCTTGCGCTCGCCGGCGGCGATTTTTTCCAGCAGGGATGCACAGCGGCTGTCGTGGCCTGCCAGCGCGGCCAGCAGCGGTGTGGCCACCAGCGCGGTTTCCACCAGCGGTTCCGGCAGCGCCACTTCACCGCAGGTTTGCGCCAGCAGAATGAAGTCCAGTTCGTTCATGCCCAGGCCGCCGAACTGCTCCGGCACCAGCATGGCTGTGAGGCCCAGCTCAACGAATTTCTGCCACAGTGCATCACTGCGCCCGGTTGCAGTTTCCCAGGAGGCACGAATGCTGTCGGCGGTGACTTCGTTGTGCAGAAATTTTTTGACGTTGTCGCAAAACAGCAACTGATCTTCGGTAAAGGTAAAGTCCATGGTCAGCCTCTATTTGCGCGGCATGCCAAGCAAACGCTCGGCAATGATGTTGCGTTGAATTTCGTTGGTTCCGGCATAGATCGGGCCGGACTGCGCGAACAGGAAGCCATCCAGCCAGTTGCCCACATCGCCGGCGGCTGGTGCATGCGGCAGCAGTTCAGCGCGGGTGGCCAGGATGTTCAGCGCGGTCTCGTGCATCTGCTGATCCAGTTCCGACCAGAAAATCTTGTTTACCGAGGATTCGGCGCCGATCTTGCCACCGTTCATTAAACGCGATGCTGTCTGATAGATGGACAGCGCGTAGGCTTCCGCATCCATGAATGCTTTCACCACCGCATCCTCGATGGACAGATCCAGAATGTCATTGGCGTGTTCGCGGTACAGGGCCACCAGCCTTTTGGCGGTTTCCTGGAAGCGGGCCGGGCTACGCAGCATCAGGCCACGCTCAAAGCCGGCAGTCGACATAGCAATATGCCAGCCCTGCCCTTCATCGCCCAGGCGGTTGAACACCGGCACCCGCACGTCGTCGAAAAAGATTTCGGCGAAGCCCGGCAGGCCATTCAGTTGCGGAATCGGCCGCACAGTAACGCCCGGTGCATCCAGCGGCACAAAAATAAAGGACAGGCCGTTGTGTTTTTCCGATGCTGGATCGGTGCGGAAAATACAGAACACCCAGTCCGCAAACACGGCGCGGGTGGACCACACTTTCTGGCCATTGATCACGTACTCATCGCCATCACGAATCGCTTTGGAACGGATCGCCGCCAGATCGGAACCGGCTCCCGGTTCCGACCAGCCCTGCGCCCACATTTCTTCGCCGCTGGCCATCTTGGAAATGAAGCGCGCCTTCTGCTCCGGTGTGCCGTATTCCATCAACGTGGGGCCGAGCAGGAAGATGCCGTTCTGGTTCACCCGCAGCGGCGCCTGGGCGCGATAATATTCTTCCTCGAAGATCAGCCATTCGATCAGGTTGCAGCCACGGCCGCCGTATTCCTTGGGCCAGGTCACCATGCCCCAGTTGCCTTTGGCCAGGGTCTTTTCCCACTGGCGATGCTGCTCAAAACCTTCCGCCGTATCGAACGACTGCAAGGGTCTGGCCGGCACATTCGTGGCCAGCCACTGCCGCACTTCCCTGCGGAAAGCGATCTGTTCCGGCGTGTAATTCAGATCCATCACGCGTTACCTTTCTTGTCGTCGAACTTTTTCTTGTCATCAAACTGGGCGTCGCGCTTCTGCACAAAGGCGTCGCGGGCTTCCTGCGAGTCTTTCTCGCGGTAGGCCTGCAGGGTGAAGCCCTGCTCCCAGCGGTATTTGTCTTCCAGATTGCCATCCTCGATGCCGTTGAGCGCTTCTTTGGCCAGCTGGATCATCGGTGAACTTTTCGCTGCGATTTTTGCCGCGATGTCGAGTGCCACCGCGCGCAGCTGGTCTTTCGGCACCACGCGTTCCACTGCACCCAGGCGATAGGCTTCCTGGGCATCAATGAATTCGCCGGTGTAATACATGAAACGGACTTTCTGCACCGGGAACATGCGCTGCAGGTGAGCGCCGCCGCCCATGGCGCCACGATCCACTTCCGGCACGCCGAAACGGGCGCACTCGGATGCCACGATGATGTCCGCCGCGCCGGAAATGCCGATGCCGCCACCCAGCACAAAACCATGCACGGCCACGATCACCGGCTTGGGATTGCGGTGAATCGCCTTGAAGGTATCGTAATTGCCCTTGTTCACCGGCACGATCCGGTTGGCATCCGCCGCCAGTTCCTTGATATCGACGCCGGCGCAGAAACCTTTGCCTTCGGCACGGATCACGATGACACGAACGGCAGGATCGACGCCCAGTTCCTCGATGCGGCGGGCAATGGCAAACCATTCTGTGCTGCTGAAAGCGTTGACGGGCGGTTTGCAGAACACCAATTCGGCGATGCCGTTATCGATGGATGTTTCAAAGGCCATGCTTGTAGTCCTGTCTGTAGAAAATACTCAAACTTCAACGGGTGCTTTTTTTGTTGTCTGGTTGCTGCCCGGCGCGCGCTGCAGCCGGTTCAGGGTGGCTTCCGCCTCGTTCACAATGGACTGGATTAGATCCGCCACCGGCGGCAGATCGTTGATTGCTCCTGCGATCTGGCCACTGGGCAAAATGCCTGCCGCAGGGTGTCCCTTCACCATGGCTTCCTGAATCAGGATCGGCGCGTTGGCCGCCATCAGGGTTTGCGCGAAGGTCATGCCGTTGGATTGCTTCATCTTCCAGCCATTCAACAGCATGGAGAACAACGAGCCGCCCGTGACTTTCGTCATCCACAAACCACTTTTCACTGCCAGCAGCAACATGCGCAGTGGCGATGCCTGCTCGATCTGCTGCAGGCATTCATTACGGATCATGCGCTGGGGCATGCCGTCGAGCCGGGTGCTGACGATGATTTCCTCGGTGCCTGCTTTCACATAGCGGCCTTTGGTTTCCGCGGGCACTGGCGATTCCTGGGTCATCAGGAAACGGGTGCCCATGGCAATGCCTTCAGCACCATAGGCCAGCGCCGCCACCAGACCACGGCCATCTTTGAAACCACCTGCGGCAACCACCGGCACCTGCAGCGCATCCACCACCTGGGGCAGCAGAATATTGCTGGAAACCGAACCGGTATGGCCACCACCTTCACCGCCCTGCACCACCACGGCATCTGCACCCATCTGCACCGCTTTCACCGCGTGCTTGAGTGCGCCGACAGTGGGAATGCAAACAATGCCGGCATTCTTCAGCTTGGCGATCATGTCTTTTTCCGGCGAGCGGCTGTAGCTCACCGCTTTGACTTTTTCGGCGATGCAGATGTCGATGATGTCGCGGGCACCCGGCGTGTACATATGAAAGTTCACGCCAAAGGGTTTGTCGGTCTTGGCTTTGATGGCCTTGATGCCGGCAGCCACTTCCGCTGGCGTCATCACCGCACCCGCCAGAAAACCGAAGCCACCGGCGTTGGCAGTGGCGGCCACCAGATTGGGATCGGCCACCCAGCCCATGGCGGTCTGGATAATGGGATACTGGCATCCCAGCAGTTGGGTCAGACGGGTTTGCAGTTGGGGAGCGCTCATGATGGCAACCTGTCAGCGCTTCAGGATCACAGACGAGCCATGGCCGAACAGGCCCTGGTTCGCAGTGATGCCGACTTTCGCGTTGGCCACCTGACGGGCACCGGCCTGACCACGCAATTGCCAGGTCAGCTCACACACCTGCGCCAGTGCCTGGGCCGGCACGGCTTCGCCAAAGCAGGCCAGACCGCCGGAAGGATTGATGGGCAGACGGCCACCAACCGACGTCACGCCGTCGCGTACCAGCCGCGCTGCGTCGCCACGCTCGCACAGCTGCAGATCTTCCATCCAGTCCAGCTCCAGCGCAGTGGACAGGTCATACACTTCCGCCACGCTCACGTCTTTCGGACTGATGCCCGCTTCTTCGTAGGCTTTCTTCGGCAGCGCGGCGCGGAAACTGTGGGCCTGCATCGCCGCCGCGGAATCCGTCGCCAGATCCGGCATTTCAATGACGGCGGATGCGAACGTGGGCGTAACGGTAGAGATCGCAGCAATCTTCACCGCGTCTCCCCGGCCGATTTTCTTTGCATATTCCACGCTGGAAATAATGATCGCCGCACCGCCGTCGGAGGTGGCGCAGATGTCCATCAGCCGCAGTGGATCAGCCACCATGGCGGACGCCGCCACATCAGCGGCCGAGAATTCCTTGCGGTAACGGGCGTTGGGATTGGTGAAGCCATGCTTGGCATTCTTCACTTTCACCAACGCGAAATCGTCCTGGGTGTCGCCGTACATTTCCATGCGGCGGCGGGCATACAGGGCGAAATACGTTGGATTGGTGATACCGAGGCGGAAACGCACCCAGTCCGGATCATCCGGACGCTCGCCTTTCTGCGGTGCCAGAAAACCTTTGGGTGTAGTGTCAGCACCAATCACCAGTGCCACATCACAGGCGCCGGACAGAATTTTGGTGCGGGCCGCTGCCAGTGCCTGGGAGCCAGACGCACAAGCGGCATAACTGGTATTCACTTCAGCACCCTGCCAGCCCAGTGCCTGCGCGAATGTAGCACCGGCCACATAACCGGGATAACCACAGCGCATGGTAGCTGCGCCGGAAACAAAACCGACGTCCTGCCATTTCACGCCGGCATCCGCCAGCGCGTTGCGGGCAGCCTTCACACCATACTCAACAAAATTCTTGCCCCACTTGCCCCAGGGATGCATGCCAACGCCCAGGATCGCAACTTCACCACTCATCACTGCGCTCCCCTGGCTGTGGTTACTACTGGCTGCCATTTCCAGGTCAGCTTCACGGCGCTGTCATCTTCCGACAACGGCGCCAGCACCAGTTCCATTTCCATACCGGCTTTCAGATCGGACACATTCACACCTTCCACCACCTGACCCAGCACGATCATTTTTTCCTGTGCCAGCTCGACTGCAGCGATGGTGAATGGCACAAACGGCTCTGCTGCAATGTAGGGCTCTGGTGGCTGATAGCAGGCGTTGGTGAACGACCACACCTTGCCAGTGCGGCTGAGTTTCACTTCCTCGAACTGCTCGCTGTCGCACGCAGGGTTCTTGCAGAACAGGGACTGGCGCGGGAAATAGTACGTGCCGCACTTTGCGCACTTTGTGCCGATCAGGTGCGGTTTTTCTTCCAGCGTGAACCAACCTTCCAATACCGGGACTCGAGGTTTGGTGCTCATGCGCGATTCCCCGGCGGATTGTCTTTCAGTTGCTTGGCGCGCCAGTTCTGCGGATCGAGCTGGGCGATAATCTCCATCTGCTCCTGGGTGGGCGCAGCGGTGACCGGCACATTCGCCGGCACATGAATTTCAAAGCCGGTGTTTTCCAGCACTTGCTCCACAGTCACACCCGGATGCAGGCTGCGCAACTGCAGCATATGGCGGGGGCCCTGCCAGTCCATCACGCACAGATCGGTGATCACCAATCGGATGTCCACCTCATCCAGCGAATATCCCTTGGGCAGGCGCGCCGGATTGTAGCCGATGGAGCACACCACATCGCACTCGCCTTCAACAAACACGCGCTTGTTGTGGGACGGCACGAAAAACGAGTTGGCGTGGGAAATGGAATTGCCGGGAAAACCCCGTGCTCCCAGCATCTGCGACTTGGGCTTGTCGTAACTGCCACCGAGCGCGGAAATGTTGGACTGACCAAAACGGTCGATCTGCGACGGCCCCACCATGGCGTGACGCTTGCCACTCCACACGTTGTCAAAAATGCGGGTGAAGCCCATCCAGGTTTCCTGTTTCTGGCCGGCGTGGGATTTGCGGCCGCTCACCGGATTGGGCTCGCTCAGCAGGAACGCTTCAGAATCCGTCATCATCAGATCGGGATTGAAGGTTTTCATCGCCAGGCTCGCCGCCAGACGCGGCAACAGGCCGATACCGGTGGCCAGCACTTCGCCGTCGTTGCGGAAAGCTTCGGCACCCGCCACGATCATCAGCTCCGCCAGACTGTATTCTTTCACTGCATTCGTCATTGCATGCTTCCTGTCATTCTGTGCATGAACCTGTCAACGGAACCGATCAATAGACCGGCAGTGGCAGGCTGCGAATCTTGTCGAGGCCACCGACAGCGGCCTGGTATTCCGCTTCGGTTTTGCCCGCGATGTATTTGTCGAAATAGGCACCGAATCCACCGTCTTTGGCGGCGGCGCAGTATTCGTTGAAATGCGCGCTGTCGTAGCCATACAGCGGATTGCAGGAAGAAGGGTGTGCACCGCCAGCGATCGGTACCACGGTGCCGGTCATGGAGCGTTCCCAGAACACGTAGCGGGCTTCGTCGCCCTGATGGAAATGTTCTGTGTCCACCAGCTCATCGCAACTGACAATGGTGTGCTTCGCGGCACGGGCAAACCATTCATCCATGTAGATATCCGGGCCTTTGATCTGGCATACGCCTCGAGCATCGGCGCGATCCGCATGAATCAACGCCACATCCAGATTCAGCGCGGGCATGGCCACCCATTCCTTGTCGTCGTAGGGCGAACCGACAATTTTCAGATCGGAATTCACTTTCACCAGATCGGTGCCCAGGCCGATGCGGGTGGGAATGAACGGCACACCCCAGGCAGCCGCCCGCAGGCCCAGCAGCATCATGCCTTCGTCGATTTCGCTCACCTGGATCGCACCGTTCTGACGGGCTTCACGGAAATACGGCTCCAGCGGAATGAAATCCAGTGACACAAAGGCAAACACCAGTTTCTTCACCTTGCCGGCAGCGCACAGCATGCCCACATCGGCGCCACCATAGGCCACCACGGTCAGATCTTTCACGTCGGAGCGCAGCAGCTCGCGGATCAGCGCCATCGGCTTGCGCCGGGGGCCCCAGCCGCCAATCCCGATGGTCATGCCACTCTGGATGCGGGCGACGGCCTGTTGTGCAGTTTGCACTTTATTCATGGATGAACTCTCTATGGTCACTACTTCCCATCATTTCACCGCATTATGGTTGCAACCCCCCGCCCCAAAATCGTCCAAGTGGACTAGGACGGAAAGACTGGATTTCCAGTAACTTTTCCTCCCATAACGAGCACTTGCGCTTACACAAAAACAACGCATCCCAGGGTTCCCGACACCATGTCTCCAACCTCGAACCAGCCACCCCAGCCCGACCTGCCAGCCCGCACCATTCCGCAACTGGTTGATTGGGCTGCGCAACGGTTCGGCCCTGCGGTGTTTCTGGAGGAAGACGACACCCGCATCAGCTTCGACGCGTTCGCGCGTCAGGCCCGTCAGGTGGCCGGAGCGCTGCTGGCTCACGGCGTCCAGCCCGGTGACCGGGTAGCCCTGTGGGCTCCCAATATCGTGGAATGGGTGCTGGCTGCCATCGGTGCCCAGTGCGCCGGCGCAGTTCTGGTCACACTGAACACCCGCTACAAGGGCAGCGAGGCCGCCTACATCCTCCGCCAGAGCCGCGCCAAGCTGCTGTTTTCCATCGGCAACTTCCTGGATTCCGACTACCCGGCCCTGCTCAGGGACGAATCCCTGCCAGATCTCGCCACCCTGGTGATCCTGCGCGGCGAATCCGGTGCCCGTTGGGCGCCCAAAACCCTGTCCTGGGAACAATTCATCGAAGAAGGCCAGCGGACATCCGCACGGGATATCGAAACCCGCATGGCCAGCCTGGATGGCAATGCCATCTCAGACATCCTGTTTACGTCCGGCACCACCGGCAACCCCAAAGGCGTGATGACAAGTCACGAGCAAAATCTTCGCGCCTTTACCTATTTCAGCGACATCGTCGGCCTGTGCGCCGGCGATCGCTATCTGGTGATCAACCCGTTCTTTCACAGCTTTGGCTACAAGGCTGGCATCCTGGCGTGCCTGCTGAAAGGCGTGACCCTGTTGCCCCACGCGGTGTTCAACGCCGGCGACATCCTGGCCCGCATCGCCCGCGATCGCATTTCGGTGCTGCCGGGGCCGCCCACCCTGTTCCAGTCGCTGCTGGCACATCCGGATCTGGATCAGTACGACATTTCCAGCCTGAAACGGGCCACCACCGGCGCCGCCGCCATTCCAGTGGAAATGATCCGCCAGATGAAATCCCGGCTTGGTTTTGAAACCGTGATCACCGCGTATGGCCTCACCGAAAGCTGCGGCCTGGTGTCCATGTGCCGGCGCGAAGACAGCGCCGAAATCATCGCCACCACATCTGGCCGTGCGATCCCAGGCATAGAGTTGCGCTGTGCCGATCCGCAGGGTAATGAAGTGCCCCGTGGCGAAGCAGGCGAAATCGTGGTGCGCGGTTTCAACGTCATGCAGGGCTATTTCGAAAACGACGCCGCCACCCGCGACACCATCGACAGCGACGGCTGGCTCCATACCGGCGACATCGGCGTGATGGACGAACAGGGCAACCTGCGCATCACCGACCGGCTCAAGGACATGTTCATCACCGGTGGCTTCAACTGCTACCCGGCGGAAATCGAGAAAATCATGGCGGGCATGAGCGGCGTCGCCATGTGCGCCGTCATTGGCGTGCCAGAAGCGCGCATGGGTGAAGTGGCCATGGCGTTTGTCGTGCTCAAACCCGGTTTTACGCTCAGCGAAACCGAGGTAATCGGCTGGTGCCGCGAACACATGGCCAATTTCAAAGTGCCGCGTCACGTCCGTTTCGTTTCCGCCCTGCCGCTGAATGCCTCCGGCAAGGTTCTGAAAACTGAATTGAAAAAACTGGCATCCAATTAAAATTACATCAAAGGACTTGCACCATGAAAATTCACAGCCTGGGCTATATCGTCGTGAACAGCACCCAACCATCCCGCTGGGCCGAGTACGGCACCCAGGTGCTGGGCATGATGGATGTGACCGCCAAACTGCAGACGCCGGGCGACAGCAACGTCTATCTGAAAATGGACGACCGCCCCTACCGCATCGTGGTGAACAAATCCGACCAGGACAATTACAACGCCAGCGGCTGGGAAGTAGCCGGCCCCGCTGCATTTGCTGACGCAGTAAAAACCCTGGAAAAACATGGCGTGAACTTCGAGCGTGCCAGCGCCGATCTGGTGGCACTGCGCCGGGTACAGGATCTGGTGAGCTTCAGCGATCCCGATGGCAACCGCCATGAACTGTACTGGGGCCCGGTGTCCGATTTTGCGCCGTTCGCATCGCCGGTGGGCATCAAGTCCTTCGTCACCGGCGATCAGGGTTTCGGTCACACCGTGCTGCCCACACCGTCCTTCGACAAGTCTGCCAAGTTCTATACCGAGGTGATGGGGTTCGGCCTGTCGGACCTGATGAAAGTGCGCTTCACCCCCGATCCGGCAGAACCGGAAAAGCGCCTGTGGTTCATGCACTGCAACGAGCGTCATCACAGCCTGGCAATATTCGAGTGTCCCATGCCGGCTGGCTGCGTGCATGTGATGGTGGAAGCGGACCGCATCGACGAAGTGGGCCGCGCGCTGGATCGCATGAAGGCCAACGGCGTGAAACTGACCGGCACTATGGGCCGCCACGCCAACGATCACATGGTGAGTTTCTACATGCTGACGCCATCCAACTTCATGCTGGAATTCGGCGCCGACGGCATGGCCGTGAAGGACTGGGCCAGCTACTCGCCGTTCCAGAGCACGGTGAACAGTTTCTGGGGTCACGATTTCAGTGTAGGCATGCAGTGAAAACGTAATCGGGTGATCCAGATCAGGCTTTTGCCGGATCACCTCAATTTGGACTAGGCCGTATGGGGTAAGCAGATTCGCTTCCGCTTTGTGAAGATAGAATCACGCAACAACCACAGGATAGATGACCAACATGAGCGCGCAGCCTTATGATTCCAAAGCATTTCGTAACGCACTGGGCCAGTTCGCCACCGGCGTGACCGTGATTACCACGCTGGATGCCGAAGGCCGCAAAGTCGGCATGACCGCCAACAGCTTCAGCTCGGTATCGCTGGATCCGATGCTGGTGCTGTGGAGCATCGCCCGTACATCCAAATCGTTCAGCGCCTTTGTCGAAGCCCGCCAGTTTGCCATCCATGTGCTGGGCGCCGACCAGAAAGCCCTGTCGAGCCAGTTCGCTTCCAACTGTGAAGACCGTTTCAGCGACGTGCCTCATCGCAGCGGTCTGGGCGGCATTCCCATCCTCGACGATTACAGCGCAGTGTTCCAGTGCGAAACCGAATCACGTTTCGAAGGCGGCGACCACATCATCATCGTGGGCCGCGTCGTCGAGTTCGACAATCGTGGCAAGTCGCCCCTGATTTTCCACGCAGGTCGTTATGCGGATCTGGAATTGCCGGTCGCCGTCTGACGCCCGTCGCCTGGTGCCCGTCGCCTGAAACCAACAACAAGAAACCATACACTTTTTTACGCAGCGAGAAATAGCCATGACAGCACATCAGAAAGATCTGCAAAACAATGTCACCCCGGAACTGCTGGTACAACGGGCACGGGACATGGTGCCCTATCTGAAGGAAGCCGCGTTCCGCCACGAAGCCGACCGGGTGATCGCCAAGGAAACGGTAGCCATGATGCAGGAAGCCGGATTTTTCCGCGTGCTGCAGCCCAAGCGCTGGGGTGGCTTCGAAATGGACCCGCAGGTATTTTTTGATATCCAGATGACGCTGGCCGAAGGCTGCATGTCCACCGCGTGGATTTATGGCGTGATCGCGGTACACAACTGGCAGATCGCGCTGTTCGATCTGAAAGCGCAGGAAGATATCTGGAAAGATGACACCTCCGTGCTGATCGCTTCATCGTATATGCCGGTAGGCAAAGTCGAGCCGGTCGAAGGCGGTTTCAAATTCAGTGGACGCTGGGCGTTCTCCAGCGGCGTGGATCACTGCGAATGGGTGTTCCTCGGCGGCGTGGTTCCGCCGACCAAAGACAATCCCAATCCGGACTACCGCACGTTCCTGGTTCCACGCGGCGATTTCAAGGTGCTGGATACCTGGCACACCTTTGGCCTGAAAGGTACCGGTTCCAACGATGTGGTGGTCGAAGGCGCGTTCGTGCCAGAATACCGCACCCACAGCTCACTGGACGGTTTCCGTGGCACCAACCCGGGCATCGATTCCAAAACCATTCCGCTCTACAAGATTCCGTTTGGCCAGCTGTTCCCGCGCGCGGTATCCGGCTCCACCATCGGTGCCACGCAGGGCGCGATCAATGCTTACCGCGAAGTCGCCTCCAAGCGCATCGGCACCAACACCGGCTCCAAGACTGCAGAAGATCCGCACGCCCAGATGGCGGTGGCCCGAGCACAGGCACTGGTCGATTCACTCAAACTGCGTCTGAAAACCATTTTCGACGAACTGATGACCGACGCCCGTGCCGGACGCGCCACCGACCTGACCAAGCGCATCCAGTTCCGCTTTGAATCCGCCAATGTGCCGGAACAATGTCTGGCAGAAGTGCTGGAAATGCAGAAGATGTGCGGTGGCCGCGCCATTTTCACCAACAGCCCGCTGCAACGTTTCGCGCTGGATATTCTGGCAGGGCGCGCGCATGTGGCTAACAATCCTTACCAGTTCGGCCGCAACTTCGGCGGCGTGCAGCTGGGTCTGGACAGCACGGATTTCTTCCTGTGAACCTGTCCCGTCCCCGCGTGATACTGGTTACCGGCGCCAGTCGCGGCGCCGGCAAGGGCATTGCCCAGGCCTTCGGCAGCCTGGGCGATATCGTGTATGTCACCGGTCGCAGCCAGAAGGAAGGTGACGCACCGCTGCCCGGCACCGTGTTCGCCACTGCGGCAGAAATCACGCGGCGTGGTGGCATCGGCGTTCCCGTGATCTGTGATCACAGCGATGACACACAGGTAGAAAAGCTGTTCGCACAGATCATGGCAGAGCACGGCCGCCTGGATATTCTGGTGAACAATGCCACCTACCTGCACGACGATCTGGTGAAGCCCGGCCCGTTCTGGGAAAAGTCGCTGGAACTGGCGAATATTCTGGATGTGGGTCTGCGATCAACCTATGTAGCAAGCTGGCACGCGGCAAAGATCATGGCCCAGCAGAAGAGCGGATTGATTGTGACCACCAGCTCCCCCGGCGCCGCCTGTTACATGCATGGCGCTGCCTATGGCGCGCAGAAAGCCGGTTGCGACAAAATGGTTCACGACATGGCCATCGACCTGAAAGCTGTGAATGTTACCTGCGTTTCCATCTGGATGGGCGTGTTGAAAACGGAGCGACTGGAGCTGGCGGTAAAACTTGCACCGGAGCAGTATGGGCCGTTCTACGCGATGGCGGAATCGCCGGAATTTACCGGGCGCGTGATTGATGCGCTGTACCGGCAGGAAAACCGGCTGGAACACAGCGGCAAGACACTGATCGGCGCCGAAGTCGGCCAGCAGCTGGGCGTCGCTGACATCGATGGCCGACAGCCGTTTTCACCGCGGGAAATGCTGGGTGGGCCGCTGGTCTTCAACGCTGCGATCATACAATAACGATAACCAGGGATTCGCCCATGAGCATTCCGGCAAAACCACAAAGCCAATTCATTAAATTGCCCAACGGCGTGCAGCTGCACTATCACACACTGGGTGCGGCTAACGCGCTGCCCGTGCTGTTCCTGCAAGGCAGCGGCCCCGGCGCCAGCGGCTGGCTCAACTTCCGCTACAACGCGCAGTATTTTGCCGACCATGGTTTTCGCGTGCTGATTCCCGATCTGCCCGGTTTTGGCGACAGCGACAAGCCGGAGCTGGATTACACGCTGGATTTCTTTGTTGAGTGCGTGCTGCAGTTCGCCGATCAGCTGGATGTCGATCGTTTCGCATTGGTAGGCAATTCGCTCGGCGGCGCAGTGAGCCTGGGTATTGCCCTGGCACAGCCACAGCGCGTCAGTCACCTGATCGTCATGGGCTGCGGCGGTCTGGAAGACCAGATCACCTACTTCCAGAAAATGGAAGGCATTCAGGCCATGACCAAAGTGCCGCTGGGTTCGCCGGAGTTCACCCCGGCGTATCTCAAACAAGTGCTGCAGCTGATCGTGTTCGATCCACAGCACATCACCGATGAACTGATCGAAGAACGCTTCCGCGTGCTGAAAAGCCAGAATCCCGCCGTGTTCAAGCGCATGGTGATTCCGAATCTGTCCGCTCGCCTGGGCGAAATCAAAGCGCCGATTCTGGGCTTCTGGGGCGGCCAGGACAAGTTCTGCCCCATCAGCGGCGCCGAAACCCTGGTAACCAAAGGCAATGATGTGCAGATGATTACGCTCAGTCACTGCGGTCACTGGGTGATGATCGAATATCCCGAGCTGTTCAACCGCCGCAGCGTGGAATTCTTGCAGGGTGCCGAAGCATGAGCCTCACGACAGAACAACGCGACGCCCTGGGACGCGAATTATTTGAAGCGCTGAGGGATTGCAAAACCCTGGCGCCGTTGACCGAGCGCATTCCTGGCATCGAAATCGAGGATGCCTATCACATTTCCCGCGCCATGCTGGAAAATCGCCTGGCACACAGCGGCGAACAAGTCGTGGGCAAGAAAATCGGTGTGACCTCCAAAGCGGTGCAGGACATGCTCGGCGTGTTCCAGCCTGATTTCGGCTTTCTCACTACCAATATGGAAGTGCCAAATGACAGCGACGTCAAAATCGCCGGCAATCTGATCCAGCCCCGCGCCGAAGCGGAAATCGCCTTTCTGCTGAAGGAAGACCTGCACGGCCCCGGCGTTACGGAAGCGGATGTGCTGCGTGCCACTGAATGCATCATGCCCTGTTTCGAAATTGTCGATTCCCGCATTCAGAACTGGAAGATCAAGATTCAGGACACCATCGCCGACAATGCGTCCTGCGGTGTGTTTGTGCTGGGCAACGAACGTATCGATCCGCGCGGGCTGGATCTGCCCAATCTCACGGTGAACGTGTTCAAGAATGGCAAACCGCTGTCGTCCGGCAAAGGCTCGGCGGTGCAGGGCAACCCGCTCACGGCGGTGGCCTGGCTGGCCAATACCCTAGGCGAATTCGGCATTCCGTTCAAAGCGGGTGAAGTGATTCTGTCCGGCTCACTGGTGCCCCTGGAATCCGTGGTGCCGGGCGATGCAATGCATATGGAACTGGTGGGCATAGGCACCTGTTCCATCAAGTTTGTTTGAAATTCTGCGAAAGGATAAAAACCATGGCCAAAAAATTACGCGCTGCCATTATCGGCCCCGGCAACATTGGCACCGATCTGCTGATGAAAGCCATGCGCAGCGACTGGATCGAGCCGGTGTGGATGGTGGGCATCGAAGAATCCGAAGGCATTCGCCGCGCCCGCGACTTCGGCATGAAAGTGTCCACCAGCGGTGTTGACGGGCTGGTACCGTTTATCGAAGAAGACAACATCCAGATTGCCTTTGATGCCACCTCTGCCTATGTGCACGCGGAAAACTCCCGCAAGGTGAACGAGAAGGGCGTGCTGATGATCGACCTGACGCCAGCCGCCATCGGCCCCTACTGCGTACCACCGGTCAACCTGGATGCCCTGCTGAAAGAAGGTCGCAAGGACAACGTCAACATGGTTACCTGCGGTGGCCAGGCCACCATTCCCATGGTCGCCGCCGTCAGCCGCGTGCAGCCGGTGGAATACGGCGAAATCGTGGCAACTGTTGCCTCCAAATCCGTCGGCCCCGGCACCCGCAAGAATATCGACGAATTCACCCGCACTACCGCCGGCGCGATCGAAAAAATCGGCGGCGCGAAGAAGGGCAAGGCCATCATCATCGTCAATCCGGCGGAGCCGCCGCTGATCATGCGTGACACCGTGCACTGCCTCACCAAGGACAAACCGGATCAGGCCAAAATCACCGAATCCATTCACGCCATGGTGAAGGACGTGCAGAAATACGTACCCGGCTACACGCTCACCAACGAACCGGTGTTCGACGGCAACCGCGTCACCATCTTCCTTCAGGTGGAAGGCCTGGGCGATTTCCTGCCGAAATATTCTGGCAACCTGGACATCATGACTGCAGCTGCCCTGCGCACCGCTGAACTGTACGCCGAAGCGATAGCCGCCGGTAAAATCGCCTGACACTACACGCGCACGCCGCGCACACGAGGATTTGAAAATGGATCTGCAAGGTAAAAAAGTTACGCTCCATGACATGTGCTTGCGTGATGGCATGCATCCCAAGCGTCACCAGATTTCCATCGACCAGATGATCGACGTGGCCACCGCGCTGGACGACGCCGGCGTCCCGCTGATTGAAATCACTCACGGCGACGGTCTGGGCGGTGCATCGGTGAACTATGGATTTCCTGCCGCCAGCGACGAGGAATATCTCGACGCAGTAATTCCCAAACTCAAGCGCGCCAAGGTGTCCGCTCTGCTGCTGCCTGGCATCGGCACTGTCGACCACCTGAAGATGGCGGCGGATGTGGGTGTCACTACCATTCGCGTGGCCACCCACTGCACCGAAGCGGATGTATCCGAACAGCACATCGGTCTGGCGCGCAAGATGGGCCTCGATACCGTGGGCTTTCTGATGATGGCTCACATGATCAGCCCCGAGCATCTGCTGGAACAGGCGTTGCTGATGGAATCCTACGGCGCCAACTGCATTTACTGCACGGATTCTGCCGGCTACATGATGCCGCACGATGTCACCGCCCGCATCGAACTGCTGCGCGCCAGACTGAAACCCGAAACCGAACTGGGCTTTCACGGCCATCATAATCTGGCGCTGGGCGTCGCCAACTCCATGGCCGCCGTTGCCGCTGGCGCCAATCGCATCGACGGTTCCGCTGCGGGCCTCGGTGCTGGCGCAGGCAACACACCACTGGAAATTTTCGCCGCCGTAATGGATCGCATGGGCGCGGAAACCGGCGTCAATATTTTCAAGCTGATGGCAGTGGCGGAAGAAAAAATCGTGCCCATGATGGATCACATCGTGCGCGTGGACCGCGACTCCCTCACGCTGGGATATGCGGGCGTGTATTCCTCGTTCCTGCTGTTCGCCAAGCGCGCCGGCCAGAAATACGGCGTGCCCAGCCAGGACATTTTGCTGGAAATGGCACACCGCAAAGCCATCGGCGGTCAGGAAGACATGATCGAAGACGTCGCCATGGAACTGGCAAAAAAGCGCGCCTGATGCAGGCACCCCGCGTGCGCCGCAATGGCGCACGCCACCCTTTGTGTTGCCGGGCAATTGGAGTACCATCGGATTTCAGTCCCACACTCCCATAACAGCATAAGAATCAGGATCATCCCGGACTCATGGCAGCGAACATCGACCTTGTCGCCTTTTCCGATCTGCTCTGCGCCCTGTACGGCTCGGCGGCCTCGTCGGAGTCCACCAACAAACAGTTCCTGACCCTTCTCAAAAAGCAGCTCAACCTGCAGCACGCCACCCTGATCGTGCGTCCGCCCACCACCAGCGAAGCCGGCCTGATCTACACCAGTGGCAGCGATGCCGACATCGCCATTCTGGGCAACGAAGACGGCGGCTACACCAGCCTGTACGTGCAGGATCCACTGGTCAATCTGCCCTTGAAGGAAGTCGTGACCATCGACGACCAGACACCACGGGCCCAGCTGCTCAAGAGCGAGTACTACCAGCTGTTCCTGAAGCCGTTCAATATCTATTACATCGCCGGCATCGACTGGCTGTATGACAAAAGCTCGCGCATTTCGGTACGTTTCACCCGCGAAAAATCCCAGGGCCCCTTCACCGATGACGAGAAAGATTTTCTGCGTCTGCTGATCCCCCATCTGGAACAGTCCGTGTCCATTGGCCTGCAGCTGCGACAGTTGGATGCGGAGCGGCAGATCTACGCCGATTCCATTTCCCGGCGCTCCATCGCCATCTTCACCCTGGATCGGCACGGCAACATTCTGCAATCGAACACCACTGCCGAGCAGTACCTGAAAGAAGCCGATGGTTTCCATCAGGTACAAAAGCGCATCAAGCTCAACAACAGCGGACAGAACGAACTGTTCACCCAGTACATCGCACAGGCGCTCGAGGCGATTCGCAAAGGCGAGCGTGCGCCGGTCAATGCACTGGCAGTCACGCGGGATTCCGGTCGCGCGCCCTATCAGCTGATGATCAAGCCGATGCCGGTGGAATCCCACGACGAGTCGGATATCACGCCCTATTTGACCCTGCTGATCCAGGATCCGGAAAAAAACCTGGAAATTTCCGTGCGTACGCTGATGAACCTGTATCAGCTCACCATGTCAGAAGCCACCATCGCCATTCTGCTGGCGGAAGGCCATAACACCGACGAAGTGGCGAACGAACTGAACATCAAGAAGAACACCGTGCGCGCCCATTTGCGCTCGATGTTTGTGAAGATGGGTGTCACCCAGCAGTCCATGCTGGTCACCCTGGTACTGACCAGCCTTGCCTCCACCCAATAACAAAAACGGATCGCCTCAATGACTCCCGACATGATCGCCCAACTGCAACAGTTGCTGGACAAACAGGCCATCGTGGAACTGGTGCATGCGTATTGCAACGCCGCCGATCGCCGCGACTACGCCAAGATGCGCGCGCTCTATCACGACGATGCCACCGACAATCACGGCGGATTTTTCCAGGGACTGGCAGCGGATTTCATCGCCCAGCTGCCAACGATTCAGGCCAGCATGCTGATCCTGCATCACAACATCACCACCGTGAATATCAAGCTCGATGGCGACAAGGGCGAAGGGGAGATCTACGTGCTGGCGTTTCACAAAGTGCAGGCCGAACCGCAACCATTCGACCTGCTGATCGGCGGCCGCTATCTGGATCGTTATGAAAAACGTGATGGTGTGTGGAAGTTCGCCCACCGCGCCGTGCTGGCGGACTGGGTGAACGTGCACAATCCGTCGATCGTGGATCTGGATTCGCCTCTGGTACGTGGCTCGCTGCTGGGACAGCGCGACGACAGCGATCCTTCCTACGCGGAACTGTCATTGCTCAGGCGCGGCGAACGCTGATCCAGCGCCAGCAGGTGGCCATAGTGCTGGGTCAGAAACTGGTACAGCATGTCCCGCGTCACCGGTTTGCTCAGATGCTCATTCATTCCGCACTCGTAGGCTTTCTCGCGGAATTCATCAAACGCATGCGCGGTTAGCGCCACCACCACCGCCGGGCGCACGCACTCTGTCCGCTGCTCATGTTCACGAATGCGTCGCGTGGCTTCGTAGCCATCCATTTCCGGCATTTCACAATCCATGAAAATCAGATCATAGGGTTGCTGCGCCGCTTTCACCTGCTCCAACGCCTGGCGGCCATTACTCACCATATCCACATCACCCACCAGCGGCCGTAACAATCCCCGCACCACCATCTGGTTCACCGCGTTGTCCTCCGCCACCAGCACGCGCAGATGCTGCAGATTGCTGCCACGGCTCGGCGCGGCAAGCATCGCTACTGGCCGTGCGCCCTGCGCCTGCCGGCGCTTGCTGAAAATGGTGTCCAGAAAAAAAGGAGCCGTTTCCGTCGTGACACCGGGGCGCCGGCTGTCAACGTTTCTGCCGTCTTCTCCGGCCGCTTCGATTTCCTGCTCGATGATGCTGCGAATCGCATCCAGTGTGCCCCAGTGCAGGCGCTGCGTGCCGCGCCCCTCCAGGCGCAGATACGCCAGTACGTTGCGGCCAACGATATCCGCGCCAGGCCAATCCACTTCGCGGTCCTTGACGATCACGCTGTGCATGGCGAAGCGCTTCTTGTCCAGGCTGGTCTCGATGAATTCCAGCAGGGGCACGTAATCCGATACAAAATACCAATGCTCGCGTGCAGCGGGAACAGGCTCCGCCAGCGCCTGACATTCGGTCTGCAGCGGCAGCTGAAACCAGAAACAGCTGCCAAAGCGCGGTGCGCTGTCGACGCCGATGCTTCCACCCATCGCTTCCACCAGCTTTTTGCTGATCGCCAGCCCCAATCCCGTGCCGCCGAATTTGCGACTGGTGGAACGATCCGCCTGAGTGAACGACTGGAACAGGCGATCCTTCTGCTCGGCCGTAAGCCCGATGCCGGAGTCCAGCACATCGATACGCAGCAGGTTACGACCATCGCCGCCTGTCAGCATTCTTACCCGCAGGAACAGATGGCCGCTGGACGTGAACTTGATCGCGTTCGACATCAGGTTATACAGCACCTGCTTGATCCGGTTGGGATCACCCTGCAGTGATTCCGGCAATTGCGGATCGACAAATGCAGCCAACAACAGGCCTTTCTGCTGCGCTGCAGGAAACTGGAAGCGTACGGCTTCATCCAGCAGTTGGCGCGGGTTGAACGCGATGGACTCGAATTCCAGCTTGCCCGATTCGATTTTCGAATAGTCCAGTATATCGTTGATGATATTGAGCAGCAGTTTGCCGGAACTCTGGATGGTATCCACCAACTCACTCTGCTTTTCATTCAGCGGCGTGTCACGCAACAGCTCCACTACACCCAGCACGCCGTTCATGGGCGTGCGGATTTCATGACTCATCACCGCCAGGAATTCCGATTTCGCCTTGCTTTCGTACTTGGCTTCCAGCACGGACTTTTCTGCCTTCATGGATTGCTCCCGCGCTTTCAGCTGCTCCCGCTCCAGCAATACGCGCTCTTCCCGCATGCGATTGATGCGACCGGTGAGCGCCAGGGACAGCAGAATCGTCTCGGTGGCCGAACCGATCTGCATCAGGTTTTCCGTCAGCCAGTTGTAGGGCAAAACACCCGCCTTGTTCAACGCCAGAATCTGGCATCCCACCACAAACATGATCCAGGCCACCAGAAAATAGCGGGCATCAATGTCGCGGGCACGCCAGCGCTGGATGGAAACCACCAGCACGATGCCGCCGGATAACACCACCAGCAGCGTACTGATCGGCACCACCGTTTCTACCGGCAGCAGCAGAGTGGCCACCATCAGCAGCGGTGCCGAGTACACCTGCAACATCAGGAGCCGATATGCGCGCGGAGCATAAAGTGAAATGCGCAGTAATCTGTTGATGAACAGCGTGGACAACGCGTTTGCCAGCGGAATAAACACCGCCATGCTGAGCGCATTCCAATGCGGCGCTCCTGGCCACAGATACTGAAACGCGGTGCCATGCAGAATCATCTGGAATAGCCAGATGCCCGCCGTGAACACCACGTAGTACACATAGGTGTCATCCCGCGTGCCCCAGGCCAGGAACAGGTTGTACAACACCATGACCAGCATCAGGCCGTAGTAGGAAAACTGCCAGGCCAACGCGTGCTGATCCCGCACCCAGAAATCCCGCTCCTGCCACAGACTCAGCGGCAGCTGCATGCCGGTGGCGCTGCGCACCTGCAGATAGAGTTCTACATAGGTTTCCGGCGCCACAATCAGCGGGAACACCGGATGACGATGGGCGATCGGCCGCGACGCGAACGCAACACTGTTGCCGGCGCTGAACTGCTGCGTCACCGTGCCATCCACCACCAGAAAGACATTCACTTCTGCAAGCAATGCCGATTGCACTTCCAGGAAACGCTCGATGGCATGAGGGTGACGATTGTGGATGGGCAGGCGAAACCAATACGTGGCTCGAGTAAAGCCGTAATTCGGCACATTGAAATCATTGCGCTGCCACAGCGCGGCATCGTCCGGCGCACGCATCACATCACGAATGGATAGCAGGCCCTGTGCGTCGACGCGATAGTCCAGATAGGCGCTGAGGTCGCCAACGGACTGGCCCGGGTTGAGCTGCAGAACATCGGCGCGCGCAGACGCGATCACCATCAGGGCAACCAGCATCAACCACCATCGGCAACAGTGAAGATTCAGAATCCGTTTCAATCGGCCACCCGGCGCCAACCGTCACAGGGTGCCGCGCTTTCGCACCGGCACCGTGTCTCGTCAGAAAAGGCGAACCCCGTCCGCCATCCATATTTTTAAGTTAAGCACAGAAACGGAACGCCAATGGGCCTGCGCCAGGCAGCGCAAGCCATTGATTTCATTTGAATGGAAAAAGAGATGAGAACCTAAAAAGCGGACTGCTGATCCACGACCCGGTGAATGGCATCGATCGCCTGTTGCCACGCCGCTGCCATGGCGGCCTGCTGTTCACCCTGAAAGGTGGGCTTCAGCACATCCAGCAGCGTGGAATACATGCCTTTGAACACATCCAGCGGCACACCGATCAACTGGTGATGGGTCGTCATGTCCTTGATCGTGACCAGCGCTGTTTCCGGCTCGTCGGCGTATTGCAGGATGTTGGAAAGAATTTCCTGCATCATGTAATTTTCCCAGCTGCTGTCTTCGCCGCGAAAATGTTTCAGCGCAGGATAACGCTCATACATGCGGGCGAACACCGCGGCGGTGGGATCGCCCAACGCCTCGGCGACCTGTTCCAAAGACAGATTGATCAGCTCGGAGGATGTCATCGCTTTACCTTGTAGCCGGAATTTTTCAGCACCCAGGTATTGGGGCCGACGCCCTGATCGCGCAGGCGGAACTTTTGCACCTTGTTGGTCGGAGTGTACGGCAGCGTTTCCACAAACTCCATGTACTGCGGCACGAAATAATAGGGCGCATTGTCGTTGATGAACGCCGCTACCTCTTCATAGGTAGGTTTCGGTGCTTCCGGTTTCAGCACGATCTGCACCGCCAGTTCTGATTCGCCTTGCGACAGTTTGGAGGGGATGCCATAGGCCGCCACATCCTTCACCGCCGGATGTTTGCGGAACATCATTTCCACTTCCATCGAGGAAATATTGCGGCCCGCGTAGCGCAGCGCATCTTTCTTGCGATCCACAAACCAGTAAGTACCGCCGGCAAATTTGCCCATGTCGCCGGTGTGATACCAGTCGCCCTGCCAGGCTTCAGCGGTTGCGACGGGATCATCGAAATAGCCGTTGAAAATAATGTGCGGCTTGAGGCATTTCAGGCAGATCTCACCCACTTCGCCTTCTGCCACCGGCTTGCCATCGTCATCCAGCAACGCGATTTCCATATCCGGCAGCGGATGGCCCAGCGATGCGAATGGAATCTTGCCCATGTGATGCGCGGGCGTGAAGATCACCAGCGCCTCGCTCTGACCCAGCCCCATCGGCAGCAGTTCCACACCGAAACGCTTGGAGAACGGTTCGCGCAATTGTTCCGGCATCGGCACCGCCTGCAGCAATCGCAGCGTGTGATCACGATCATTGGGCTGCGCCGGTGAATTGAACAGGAACATGTGCATGGCGCCCAGCGTGAACGACTGGGTGGCCTTGAAATGACGGATGCGATCCCAGAACGTGGTCACCGAAAAGCGCTTCTCGATCACTACTGGAATGCCTTCGTATAGCGCGCGGAAAATCGCGGTGATCCAGGCGCCGGAGTTGTACAGCGGCAGCACGTTGTAGATCACGTCGCCTTCACGGGAATTGAAATAGATGGAAGCCGCTTCGGCGATCGGGCGAACCCAGCTGTTGTGGCTCTGCAGCACGCCCTTGGATTTGCCGGTGGTGCCAGAGGTCCAGAGAATCGCGCAGGTGTCGCCGTAGCTCATGCCATCGTAATTGGGCACCAGCGGCGCGTGATCGCACAGGGCGTCGAAGCTGACGGCATTTTTCAGTTTGAATTCGCTGCTGTTGCCCTTGACGATCCACTGGATGTCCGGCAACTGGCCGGCAACGTCTGCGATGCGATCCTGCAGGGCGGTTTCGGTGATCAGCACACTGCAGCGGCTGCGCAGGATGGTGTCGCTCAGCCAGGAACCCTTGTAATCCGTATTCACCGGCACCCAGATGGCGCCCAGCTTGTTCACCGCCAGCGCGATCAGCACCGGCTCCCAGCCGTTGTCCAGGAAGAAGGCCACCCGGTCGCCCTTTTTCACCCCCAGATCCTGCAGGCCGGCGGCGATGGAATTGGCCACCTGCTCGGCCTCGGCGAAGGTCAGCCGGCGCTCGTCAGTGATCAGGAACTCGGTGTCGCCGGCCTGCTGAGCCTGCAGGGTCAGCATCTTGGGCAACAGGCGGTTTTTGTTGTCACTGAGATCAAGCTTGTTCACGGGGATTCTCCCTCTGCTGGTACGGTGATTCTAATTATGCATTTATTTTGCAATATTATCGCATAATGATAGACTGGGCAACCCGAGCACACGCCCATAACAATAACCCGGAGCAGGAGCCTGCTGTGAGCGATTCCATTGCAACCCGCCTGAGTGATTTACCTGGAACCGACGTCGAACCCGCCCTGGTGGTCAATGAAAACACCACCCAATGGCATGATTTCTTTGACGTTGTGGTGGTGGGTCTGGGCGCGGCCGGTGTGTCGGCAGCCATCGAGGCGGCGGATCGCGGCATGAAAGTGGCCTTCGTTGATCGCTTCACCGGCGGCGGCACCACGGCCCGCAGCGGCAGCGTGCTTTACGCGGGCGGCGGCACCTCGCTGCAGAAAAAACTTGGCGTGGAAGACGATCCGGACAACATGTTCCGCTACCTGCAGCACGAAGTGCAGGACGCCGTGAAGCCGGAAACCCTGCGCAAGTTCTACGAGGACAGCCCCGCCAATTTCGACTGGGTCACCGCCAATGGCGTGCGCTATTCCGGCAAACTCTTCGCGAAGAAAACCAGCTATCCCGTGCACGGCAACAGCCTGTACTACTCCGGCAACGAAATCGCGCAGGCGGCTTCTGCCAAACCGGCACCGCGTGGCCATCTGGCCGACGGCATCAAGCGTTTCACCGCGTTCGGCCCCGCCTTTGTCGGCCCACTCATCAAAAGCGCGCTGAAGAAGGGCGTGTTCGCGATCACCCAGACCAAAGTGCGCCGCCTGCTGGTGAACGACAAGGGCGCGGTGGTGGGAGTGGAAGCGCAGCAGATCAAGGCGAACAGCTGGGCCGGACTGCAGCATCTCATCTGGTCGACGCTGGCGAATTACATGCAGATTTACTACGCGCCAGCAGCGAAGGGCCTGCGCGTGAAAGTGGAAGCACTGGAACGCCGTCACAGCCGCACCGTGCGCTACCGCGCCAAGGGCGGCGTGGTGCTCGCCACCGGCGGCTTCATCCTCAACAAGGACATGACGGAAAAATTTCTGCCGAAATACCGTCGCGCCATGCGTCTGGGCACCACGGGCGACACTGGCTCCGGTTTTGCACTGGGCGTCAGCGCTGGCGGCGTGGCAGAGCGGCTCGACATCGCCACCGCCTGGCGCTTCATCAATCCGCCGGCGGATTTTCCCCGCGCCGCGCTGGTGAACACCAAAGGCGAGCGCTACATCAACGAAACCCTGTACGGCGCCACCATCGGCACCAAGATGATGGAAGAGCACAATGGCGAGTGCATCCTGATCCTCGACGATGCGCTGTTCAAATCCGCCGTGGCTAATCTCAATCTGGATAACGCCCGCTTCGTCACCTGGTTGCAGGCGAAGGGCGCGCTGCGCATGGCAAAACATGCGAACACACTGGATGAGCTCGCCGCGCGCTGCAAGATCGATCCCGTGCAGCTGAAGAAAACCATCGAGGAATACAACAAGGCCGCCCGTGGTGAGATCACCGACCTGCTCGGCAAAAAACAGGAAGACATGCACGAACTGAAACAGGGCCCTTTCCACGCCATCAATATGTCCGTGGGCAAGGGTGACATCACGTCGGTGATCACCCTGGGTGGCCTGCGGGTGTGCGAGCAGACCGGCGCCGTGCTAAACCAGGACAACAAACTGATTCCCGGCCTCTTCGCGGCCGGGCGCACCGCCATCGGCGTCGCATCGAACGCTTATGTGAGCGGACTTTCCATCGCCGATGGCGTGTTTTCCGGCCGTCGTGCCGGCCGTTTCGCTGCCCTGCGTGCCACAGTGCCGGAAGACAGCGCTCACGCCCACAGCAGCGGCACCATGGCCGAAGCCCGCGCCGCCGGCTGCCCTGTAGCCCACTGACGAGCACAGTACAGAGGATCGCCGCAATGAAAAGCGCATTCATCACCGGCGCCGCCACCGGCATCGGCGAAGGCCTGGTCAACAAGCTGCAGGCGGAAGGCTGGCAGGTATTCGCCGGCTATCGCGGTGTCGGCCCGGAGCAGGCGAGCTGGAACAACAAACCCAACGTCACGCCGATTCAGTGCGATGTCACCCGCCCGGACGACATTCAGGCCGCCGCCGCCATCATCGGCAAACACACCGGCGGCCAGCTGGATCTGCTGATCAACAATGCCGGCTTCGCGGGAAATTGCGGCGTCTGCGAAGCGCCCGACATGGCGGAATTCCGCAAAACCTTCGAAGTGAATTTCTGGGGCCCGCTGCAGGTGGCGCAGGGCTTCATGCCGCTGCTGCGCAAGGCGCGGGGCCGCATCATCAATACCACCTCGGCGTCGGTGCACATGACCCTGCCCATGGGTTCGGCCTATCCGGTGTCGAAAACCGCGCTGAAAGCACTGACCAATCACATGCGCATGGAAATGGCGCCCTTCGGCGTGCAGGTGGCATCGCTGGAGCCCGGCGGCGTGGACACGCCCATGGTGGCGTTCGGCGACGACGTGAAAAACGGCCAGTGGAATGCCATTCCCGAGCATCTGCGTGACGAATACCAGCGCCACTTCGTCGACGGTGCCACCGCCGTGGGCTCCAACTTCAAATTCTTTTCGCCGCCGGAATTCGCCGACCGCGTGTACCGGCAGATGATCTGCGCCAGGCACATGAAGCTGTCCTACCTGATTGGCCCCGGTGTCGCGCCCCTGCCCTGGCTGCACCGCCTGCTGCCGTCGCAACAGGTGCAAAACATCTGGGCCCGCATGTTCAGCCGCAAGTGAACGTCTTTCGCACCATTTTGCAACACTATTGCATAATAGTTGCAAAATTGGTACGATCCACCCATTCCTCGCTGAAAAGAATCCTGAAGCCCCATGGACACACGATACAGCCAAGCACAACGGGAACTGCGCCAACAGCTGCGCGACTACTTCACCGGCCTGATGACCCCCGAGGCGGTCGCGGCCTGCATGGGCAAGGAAGGCGGCCCCATTTTCCGCGGTCTGGTGGAACAGCTGGGCAAGGACAACATGCTCACCCTGAGCTGGCCCAAGCAGTATGGCGGCAAGGAATACAGCGCAGTGGAACAGCTGATCCTGTTCGAGGAAGCCTGGAAAACCCACACCCCGTTCCCGCTGATCACCCTCAATTCCGTGGCGCCGTCGATCATGGCGTTCGGCACCGAGGAGCAGAAGAATTTCTTCCTGCCGCAGATCGCAGCGGGCAAATGCATATTCGCCATCGGCTACTCCGAACCCGGCTCCGGCACCGATCTGGCCTCGCTGAAAACCAAGGCAGAGTTCGACGGCGAAAACTGGGTCATCAACGGCACCAAGGTGTGGACCAGCGCCGGCCATGACTGCGAGTACATCTGGCTCGCCGCCCGCACCAGCAATGACGGCAAGCGCCCTTCCGACGGCATCACCCTGTTCATCGTGGACGCCAAAGATCCCGGCTATTCCCACGCACCGATTCACACCGTGGCGGGCGTCGACACCAACGTCACCTACTACACCAACGTGAGAGTGCCGCCCAGCCGCGTGGTGGGCAAAGTGAACGGCGGCTGGAAGGTCATTACTTCCCAGCTCAACCACGAGCGCATCGTGCTGGCAGCGATGACCGTGATCGCCCGCAAGCAGTTCGGCTACGTGCTGAACCTGCTGGCACAACCGGATGCCAATGGCGTGCGCCGGCTCGACGATCCCGCGGTGCAGCTGAAAGTGGGCGAACTCTACGCCCGCCTGGAATCCATGGAAGTGCTCAACCTGCGCAACGCCGCCGGCGTGGACGCCCACAAGATCGACGTGGCGCTGGCCTCCGGCTCGAAAGTGCTGAACACCCTGGAGCAGATCGACGTGCTGCGCGGCCTCACCGAACTGGTGGGCGAAGATGCCGTGGTGCAGTACGAAAGCCCCGAGGCGATTTTCCACGGCCATCTGGAATACGACTATCGCGCCGCACAGATCATGACCGTCGGCGGCGGTGTGCTGGAAGTGATGCGTTCCATGACCGCCTCCTTCGCCCTCGGCATGCCCAACACCATCGTTTGACGCAGCAGGACTCGAATCGTGAATTTCAATTACTCTGAAGACCAACTGGCGATCAAGGACGTGGCGGACCGCATGTTCCGCGACCTGGGCGGCGACGACACCATCAAGCAGTGCTTCAAGGCGGAGCAGCCGTTTCACGCTGAACTCTGGCAGCAACTGGGTGGCGCCGGCCTGCTGGGCACTGCGCTACCGGCAGAATTCGGCGGCTCGGAAATGGGCATGACAGAATTGTGCATCGTGCTGGAAGCCCAGGGCCGCTCCGTGGCACCGGTTCCGCTGATCGAATCCATCGTTGCCTGCGCCCTGCCGATCGCACAGTTCGGTGGCGACAGCTTGAAAAAGTCCCTGCTGCCTGCGGTAACCAGCGGCGAAAAAATCCTGGCACCCGTGCGCCCCTACAGTGGCCTGCAGAAGCTGGCGCCGCTAAGCGCCACCACCTCCGCCAACGGCTGGACGCTGAATGGCATCAGCACCCTGAGCCTGTACGCACCCATCGCCCACGGTTTCCTGGTGGAAGCCAGTCTGGGCAACGGCAGCCGCTGGGTGGGCTACTGCGACGCCAGCAGCAAGGGCATCTCCATCACCGCGCAGAAAGCCGGTAGCGGCGAAACCGCCGGCCAGATCCGCTTCGACAACGTGGACGTCAAAAACGGCAACTGCATCGCCGTGGGCGACGAAGCCGATGCCCTGCTGGAATGGCAATCCCTGCGGCTGTACACCGCCCTGGCCGCCCAGCAGGTCGGCATCCTGCGGGAAGCCATGCAGCGCACCGCCACCTACACCAATGAGCGCAAGCAGTTCAATCGCGCCCTGTCATCGTTCCAGGCCGTGGCCCAACAGGCGGCGGATGGCTACATGGCGGTGGAAGCCCTGCAGGGCGTGCTCTGGCGCGCGCTGGATGATCTGGACAACGGCAACGGTCTTGCGGCACTGTCGTCGCGCGTCGCCAAGTTCTGGCTGTGCGACTCCGGCCACAAGGCCGCCCACATCTTCCTGCACCTGCACGGCGGCATCGGCCAGGATCTGGATTACCCCCTGCACCGCTTCTTCACCTGGGCGAAGAAGAACGAACTGATGTTCGGCAACGCCCAGCAGCACAGCGCGGCGCTGGGAAAGCTCATTGCGGAGAATCCTCAGTGGGTATTGGCCTAAGCTGATATGGAATACAAGGGGTTGCTTTGGTAGCACCGTTACCTGCCCATCAAAGCACCCGAACTAGCCCGTTGGGAATTGAAACAATAAACCACTTTAAAGAAACAACGCCGCCCCCTATCCTGATGATAAAGTCCCCGCTACAGCGCAACGAGCTGAGCGCCAGACGTTCCATGACTTAATAATGCTCATCAAGAGGCATGCATGCTTAAAGCAGGCTGGAGTTCCATACGCGCCAACACAGCGGCTCTGTTTGTTCGTCCCCAAAATAATTTCGCCGCCATTGATGGCGTACGCGCACTGTCAATGCTGGCGATCATACTCTATCACTGCTTCTACCTGGCCCGAGTGGCAGGTGACCCGGGCTACTTCCAACACTTAGTGCAGGAAACTCCCTGGTATCTGGGCTGGGTATGGACGCTGGACTATTCAGTGGACGCGTTCTTCGTCATCAGTGGCTATCTGATAGCAGCGCTATTGTTTCATGAACACAAGCGTAGCAGTGACATCAACCTGAAGCGCTTTTACTGGCGCCGCTACCTGCGCCTTACGCCGGCGTATTTTGCTTTCATACTCCTATTCATATCCTTGAGTCCCAACTCCCCTCCCAATGTTTGGGCAAACTTTCTTTACGTAAACAATTTCCTTCCCCTGGCGGAGATGTCGATTCCCTGGACCTGGAGCCTTGCAGTTGAAGAACAGTTCTATCTGGTTTTCCCTGCACTGCTGCTATGGTTTGTGCTGAAAAGCTCGCGCCCGTTGGCGAGATTGCTGCTGTTGCTGGTTGCCAGCCAATTGTGCACCTTCGCGGTGTTTTTCAGCGATGAACGGTTATGGAACATTACACTGGCTGACATCTATTTCGATGATCAGACTTTTCACCACTATTACGACCGGTTTTACGTAAATCTGTACACACGTTTTGGTCCTTTTGTCAGCGGCGCCATACTGGCATATGCAATGGCTCACCACAAAGAGGAACTGGAGAAACTGCGTCAGAACCGTCTGCTGTTCAATGGGCTCAGCCTGGTGGCTATGGTATCTCTGCTGCTTACACTGGGCCCGAATCCATACGCAGGTGAACCTTCCCGCGCAGCCACTCTCTGGCACCTCATAGTGAGCCGTAATGTGTTTGGTCTGGCACTGGTCTGGGTACTGTTCGCAGTGAATGGTCCTGCTGGACTTCTACAGCCTTTCAAACGGATTCTCGAATGGAAAGGCTGGTATCCGATCGCCCAGCTGTCATACAGCATGTACCTTTTTCACTACATTCTGGTGCTATTTGTGATGGCCAATCTGATGGGCAATCTGAAGTATCTGGATTTAGTTGGTGGGGACAAGCCATTTCCTTACTATTGGATGCCGGTGGCTTTCTTTGCCGCGACAATACTGACCCTAATTCCTGCAACGGTTCTGCATCTGTTAGTCGAAAAACCGATTATGCAACTACGGGACAAACTGGGATCACGCTCGCGCACGACAACGTCAGCCATTGCCAGTCGCGCTAACATCTCATGAAAACAGGGATGGAATTAGTACATTCCATCCCTAACTTCAATCAGCCGGCTCCCAGTGAATCGCAACGACTATAATCGAAACCAGTGACTGGCTTGGTTCCCTGATTTTTGAGGTAGAAATTGAAGAATCCGAGCATGTCGTTCGATATGTTTGTCACCGTTTTGGGGTTCTCAACGAAGTCATAGTGGGTGCCGCCGACAACATCCTTTGCAAAGGTTTGCCCTTGTTGCTTCGAGGAACCAGCATTTTGTACTGCATTAACAAAGGTGCAACTACTTCTCCACGCTTCATAAGGGGCAGCCTTCAACTTTATACCCCAGAATTCCTTCTTGGGATTCACAGTGCTATGCTCCATGAACACTGGGAGGTCAGTCTGCAGATCAATGTAGTTCACCACATCCTGTGCAACTGCTGAAGGATGATTTTCCCAATTTAAATCGTTCGGACCAAAACCGTTTATGATGGTTTGCTCCGCAACAAATGTTTTGGTAACCGTATCCTTCAACGCGACTTTCTGAGCATCATTGAGCAGCGGAGAATTCGCTGCAACCAGAGCCAAGGCAGAATCCTCAAATAGCTCCCAGAACACGCTGAAATTAACGATGGCATCCATGGTAAACAATGCGGCCACGGAAGTGTCGTAACTCTGCGTAACCGGACCCAAACGTACTGGTGTGCCCTGCTCCGCAAATACAGGCAATGAACTGTCAAAAGTCATGGCAGCTTCCATCGCAATATTAGCGCCAGACGAATGACCAACCATGCCGATCTTACCTGCATTTACTTTCAATACTGCTGAATTTTCTTTCAAATAACGAATGGCACATTTCACATCCGACACCGGATCATTCCACAGGTCAGCCTTGGCGTAGATCGAGTTGTTCTGGTTGTTTTCCGTATCTACCAGGCGGTAGTTCATATTGGCAACTGCGTAACCTTGTTCGAGCATGAACATGGCATAGGCTTCCATGTCCACATGATTACGCCGGTTCAAGCCACCACCATGAACAAACAGCAACGTGGGCCAACCGCCTTCGGGGGCCACGCCGGCCGGTGTTTCAAAGGTCATACCCAGAGTTGAAAAGGGTGCCGCATCTACCTGGCAATAAGGTCTTAATACTTCGACAAAAGCCGGATCCGATGTGATCGTCTCTGCCCCGTATTCGGCCTGCACGCTGTAAGGGATAACGCGTTTTTTTTCAGAATCCAACGCCGGCAAAGCGACCGCGCCATAGTTCAATATTAAGGTGGATTTCTGATACTGTTTAAGGGCGTTATCTGCAAACTGTTGCATGGGAAAGAAATCGTTCGTTCCCACCAGACTCACCGAGTCCAGTTCCAGAGGAACATCGGTTTTATTCTGACTGTTGCGAACTGAAATATCGAATCGTATGGACTGCCCCGGCACACCCGCGACGATCCAGGCGTGACGCCGCTCCAAGCCGTTAATGGCGCCCATGGTGGGGTCTTTGGCATTGATACCATCCACCTGAACTTCACTAGGAGACTTGCACCCCCCTAGGTTGACTACCAGTGCCAACGCGAATGCGCAGCCAAATCCCTTTGAATATTTCACGATTCACCTCTGGTATTTTGTTTATATGAGCCCTACCCAGCATAGCCAGAAAAGAAACAGCCCTTTGATGCTGGGTATCAGGAAAAAATACCTTAAAGTTTGAGAGCAGACGCCGTCAATGTCTGTAGAACGCCAAATTATTGTCCGTGCGCCATTGGCAGTGTCAGGACTCTGCTAAGGAACCTCTGAACAACCCAATTGATTGTTTCAGTTTTTCCATTCAGGCGCCGCCTGCGCCAAAAATCGACGCGAAAGCCTGCTTTGGCTGTCCATTTTACGCCTGATTCCTGCCAGCAGGCATGTGCCAGGCGCACCTATCCTAGGATTTCATGAATTTTCGGGCCAGTAACAGATTGGCAAAGGCCGCCAGCACATAAAGGCGATTGGTATTCTTCGCCAGGCCACGATACCGAACCTTGCTGTAACCGAACGTCCTTTTGATGATCAGGAAGGGATGCTCTACTTTTGCTCGCACCGACGCCTTCATACGTTCGATCTGATTTTCCAGCGAGTCTGACGGCAGCTGGCGGCGCTTGCCTGGACGCAGCGCAATATGCCATTGCACTTTGCGATCACTGAATTCCGAACGCTTGTGAACACCCAGATAGCCGGCGTCACCCCACACACGCTTTTCATCGCCATGCAGCAGATTTTCCGTTTGCGTGATGTCATGAGCGTTTGCCGGTGTCGTCGCAATATCGTGAATCAGGCCCAGCGTATCATCGACTCCAATATGCAATTTCATGCCAAAATGCCATTCGCTGCCTTTTTGGACTTGGTGCATCTCCGGATCACGTTCACCTTGCTCATTCTTTGTGGATGACGGAGCGGCTATGATGGTGGCATCTACGATGGTGTCTTCTTTCATGGAAAGCCCCTGCTTCTTCAATACAGCGTTGATCTCATCGAAGATCTTTTCACCTAGATGATGTTTTTCCAGCAGATGGCGGAAATAGAGTGCGTCTTCCATGGCCGGATCGCTCAGGTTGTAAAACAGCTGCATGCAGTGAATGCGCAGCATAACTTCCAGCGGATAAGGCTGGCGACCATTACCCGGCTTGGGATAATGGCGTCGAATACGGTTTTCCAGGCGTTTCCACGGAATCAGCTTGTCCATCTGTTCCAGAAATTTCTCGCGCCGAGTCTTCTTCTTTTTGTGGTTGTACTCGAGCTCGGCGAAACTGATTTGGTCCATAGCTGGCGACTCTCTGGAAGTTTTGGATACTATGCCAATATTTGGGACTTATTCAGAGGTTCCCTAATGGTAGAATCGACTCACCGGTGAAAGTGGCGCCGGTTCCAGCTGAAAAAGCTGCATTCCGGACACAAAAAAGGGCCGCAAGCGCGGCCCCTCTCTTACAGCTCGACAAATTACCTTGCGACCGGCGTGCCCGTGAACTGCATCTTCGCCATCGCCACTTTCAGAAAACCCTTGAGGTTTTTATTTTCATCCAGTGTAGCGGTGTAAGTAAGGGTCAGCTTCATCGGCTTGGTCACCTTGCTTTTCCACACCAGGGTTTCACCATCCCACTTGCCTTCCTCGATCTGTTGCACACCGTAGTCCTTGCTGTCCATGGTGCCCACCAGCTTGTCGCCTTCGGATTTCAGCGTCACGACGCTCTTCTGTTCGCCAGTGGGAGTCTTCACCACGAAATCCCAGGCGCCGTCGATAGCTGCTGCAGTTGTTGTCATGTAATCCTCCACGAATTTCTTGTTATTGATCAGTGCTCGCAATGCCTAACGGCTCTTTACTATACACCGTATACCTGATCGACTATACACGGACTGCCGCCCGGATACCACTCCCGCGCAGCGTTTCAATCATGAAAAAACGTGGTGTCTGCCAGGCCCGCCCGGCCCATGCGGGTACTGTTAATCGGATCGTTCTTATCCTCGTAACCAAAGGAAATACCGAACAGCAATTTGTTCACCGGGTTCACGTCCAGCACTGCGCGCACAAGATCCGCGTGAAAGCCCAGCGAGGTTTGCGGACAGCTGCCCAAACCGAATGCGGTTAGTGTCAACATCAGCGTTTGCGCATACATACCCACGTCCGCCGCCTCGCGCAGGCTGAACGGCTCCGGCAGAAACAGAAACGCCACATGGGGCGCGTTGAAGAAGTGGTAGTTGCGCATGAACACTTCCATGCGTTTCTGCTTTTCTTCGCGACCGATGCCAACGGCGCTATACATTTGCGCAGCGGCGTCGTACTGCCGCTCCTTGTAAACGCCGTCGTATTTGCCGCTGTACGGGTAATCCAGGGTCATTTTGCCCATCATGGTATTTTCGGGAATTTTCTGGCGCAAGATCTCGAGTTTTTCACCACTGACCACATGAGTGATCCAGGGCTGTGTGTTGCAATTGGACGGCGTGCGCTGGGCCAGGGTGAAAATCTTTGCGATGGTGTCGCGTGGCACCGGTGTCGGCAAAAAACCGCGCACGGAACGGCGCGCGTTGATGATCTCCTCGATGGCCTGGGCCAAAGATTCGGTATGCATGGGCTATCCCTCTGAAAAGTGCTTACGAACTGAAATAATGAATGCCATCCTGCTGGTTGCGTTGCACTTTCCCGAGTGCCAGCAGCCGGTGCAGGTGGGCAAGACATTCTCCCACCGCGAGGAAGTTCTGGAAAGCATCCAGCTTGCGATCGAATAATTGCGTGGTCAGCTGCTGGGCCGTTTGCGGTGACTCACATAGCCGCAGCAGTTTTTCCATGCGCTGTTCATGGTGATCCACTACTTGCTGTAAGCGCGTATGCACACCGTGGAATGGCAGTTGGTGCGCCGGCAAAACCAGGGCATTGTCGGGCAGCAGATGGGGCAGGCGTTCATGGGCAGAAAGCCAGTCGCCAAGCGGGTCGGCATCCGGTGTTGTGGGCGACACGCTCACATTCGAGGTGATCTTCGGCAGCAACTGGTCGCCGGAAAAATAGATATTCAATTCAGGACTGTAGAGCGAGAGATGTTCCGGCGCGTGGCCGCGACTGGTAATTGCCAGCCAGTCACGCCCGCCGATGCTGATGCGTTGCTGATCCGTGAGTCGGTGATAGGATTCTGGCACCTCGGACACCATGTGGTTGTAGTCATCGTTGGAATAGAGTGACTGCTGGCTTTCCAGCGACATGCCAGATTGCAGGAAATACTGTTCCACCTGCCAATAGGGCTTCGAACGACGGGGCGCGTTGAATGCGCAGGTGTGGAAGTATTCGCTTTCCGACATCCACAGGGGAATCTGGAAGCGATCGCACAGCCAGCCGGCCAGACCCACATGATCGGGGTGATGATGAGTGACGAAAACGCGGGTGAGTGGGGCGCCGTGCAATTCGTTGTCGATCACCGCCAGCCACTGGGAACGGGCGGCTTCGCTGTTCATGCCGGTGTCCACCACGGCCCAGCCATCACCATCCCGCAGCAGATAGCAGTTGATGTGATTCAGCGACAGCGGCAGTGGTGTGCGCAGCCACTTGATGTCATCGTGTATGGCAATCGCGCTACCTTTGCCAGGCGGTTCTGAAAACGGATACTGCAGTGTCATCGCTCCCCCTTGTGAAAGCGTGTTCCGGCTCATCAGGATGCCGACAACACCGCATCCATTTCCAGGCTACAGACGTTTGGCCACTTCACCGAACATGACTTCGGTGGCACCACCGCCAATCGGCAGTACGCGGGCATCGCGGTACATGCGCTCGATTGCACACTCTTCCATGAAGCCCATGCCGCCGTGCAGCTGTACGCAATCGTACATGACTTCGTTGGCGATTTCACAGGCGTTGGCCTTGAGCATGGAAACTTCCTTGATGCAATCCACGCCTTGGGCATCGAGCCAGGCGACGTAATGCAGGTAGTTGTGGGCGATGGCGATTTTGGTTTGCATGCGGGCAAGTTTTTCGCGGATCACGTCCTTGTCGAACAGCGCAGCACCAAAGGCTTTGCGGGTCTTGACGTGTTCCAGGGTGATTTCAAAGGCCTTTTGTGCTTCGCCCACGCCCATGGCCGCCAGCATGATGCGCTCGTGCTGGAAGTTTTTCATGACGGCGTAGAAGCCCTTGTTGAGTTCGCCCAGCATGTTTTCCTGGGGCACGCGCACGTCGTCGAAGAAGAGTTCGGCGGTGTCGGAGCTGCGCCAGCCGTGTTTCTTCAGCGCACGGCCGACCTTGAAGCCGGGTGTGCCTTTTTCGACGATGAAGATGGAGATGCCGCGGGAGCCTTTGGCGTCGGGATCGGTTTTGGCGGCGACGAAGTAGATGTCTCCATAGACGCCGTTGGTGATGAAGATTTTGCTGCCGTTGATGATCCAGTCGTTGCCATCTTTGACGGCGCGGGTGCGAATGCCGGCGACGTCGGAACCCGCGCCGGGCTCGGTGACGCAGATGGCGGTGATTTTTTTGCCGGCGATGATGTCGGGCAGGTATTTCTGTTTTTGCTCGGGGGAGCCTGCGTTGGCCAGGTGGGGCGAGGCCATGTTGGTGTGCACGAGGGCGGTGATGGTGACGCCAGCAAAGGTGGAACGGGCGAGTTCTTCCGCCAGCACGACAGCGCCACGCACGTCCATGCCGCTGCCACCGTATTGCTCTGAATGCGTGAGGCCGAGGAAGCCCAGGTCGCCCATTTTGCGCAGGATTTCCCGGGGGACGCAGCCGTCACGCTCCCAGGCTTCGGCGTTGGGGACGATTTCGTTTTCGACGAAGCGGCGGACTTGTTCCCGCAGCAGGTTGTGTTCTTCGTTGAAGTAGGGGTTTAGCATTGAGATACGTGCTCCGTAGCACGCAATCCTGCGGTCAGGAAAACTGCAATCGCAGGCATGAACACTTGGCCTTCGGCTACCCTGTGCTTCTCGGTCAGATCGGCGGTGGCGCAACTCGCGCTGCGCGCTCAGACACTCGCCACCTTGTTTCCGATCTGCCCTGCGATGCTCGGCTGCGTGTAAATGCCCGCGATTGCAGTTTTCCCTCCCTCCGAATTGCTCGCTTTGTCGTTGTGATTATTCCGCCGGCTCGATCTCGATCAGCAGGCTGCCATCTTCCACTTTGTCACCGGGCGCCACCTGTACCTGCTTGACAGTGCCGGTGACAGGGCACGGCAGGTTATGGATCAGCTTCATCGCTTCCATCACGACCGCAGTGCTGCCCTCTTCCACTTTATCGCCTGCCTGCACCAACACGTCGGTGATCAAACCGGGCATGCGGGCGCGGATGGTGTTGCTGGCATTTTTCAGCGCAGCGGCGTTGCCCAGCTGGCTTTCTTCCAGCCCCATGAACCTGTAGCTGCGGCGCAGACGAGGCGAGCTCAGCGATACCTGTCTGTCGCGGATCACGATGTCCAGCGAGCGGCGGGTGCCATCCAGTTCCACCGCCCATTGCTGTTGCAATCCTGCCGGCATGTCGACGGACGGACGCTGCAGCACGATAGAGAACGCGGCACTGTCGAGCACTTCGTTCTTGGGTGATTTCTTGATGGAGCTGACCTTGTAATGACCATGCTGGCCAGCGATTTGGATTTCCACCAGACCATCGGGTTGTTGCAGCCACAGGCGCGCCATGGCGGGTGTGCCTGCCGGCGTGGTCAGACGCCAGGCACCCAGTCGCTGCCAGGGTGTGCCCGACATCGCAACGTTCGCTGCAGTTTCCTGCTCCAGTCCCCAGGCAGCCGCAGCGATGGCCATATGCATCTGCTCGCCCCAGGGTTGCCAGCCGTTGGGAAATTCCCTGCTGATGTACTGCGTGGACAGCTCCTGGTGGAAGGCGGGCCGCGTGATCAGGCTGGTGAGAAATTCCTGGTTGGTTTTGACGCCGCCAATCGCAAAGTTGTTCAGTCCGTGCAGCAGACGCTGCGCCGCAAGGCCACGGGTGTCGCCATAAGCGATCACCTTGGCCAGCATGGAATCGTAGAACGGCGTGATCTCGGAACCCTGCTGCACGCCGCTGTCGATGCGCAGTCCTTCGGCCACCGGTTCACGATAGAGTTGCAACGTGCCGATTTCCGGCAGGTATTTGTTGGCAGGATCTTCTGCGTTTACCCGTGCTTCGATGGCATGGCCACGGGGTTGCAGGTCATTTTGGTTGAACGGCAATGCTTCACCATTGGCGACGCGAATCTGCAGCTCCACCAGATCCAGTCCCAGCACCAGTTCGGTGGTGGGATGTTCCACCTGCAGGCGGGTATTCATTTCGAGAAAATAGGCGCGCTGGGCATCGGCGTCGAAAATGAATTCCACGGTGCCAGCACCACGATAGCGCAGGTGTCGGCCCAGCCGCACGGCGCAGTCGAAGAGTTGCTGGCGCACTGCGCTGTCCATCTGGCTGACCGGCGCCTCTTCAATGACTTTCTGGTAGTTGCGCTGGATCGAGCATTCACGATCGAACAGGTGCACCACGTTGCCGTGCTCGTCGCCCAGCAACTGCACTTCGATGTGACGCGGACGCACGATATATTTTTCCAGCAGTACGCGATCGTCACCAAAGGCGTTCAGTGCTTCCTGGCGCGCCAGTGTCAGTGCCTCGCGGAATTCGCCGATCTGGTGCACGATCCGCATGCCCTTGCCGCCACCACCGGCGCTGGCCTTGATCAGGAGCGGAAAGCCAATTTTTTCTGCCTGTCCCTGCAGGAACGCGAGATCCTGGTTGTCGCCGTTGTAGCCAGGAACGGTAGGTATATCCAGCTGCTGTGCAATCAGCTTGGCTTCGATCTTCGAACCCATGGCAGCGATGCTTTCCACCGTGGGACCGACAAAAATGATGCCGTGTTTGTTGCACAGGGAAATCAGTTGCGTGCTTTCGGACAGAAAGCCATAGCCAGGGTGAATGGCATCGGCTTTCACTTTCAGCGCAGCGTCGATGATGGCTTGCGCGTTCAGGTAGCTTTCGCTGGCGGCGGCACCACCGATATGACAGGCCAGATCGGCCTGCTGCACATGGCGGGCGCGACGATCCG
This sequence comes from Pseudomonadales bacterium, assembly GCA_020062665.1. Lineage (GTDB taxonomy): Bacteria > Pseudomonadota > Gammaproteobacteria > Pseudomonadales > Ketobacteraceae > Ch67. The sequence goes on from JAGUVW010000013.1 coordinate 262,962, forward strand.
CATCGGAAAATACCGCGACAGATTCAATGCCGAGCTTTTTGCAGGTACGAATCACCCGGCAGGCGATTTCGCCCCGGTTGGCTATTAGCAAACGCTTGATGCTACTCACGGCTTTTCTTTCGCTCATGGCTTTTATTTCGCTCATGGCTGTCTCCAACTCGGCGTTTCCTTGTTGAAGAAACAGCGGATGCCTTCCTGTCCTTCGGTGGATTCCCAGGTGTCTGCCAGCAGATTGGCGGTGTAGATCAGATTGGTGTCGGTGTCGTGGCTGTCGACATAGAAAATCAGCTTCTTGGTGGCCGCGATGGCGCCGGGGCCGCACTGCAGCACATAACCGATCTCCTTTTCCACGGCAGCATCGATCTGGTCGTCGGGCACCACTTCATCCACCAGGCAGACTTCCTTCGCCTTGGCTGCCGAGAGCGGGCGCGCATTGAGAAAAGTGCGGCGCGCGTTGGAACGGCCCATCTTCGCGACCACAAAGGTGGAAATGTTCGCCGGTGTCAGACCCAGGCGCACTTCCGTGAGCGCCATATTGGCCGACTCCACCGCGATGGCGATGTCGCACACGGCGATCATGCCGGTGCCACCACCATAGGCCTGGCCGTTGATGCGACCGATCAACGGCTTGGACAGTTCGTTCAGGGTGCGCAGCATGGTGGCCAGCTTGGCGCTGTCAGCGACGCGCTCGGCACGGCTGGAGTTGAGAATCCCCTGCATCCATTTCAGATCGCCGCCGGCGCAGAAGGATTCACCGGCGCCCGTCAGAATCACGCAGCGGACTTTCGGATCGGCATCCAGCATGCGCGCCGCTTCGGTGACTTCGCGGATCAGTTCGTCGTTCATGGCGTTGTGACGCTCAGGGCGGTTCAGCAGCAGGGTTGCCACGCCACGGGTATCGACGGCCACTTTGATGGTGTTGAAATTCATTTGTCGTTCCTACATCCGGTACACATACTTGCGGCCTTCTTCCGGTGGCAAGGTGGCTGCCACCGCCAGGCACAGGCCGATCACATCGCGGGTCTGGGTGGGTTCGATGATGCCATCATCCCAGAGACGCGACGTCGCGTAATAGGCGCCGCTCTTTTCCGCGTACATGGCGCGGGTTTCCCGATCCAGCTTTTCCAGCGCTTCCGGTGTCGGCGGCTTGCTGATACTGGTGCGCGCCAACTCCATCACCACGTTGGTGCCGATGTCAGCGCTCATGGTGGCCACCACGGAATTGGGCCAGGCGAACATCATATTGGGGCGGAAACCACGGCCACACATGCCGTAATTGCCTGCACCGTAGGAACCGCCCACCACCACGGTGAAACGCGGCACCTTCGCACAGGACATGGCATACACCAGCTTGGCGCTGTGCTTGGAAATACCACCCTGCTCCGCCGCCTTGCCCACCATGAAGCCCGGCACGTTCTGCAGGAACAGCAGCGGAATATTGCGCTGTTCGCACAGTTCGATGAAATGCGCGCCTTTCACGGACGAATCGGAGAACAGCGGGCCGTTATTTGCCAGAATGCCCACCGGGTAACCCTGGATGTGCGCAGTGCCACACACCAGACTGGTACCCCACAAGGGTTTGAATTCCTGCAAGTCACTGCCGTCTACGATGCGCGCAATCACTTCACGCATGTCATAGGGCTGGGCCATATCTTTGTTGACGATGCCTTTCAGTTCCTCGATGGAATAGGCGGGCTCCTGCACTGGCTGGGTTCGCACATGCTTCTGCAGCGGGCGATTCAGGCGCGACACGATATCGCGCACCCGCGCGATGGCTTCCTGCTCGGATTCCGCGATGTAGTCAGACACACCGGACACCGTGGTGTGCATCTGCGCGCCGCCGAGATCTTCCGGATTGATATCCTCGTTGATCGCCACTTTTACGATGGACGGGCCGCCCAGGTGAATGGTGGCATTGCCGCGCACCATCACCACTTCATCGGACAGCGCGGGAATATACGCAGCACCTGCGGTGGAGACACCAAACACGGCCGCAATCTGCGTCAGCCCCTGCGCCGACAGGTTGCACTGGCGGAAAAAGATATTGCCGAAGTGATCGCGATCCGGGAACACCCGATCCCACTCGTGCAGATAGGCGCCGCCGCAGTCCACCAGATAAATGCAGGGGAGCTGATGCTTCTCGGCAATCTCCTGGGCGCGGATATGCTTTTTCACCGTTTCGGGATAATAAGCGCCGCCCTTCACGGTGGAGTCATTGGCCACGATCACGCAGAAGGTGCCATGCACCACGCCGATGCCCGTCACCACACCCGCACTGTGCACCTTGCCGCCGTACTGCTCGTAGGCCGCCAGGGTCGAAAATTCCAGGAACGGCGTAAAGGGATCCACCAGCAGGTCAATGCGCTCACGGGGCAACAGTTTGCCCCGCTTGCGATGACGCTCGATCAGGTGATCACGGCCGCCGTGAATGGCGTCGGCGATCCGTTCCCGCAGTTGCGCGCCCAGTTCTTCGTGATAGGCCACATTGGCCTTGAACTGGTCGCTGTTTTTGTTCACCTGTGATGCGATTTTGCTCATAGTGACAACTCGATTATTTTTGGCGCTTTATTTCTTACGACCGAGGCCGGCCCAGTAGGGATCACGGATCAGTTTGCGACTGAGCTTGCCCACGGGCGTGCGCGGCAGGGATTCGGTGCGGATCTCCACACGGATAGGCTTCTTGTAAGAACCCAGTTCCTTAGCACACAGGTCAATCAACTCCTGCTCGGTCACCGCTGTGGGATCACTCACAGTGACGATGGCATACGGTGATTCACCGAAACGTTCGCTCGGCACACCAAATGCAACGACTTCTTTCACTGCCGGGTGCGTGGCCAGTACGTTTTCCAGCTCCGTCGGCCAGATGTTGTAGCCGCCGGACAGAATCATGTCGTCTTTGCGATCGCACATGTAGAGGTAGCCGTTTTCATCCAGGTAACCAACGTCACCTGTGTGAATGAAACCGCCGATGATGGTCTTCTTGGTGGAGTCTGGGTTTTGCCAGTAGCCTGGCATCTGGCCGTCGACACGGAAGCAGATTTCACCTTCGGTGCGGAACGGTACCGGTTCGTGGGTTTCCATATCGCGGATTTCCACTTCGCAGAACGGATGCACCTTGCCCAGGGAACGCAGTGGCTGCGAGCCCGGCACCTCGGCCACCCATTCCTTCGCCATGGTCACCGACACGGGTACACCTTCGGACTGTCCATACAGCTGGCAGATGGCATCGCCCCACACGTCGTAGGCGCGGCGCACGTCGGTTTCGGTAATGGGCGCGGCACCGATCAAGATCACTTTCATCGCCGACCAGTCCATCTCCTTCACACCCGGCACTGCCATGATGTCGCGCACCATGGTGGGCGCCACAAACACGTAGCCGACTTTTTCCTTCACCATCTGATGGGTCACGGCTTCCGGCTGGTATTTTTCCACCACCAGATTCACGCCGCCCATCAGCCAGATGGGCACGAACTGGTAGCCGGATGCATGAGATATCGGCGCGATATGCATGCACACATCACCGGGTGAAACCGGCGGCATGGTGAAGAACCAGTTGCGGCCGATATCGAGCCAGGCTTTATGGGTAAATGAAACGCCCTTGGGTTTGCCGGTGGTGCCGCCGGTGTGACGGATCACATACAGATCCTGGTCGTTGACCAAAACATTGGGATCAGTAGCCGGGAAGCTGGCCAGCCATTTTTCATAGCCATCGGCCTGTCGCACGATGATGTGCTGCAGGTCGGCGATTTCATTGTTCATGCCTTCCAGCTGATCGGCATATTTTTCTGCCACCACCACGGCCTTGCACTGGGTCTGTTCCAGCATGGCCATGTGGCTGGCGCGGGCGTTGCGCGCATACAACGGCACCCGCACGATATTGGCGATGGCGGCGCCGAGGAAAAAGTCCACTGCTTCGAGCGTATTGTCTTCCAGGGAACCCACGCGATCACCGGGCTTCAGGCCGAGTGACAGCAGCAGGTTCGCCATGCGCAGACCCCGTTCCCAGGCCTGTGCGTAAGTGAGGCGATGTTCGCCGGCGATGATGGCCGGGCGATCACGATAAAATGTGGCGGAACGGCGCATCATGTCTCGAATATTCATACCGGGCTCCTGTTTGTAGTTGTTATTTGTTTGAAACTAGATTTCCTTGAACGGCACCCGCCGCAGCGGCGGTTCACCATCCACATAGGCGGGATAAAGCGCCTGATATTGCCCATCACTGCCCTTCACCACCAATTTGCGCGTGCGCATGTGAGGGGTTTCAACAGCGTCCTGCAACTCCAGCACCTGGTTGAAGCAACAATCCACCTCGCCAAAGCGCTGCTGACATTCCGCCAGCGTCAGCCCGGCGAAAAACGCGGCCACTTCCTGCTGCAATTCATTTTGCGGCAGTGGGTCATCCATCCGTGCGATCCAATCCGGTCGATCGGCGGCGACGCAGAATGCCTGCCAGAATTTTGGTTCCACCGCGCCCAGCGCCACATGGAAACCATCACGGGTTTTGTAAGTGCGATACCGGGCAGCGCCACCATTCAGCAATGCCTGCGCGCGCGGGATACCGGCACCCGTCAGGCCCAGTTCCGCCAGCGAGAACGTCATCAGCGGCATCACCGAATCCGCCAGCGCCACTTCCACATGACAGCCCTGGCCGCTGCGCTCCCGCTCCAGCAACGCCGCCAGTACGGTGCTCATGCCAAACAGCGATGCGGCGCAATCCGCCAGCGGTGGCCAGGGTGCCACGGTTTCATCCACTGTGCCCGTGCCGGCCAGCACACCATTCATCGCCAGGTAATTCAGATCGTGGCCCACATCTTTTTTCAGCGGGCTATGTTCGCCGTAGCCGTTCAGCGAACAGATCACCAGACGGGGAAAGGTCTGGCGCAAGAAGGAAATCGACAACCCCAGCTTGTCGAGCACGCCGGGGCGGAAAGATTCAAACAGAATGTCGGCGTCCTGCAGCAGACTCAGCAACGTCTCGCGCTGCTGCGGATTTTTCAGATCCAGACGCACGCCGGTTTTGCCCGCGTTCACCGCATCGAAATACACCGACGTGCTGTTGCGTCCCACCGGGCCGATGGTGCGCATCTCCTCACCCTGGGGCGGTTCTACCTTGATAATTTCCGCACCCATGTCCGCCAGCAGGATCGAGGCCAGCGGGCCGGGCAAATGGCGGCTCAGATCCACCACCTTGATGCCCGACAGAAAACCGCTGATCCGACTCATGACTGCAAGCTCCGGCGCGTCGCGCCATCAGGTAAAGGTCACATCCAGGCCCAGTTCTTTTGCGATGATCATGGACTGGATCTGGCTGGAGCCATCACCGATGCGGGTGATGCGGGTGTCGCGCAGATAACGGGACACCGGGCAATCGTTCATGAAGCCCCAGCCACCGTGCACCTGCAGCGCCAGATCCGCCACTTCCGATGACATTTCGCAGCAGTAATATTTCGCCATCGCCAGTTCCAGAATGCTGGCAGTGCCCTGATCCGCTTTCACCGCCGCCTGACGCGCCAGCAGACGCGAGGTTTCCACTTTCACCGCCATGTCCGCGATCATTTTCTGGATCAGCTGCAGGCCACCCAGCGTGCGGCCGAACGCCTGACGATCCTTCGCATAGGCAATGGAATGATCCAGGCAGGCCTGCGACAGACCGAGCGCGCACGCCGACAAAAAGCAGCGCGCGGATTGATAGGTTTTGTGCACGATGTAGCGACCATCGCCTTCCTTGCCCACGATCATCTCGTCGCCCACTTCGGCGCCATCGAGGAAAATCGGATGCGTGTCAGAAGAGCGCCAGCCCAGCTTGTCATAGGACTTGCCGATGGTAACGCCCGGTGTGCCCGCCGGCACCAGGAACAGGGTCATGCTGGTTTTTTCCACGTCCTTGGGACTGGTCACCGCGCACACCAGATTGTAGGACGTGATATCGGCGCCGCTGTTGGTGATAAAGGCTTTTTCACCGCTGATGGACCAGTTGCCGTTATCAACTTTGTGGGCACGGGTTTTGAAACCTGCCGTCCAGGAACCGGCTTGCGGCTCGGTGCCGGCGATGGAGCCGATGGCGCGGCCCGCCACGATATCCGGCAGATATTTTTCCTTCTGCATCTTGTTGCCGAAAGTCTGCAGCGTCAGGCCGGTGGCCACCGCCACCATGGTGGTGAGCGCCAGGGTCTGATCAGCACGGGCCAGCTCTTCGATCGCCAGGGACATATCCAGAATGCCCAGGCCCAAACCGCCATGCTCTTCCTTGAAAGGAATCGACGCCAGGCCGATTTCCTTGTTCATCTTCACATACAGTTCCGACGGAAACTCGGCCCGTTGATCCAGCTCATACGCAATGGGCGCCACTTCAGCCTGTGCCCATTCACGCACAGTGCTCACCAGATTTTTCTGATCTTGGGTCAGTTCAAAACTCATAACCGGTCTCTGTCGTTGGAATTTTTATTACCGCGCCCGGGCGGGAAAAAGACTGGCGGCACAAGTCCGCCAGGACCGAACGTAACGCGACAAGAAAGCAAACCGGAATCTAACAACTCAACCGCCATGGCTTCAGGTCATTTCGGGAGAATCGCTGCGCCGAACAGGCAATGCCCCGGCGCCCGGCCTGCTGGGTTCATTATGGAAAGGGGGGATGGGGGGGACCATCGTCCAAGTGGACTAGGGCTGCCCCGCGAAATCCCCGCCACTTCCCGCCAAATGCCAATGCGGGCAATCAGATAGGCCAGGGCCGGAACCTCGGTTAGACTGTTCCTAATCGACACAGTCCAACCGGGGCTCTCCATGCGCGACAATCTCCCCCTGCTCCCCACCCCCAAAACCATCCTGTTCGACTGGCACGGCACCCTGGTGGACACCCAGGACGCCATGCTCGCCGCCATGCAGGACATGCTGGAGCAGATGGAAGAACTCGGCCTGGTGGATCGTCTGCTGCCGGAAGACCAGTGCAAGAGCGCCGACGACGTGAAACTGGTGCGCTACATCCGCATCTTCCGCCGCCTGCATCCGAAGATCCTGGTGGAACGTCGCGTCAGCCGCACGGAAATCTTCAACGCGATTTTCGGCAACGACACCGACGCCAAGGATCTGGCCCATCGCGCCTACAACAAGTGCTACCGCAGTTTTTACGGCAAGGTGAAACCCTTCCAGGACGGCATTCGCGAATATCTGGCGGCGCTGAAACGCCTGGAAATCAAGGTCGGTATCGCCACCAATCGCAGCCGCGAGTTTCTGCTGCACGAACTGCGCACGGTAGATGATGGTTCCTGGCCGCGCCTGATCGACTTCACCACCTGCGCCGACGACATCACGCAATACAAACCCGATCCACAGATCATCCGCTACGCCCTGGCCCAGATCGACACCTATCCGCGCCCGGAAACCTGGTACATCGGCGACGGCCATCTGGACATGGTCACCGCAAAAAATGCTGGCGTCACCGCGATTTTCTATAACGGCGGCTGCTGGGATGAAAACGAGTTGCGGGAATCCTTCGCCCGCGAACCGGAACATGCGCCAGACGCCATCATCAACAGCTTCGACGAGTTGATGGATCTGCTGCAGATCAGTCAGCAGCACGATCCGCTGGCCTTCGCCAAAATCGTGGAAAAGGCGCGACCACCGTACTTTCCGCCGCCCGCGCCGCCAGCACCCCGTATCGAACCGGACTGGCATCCATCCGTGGCAAAACTCACGGCGCCACGGGTGATTCTGTTCGACTGGCACGCCACGCTGGTGGATACACTGGACGCCATGTATCACGCGGTGGATGACATGCTGCCGGAACTGAAGGAGATCGGCCTGCTCGACCGCATGGTGAAGCCTGGCACCAGCAAGTCGCCGGAGGATGCGCGCCTGGTGGAGTACGTGCAGGATCACGCGCAACTGCATCCCAGGATCAAGGCGGACAGAAAGATCTCCCGCACCGATATTTTCGAGGTGCTGTTCGGCGAGGATCAGGATGCCAAGCAGCAGGCGCACCAGATTTTCAACGCCCACTATCGCAATCATTACGGCACCGTGCTGCCGTTCGAACCCCGCGTGCGTCAGGTGCTGGTCAGCCTGCATGTACTGGGTTTCAAGCTCGGTGTGATCACCAACCGCGATCGCGAATTCTTCGAGCATGAAGTGAAAGCAGTGGAAAACGGCAGCTGGGCGGATCTGTTCAACGTGATGATCTGCGGCGACGATACCGAACTGCGCAAGCCGCACCCGGATCAGCTGCTGCTGGCGGCGGAAAGGCTCGGTTACTCCCCTGGCACGAACGTATGGTACGTGGGCGACAGCACCACCGATGTCATTGCGTCGAAGCTGGCCGGCATCACCAGCGTGTTTTTCAACGGCGCCCAGTGGGATCAGCCCTGGCTCAACAAAATTTTCCCCGGCAACGACAAATACCCGCACAAACCTGACGTGGTGGTGAATGATTTTTCCGAGTTCTGGGCGCTGGTGCTGGCGTGTGTGAACCGGGGCTATAGCGAGAGCGTGTTGTCGGGAGTGGAGTGAGGGGGCCTACAACGCCGCCTTCACTCCTGCAGGAACCGCCACTGTTGTAGTGTTCCGGCGCACGAGAAAACCACAACAAGAAATTCCCGACCTCGCCACACCACAAAACCCGCAATCACGACGCGTCCCGCATCATCCGATACTGGCTCGGCGTCTGCCCCGTCCACTGGCGGAAGGCGCGGGTGAAATTGGCCGGGTCCTGATAGCCCAGCAGCGTGGCGATCTGCTGGATTTCCAGGCCGCCTTCATCCAGCAGCTGCACGGCGTCGCGGCGCTTGGCTTCCTCCAGCAGGAATTTGTAATTGGTGCCTTCTTCCTCCAGCCGCCGCCGCAGGGTGCGCGGTGTCATGTGCAACTGGGAACTGATGTTTTCCAGCGTAGGATAGCCGTCCTTGCCATACACGATTTCCCGCTGCACCTTTTCCCGGATCCACAGGCCGGCCTCGCCCAGCAGAGCCTCTTCCCGCTCGCACTGCTGCAGGGCGAATTTCAGGCCGATGGGATTGTGCATGGGCAGCTTGCGCTGCAGCAGTTCGGCGCTGAAGCGGAACTGGGTGGCGGGCATGTTGTAGCGCACGCGGCCCAGGCCCGCATCGAGTTTTGCGGCGTAATCCGGGCGCGGCGCGCTGAACCAGATTTCCAGTTCGTCGGGCCGGGTGTCGGTGAGCAGTTGCAGGCCACGGTAAAAACTGGCGACAGCGGATTCATACACCAGGTGATAGAGCGGTTCGGGGAACGGCATCAGCAGGGTCAGTTCCACCACGCAGACAGGGCCGCCCAGCTGGACTTTGGCAGCCAGACCCCGGCCCAGCAGATGCCAGTAGCGTTCGCATAGCTGCACCACGTCGGCAATGGTTTCGCTGCACAGCAGGGCATAGCCCAGGTTGCCGAACGCGGTGGGGGGCAGGCGCAGGCCCACCTCCATGCCGATGGCGTCATCCCCCACGGCCTCCACCACCGCATCCACCAGCAGCTTCATCTGGGGGAAGGTGAGTTCGTTGCGGGCATCTGTGGTGAAGTCTTCCGCCAGCTGGGCCCGGCGCAGGATGGCGGCCACATCCGCGCCCCGTTCCCTGGCGATGGCCAGGTAGGTGTGGGGAAAGCGGGCCGGCGTTGTCTGCTGCCACCATTCCGTCTTGCGCTTGCTCACAGGCGTTAACCCCGCTGGGTGTGGTCATGAGGCTGTTTTCAGCCAGTCCGGCCATATTAAACAGCTTGTCTCCCGATACAGTGGCCTTTGATGACAAGTAATCTGTCCGAATGGAGTCTCATCACAATCAGGCCGGCCAGTGATAATGGGTTGCTTCGTGTTCAGGTGGAATTCGGGCTTTTCTGTGACATCGAGAGTGGCCACAGGGGCAGACCCACCATCGTAGTTTTACCAAGCACCGGCCTCATACACTGGCGGAACAACCCCAAGCCGTTCCGCCGGTGAGGCTGTTTTCGGCCGCTGCGGACTCCCCGTCGCGGCCTTTTTTATTGAAAATGGGCACTCATCGGATCAACCGCGCTCGCGCACAGGAGGAACGCAACATGGCAGACGTGAAAACCGACGTGAAAACCATTGTCATCACCGGGGGCAACGCCGGCATCGGCCTGGCCACTGCCAAACAGATTGCCCGGCAGGGGCAGCGGGTGATTCTGGCCTGCCGCGATCAGGCCAAGGCGGAACGAGCTGTGCAGGCGATCCGGCAAGAAGTGCCCGGCGCGGATGTGCGTTTCTATCCGCTGGATCTGGCGTCGTTCGACAGCATCCGCCGGTTTGCCGCGCAGGTGCAGCAGGACTTTCCCAGCCTCGATGCGCTGATCACCAACGCCGGTGCCTATCCCACCCGCCAGCAGTTCACCCAAGAAGGTTTCGAGTTACAGTTCGGCGTGAATTACCTGGGCCACTTTCTGCTGACCCACCTGCTGTTGCCGGCGCTGCAAAAAGCGGGTGAAGCGCGCATCGTGCATCTGTCGTCGATCATGCACAACCTGGGGCGGATTGATTTCAACAGCTTCAAGGGGCGCAAGCGCTATTCCGGCACGGCCGCCTATGCGCAGTCGAAACTGGCGAATCTGTTGTTCAGCAATGAACTGGCGCGGCGCTTGCCGGCGGGCATCACCAGCAATGCGATGCATCCCGGCGGCGTGGATTCCGAGATCTACCGCGATCTGCCAGCGTGGCTGTATCGGATTTTTCTGAAGCCGTTTCTGATCACCGCTGATCGGGCTGCCACATTGATTGCCGACATGGCTCTGGGGCAGAACTGGCGTGGCAAGACAGGTCAATTCAAATCGGCGCACGGGCCACTGCCGGTGTCGCGCCATAGCCGCAATCTGGAATTGAGCCGCCGGCTGTATCAGGAAAGCTGTGCGCTGTGTGGTGTGAGCCCTCTGTAATCGCACGCATACGATGTCCGGTGTCCGCCGCGACGGACACCGATGACAAGCAGAATGTCCGAACGGCCCCTGACGCTGGTTTTCCGCAGCTGCCAGTATGAAATACCGATCATGGTATTCACTGCGAGGAAACAAACATGACGACGGCTGTCATCGATCCGGCAACACTGGGCACAGCGTTGCCGCCAAGTCCGAAAAGCAAAAAGCTCAAAGGCGAAGACGTGGGCATTCCCGTGCGCAAGATGGGGCTGGCCTACGGCGACGAGATGCCCACCTTTTGGGTGGGCGGCAACGCATTTCTCACCCTGCTGTTTTCATCATTCTCTGCCAACCTGCCGCAAGGCGAAGATCAGTTCGTTCATAGCGTGCGACTGTTCCAGGACAAAATCACCGATCCCGTTCTGAAAGCGCAGGTGCGCGCCTTTATCGGCCAGGAAGCCCACCATTCGCGGGAACACGATGCGCTGAACGAAGCGATGGTGAAGCGGGGCTATCGATTGGACCGCATCGATCGCCGCATGAAAAACATGAATCAATGGATACGCAAGCATCAGTCTCTAGCCCAGCAGCTGGCCGCCACCGTATGCGGCGAACATATCACGGCGCTGATGGCAGACTACGCACTGCGTGACGGCGAACTGCTGGCAATGACTGCCGAGCCCACGCGCACCACCTGGGCCTGGCACAGCATCGAGGAACTGGAACACAAGGGCGTGGCGTTCGATGTGTACGATCATCTGGTGGGCGATCGCAAACTGCTGCACCGCACCATGCGGGTTCTGCTGGTGATTTTCCTTGCCCACAATATTCTGGATGCGCTGCTGATGATGCCGCGCTCGGGGCAGATGACCAACGGGAAGATGTGGCGGGATGCCTTTGGCCTGCTGCGCCGCATGGTGAACTTCAGCAAGTCCGACTACCGGGATTTCTTCAAGCCGGACTACCACCCCTGGCAGCATGATTGCCGTGCGACGCTGAAAGAAGCGCGGCTGAAGTATCTGAACGAAGGCGCGGTTTGAGGTCGCTGTCACCGGTGCCACGCGCTGGCGGGCACCGGCTCCGGTTACACCAATCCCAGCGCCGCCCGCATGGTATGGGGCTGCTCCAGGCTGATGAAATGATTGGTATCGCGGGTTTCGATGATCCGTACATTACTGCCCTGCTCCGCGCTCCACCGCATGGCCGTGCGACACAGCACATCATCCTTCTCCGGCAGCACAATCCTGACTTCCTTGAAGCGTGGATACAGATCGAAATCCCTGCTCGACTGCCAGTCACGAATATTGAGCATGTTGCGCAACGCCGTGCTGTAACGTTTGGGCAAGCGCGCGGAACCCGCCAGCAGCTCGCGCTTGCGCGGCGTGAGCGGATAGTGGGAGCGCTCGGTGATCATGCGATGGGTGGGCAGTTTGCTCATCGCGCCCAGATACAGGGGAAACACATACAGGCCACCATAGCGCGCGAACCGTTCCAGCCTCGGTGCCGGCCTGGCTTTGGGCAATAATGGCGCTTCCAGCAGTGCCGTCACCCGTTCCGCCAGATCGGGCCGCTGCCGCGCCAGCTCCAGGATCACGGCGCCACCACGGGAATGGCCGTGCAGGATGATCTCGTCACGGGTGGCGAGGTTTTCAATCACCTGGCACAGCAGATGGGCATCGTGCTCGATGGTGGCCACGGCATGGGGATTGGCATCGTTCCAGTCGGGCGTGAACGTGCTCTTCGCATACAGCCCGGAAAAATAATCCGCATTGTTGAGGGCAATGAATTCCACATTCGCATCCTGATACAGCTCCAGGAAGTAGTGCTGGTTTTCCATGAAGCCCGGAAAACAGATCACGGTGGGCGCGGATGCGTCGCGGGCCTCGCGCATGATGATGTCGGTGGCGCCCGCCTGATACAGGGTGCCATCGAAAAACGTGGCGTCCATGAAACGCTGGGGCCGGTGCAACCAGTAGTTGCGATAATGATGCACGCCATAACCCGCCATCGATCCCAACAACAGATCCATCAGTATTCCGTACATGGTCACACTTCCCCGGCCCGTGTGTTCAGTTTGCCCGTGGCCGGCTTTGCACCGCGCAGCATGACTCTCCCCACCAGATTGGAAAAGCCCTGCGGGAACAGGCGCGTCAGAATGTCGAGGATGTGAGCGTCGGTACCCACCAACAGGCGCTGCTTGTCGTGCAGGATGCCGTTGATGATGATGGTGGCCGCCTTGTCAGCGCTGGTGCTGGCGATTTTATCGAACAGAGCCGCCGCCTTTTCCCGGTTCATGTTGGGGTCCATGCTTTTGATAAAGCGGCTGTTGCGGGCGATATTGGTTTTGATGCCGCCGGGATGCACCGACGTGATGTGGATATTGGAGCCGCGCAATTCCTGGATCAACGTCTGGTTCAGCGCTTTCACCGCATGCTTGGCACAGTTGTAAGGTCCATTGCCGGGAAAGGGAAAAAAGCCGTTGACGCTGGAAATATTGACGATATGGCCCTCGGGCCGTTGCCGCAGGTACGGCATGAACGCTTTGGTGCCGTACAACACGCCGTAGAACACGATATCGAACACCCAGTTGAAATCGTCGTAGTTGATATCCTCGATCGCGCAGTGGGAGGCCACACCCGCGTTATTGATCACGATGTCCACCCCGCCATGGGCTTTTGCCACATCTTCAGCCCACTGGTACACCTGATCCTTGTTCGACACGTCCACGCTGTGAGTGGTTACGTTGACGGTTTTGGGCAGCATGGCCTGGGTATCCTGCAACCCTTTTGCATCCACATCCGCCAACGCCAGATGACAGCCCCTGTCCGCCAGCTGCAACGCCAGGGCGCGCCCGATGCCGGATGCGGCGCCCGTGAGTGCGACAACTTTATTTGCCAGTGATTTCATGTGATTACCTGTTGTGATCAAGATGTCCGGAAAGATCCCGCCAAACCCGATTTGGAACGCGGGCCGTGGAAAACGGGCCGTCGGCTACGTTAGAACAATTGCCTGCCGTGCCGCCAGACGCCCCTGGGACAAAGTGCTTGTCAGCGGTGGCCAGCGTAATGCTGGTCGGGAATGACAAGCAATCTGTCCGACGCGCCCCTCATGCAACGCAAATGCGCTGCCGCAAGATGACGGCACGCTCGCCTCACGGGCGAATTCATCAGAAACAGTTTCACCGGTATGAGGACAACCCCATGAATTCCGTTGCACAGGCTACTTCCACTTCCGATTGGCTCGATGTCGTGATCATCGGCGCGGGTCTGTCGGGCATCGGCGCCGCCGTGCACCTGCAGCGGGAATGTCCCGGCAAGCGGTTCGCGATTCTGGAAATGCGCGGCGCCATGGGCGGCACCTGGGATCTGTTCCGTTATCCCGGCATCCGTTCGGATTCCGACATGTATACGCTGGGCTACAACTTCAAGCCCTGGACCCGCCCCAAAGCCATTGCCGACGGCCACGACATTCGCGCCTATATCGAAGAGACCGCTGCGGAGTTTGGTGTCGACCGGCACATCCGTTACCGGCACAAGGTGCTGTCTGCCGACTGGTCGAGCCGCAGCGCGCGCTGGACCCTGCAGGTGCAACGGCTGGACACCGGCGATATCGTGCACCTGCAAACCCGCTTTATCATGTGTGGCGCCGGTTACTACAACTATGACAAAGGCATCACGCCGGATTTCGTCGACAGCGACAAGTTCCAGGGCCAGATCGTGCATCCACAATTCTGGCCGCAGGATCTGGATTACAGTGGCAAGCGGGTGGTGGTGATCGGCAGCGGCGCCACGGCAGTGACGCTGGTGCCGGCCATGACGGACAAGGCGGCCCAGGTGACCATGCTGCAGCGCTCGCCGGGTTATGTGATGACGCTACCGCAGCATGATCCGTTCATCAGCGGATTGCGCAAGGTGTTTGCCGAACCGGTGGTGTATGGCGCTACACGGGCACGCAATGTCTTGCTGGGCATGGCGTTCTACGGCTTTTCCCGCGCCTATCCGGAGCGCATGCGCAAATTTGTGATGAACCAGACCCGCAAGCAACTGGGGCCCCAGTTCGACATGAAGCATTTCAGTCCATCCTACAATCCATGGGATCAGCGGCTGTGCGCAGTGCCGGATGGTGACCTGTTCACGGCCATCCGCCAGGGCCGCGCGGACGTGGTGACCGATCATATCGAGCGTTTCACTCAAACGGGAATCAGGCTGAAGTCGGGCGCAGAGCTGCAGGCCGACATTATCGTGACCGCCACCGGACTGGATGTGCAGATTCTGGGCGGCATGCAGCTGACGCTGGATGGTCAGCCAGTGAAGGTGTCAGACAAGTACTACTACAAAGGCGCCATGCTGGAGGATGTGCCCAACCTGTGCATGATCTTCGGGTATACCAATTCTTCCTGGACGCTGAAGGCGGATCTGATTGCGCAATATTTCTGTCGCGTGATCAATCACATGGACAAGCAAGGCTTCAGTCAATGCACACCGCGCAACAACGGCTACAACACCGCAAGCGAGCCCTTTTTGAATCTGAGTTCGAGCTATGTCCAGCGGGTAATCGACCAAGTGCCTCGACAGGGCAACAAGCGCCCTTGGAAGCTGTACCAGAACTATCTGCTGGACTATCGCATGCTCAAGCTGGGCCGGGTCAACGAGCGGGGGCTGGTGTTTTCCAACCCGGTGTCCCACGGTTATGGATACGCCGTAGAGCCGTTGAGCGTCACATCGGTTTGAGGTAAACCGCGGCGGCGGCCGATGCCGCCGCCGGCCATCGTCCAACCGGACTAGGACAACCCCCTCCCCCATCCCCTACCTTTTGCCCGAGGGAAACTGCGCCCAAAAACCGCCTGCAACGGGCGGGCGCAGCCAAATAATGACAAGAAAGCCAGCCCCCACGGGCACTTAGAGGCCACACCGGATGACCATTCAGGCGCCACTGCAGCAGCTGATCAGCCCCGCGCTGGGCGAGCCCACGTCCATGCACAGCTGGGCGGTGGTGATCGCGCAGGCGCTGGAGCACGCGGGTGTCGACAGCCAGGCCCTGTTCGCCGAGGCTGGCGTGGAATACAAACTCGCCGTGAATCCCTACATGCGGGTGCCCACCGCCAAGATGAACCGGCTGTTCCAGCTCGCCGTGAACGCCACCGGTAATCCCTGTTTCGGTCTGGGCATGGAGGAATTCATCCATCCCACCACCTTTCACGCCCTGGGCTATTCCCTGTTCGCCAGTTCCACACTGGAGGACTATTTCGAACGGCTGGTGCGTTTCTTTCGCATCGCCAGCGACAACTGCCGGCATCACATCATCGAAACGGAACACGCCTACAAACTGCAACTGGAAGTGCTGGTGCCCAATCTGTCGTTCGAATCCCAGGACGGCTGGAGCGCCGCGCTGCTGAAATTCGCCCGCTCCATGTACAAGCCCGGCTTCAATCCGATGAAAGTGGAATTGCGGCGGCCCGCACCGGCAGAACCGTTCGCCCAGCGCTATCGCGACTATTTTCGCTGCCCGGTGCAGTTCAACAGCACCGAGTGGGCACTGTATTTCGACAAGCAGGATGTGATCGCCACGCTGCCTGGCGCCAATCATGAACTGGCGCTCATCAATGATCGCGTGGTGATGGATTATCTGGCACGGCTGGAAAAATCCGATCTGGTGAATCTGGTACGTACCCACATCATCAAACTGCTGTCCTCCGGAAACTGCAGCAAGGAGCATGTGGCAGCGAAACTCAACATGAGCCCGCGCAACCTGCAGCACAAGCTCGGTCTGCTGAACACCTGCTACCAGGACATCCTGGACAAGACCCGCGAAGATCTGGCGATTCAGTACATGGCCAACCGCTACACCTCCATCAGCGAAATTACCTACCTGCTCGGCTTTTCCGACACCAGCAATTTCGCTCGCGCCTTCAAACGCTGGACCGGAAAATCCCCCAGCGAATTCCGTGACCAGGATCTGCCACAGAGTCAGCGTCATGACTGAAAATCTTGTTACCCTGAATCGCCACAACGCCACCGCCTGGCTGACGCTGAATCGCGCCCCCGCGATGAACGCTCTGAGTTTCGAGCTGGTGGACGCTTTGCTCACACACCTGCACACGCTGGAACGCGACGACAGCGTGCGGGTGATCGTGCTCACTGGTTCGGGCAAGGCCTTCTGTGCCGGCGCCGATCTGAAAAACCTCAACGAACAGCGCGCGCCGGGCGAAGCGGATATTCTGGATCGTGTAGTGGAGCTGCTGGAAGCGGTGCGCGCCTTTCCCAAACCGGTGATCGCTGCCGTTAACGGCCTGGCGCTGGCCGGCGGCATGGAACTGATGCTGTGCTGCGACCTGATCTACGCATCCGACAGTGCCCGCATCGGCGACGCTCACTGCAATTACGGCATCGTGCCCGGTGGCGGTGGCGCCGCGCTGATGCCACGCATTCTGCCGCTGCCCATTGCCAAATATCTGCTGTTTACCGGCGAATTCCTGCCCGCGCAGTTTTTCCAGCAATACGGCCTGGTGAACGAAGTGGTGGCCGACGACCAGCTGTTCGACACCGTGATGACCGTAGCCGACATCATCAGCAGCAAAAGCCCCATCGGCCTGCGCCGCACCAAGCGCATCGCCAACGAAACGTTGGACAAATCCGCCGCTGACGCGCTGCGTGACGAACGCCTGGCAGCCCGCGACCAGTTCCGCAGCTACGATTTCCGCGAAGGCATCACCGCGTTTCTGGAAAAACGTACACCGCAGTTCAAGGGATACTGAGCATGAACGCACTGTATGTGATCGGCGTGGGCATGACGCCCTTCGGCCGCCACCCTGAACACAGTCTCAAGCAGCTGGCCGGCGCCGCCGTATCCACTGCGCTGGCGGACGCCGGCATCGAGCGCCGCGATGTGCAGGAAATACATTTCGGTAATTGCGTGCAGGGCTACATGGATGGCCAGCACATGATTCGCGGTCACAGCATTTTTCTGGAACAGGGTTTTCAGGGCATTCCGATCTTCAATCTGGAAAGCGGTTGCGCCAGCGGCAGCATGGCGTTTCACAGCGCCGTGCGCGCGCTGCTGGCAGAGCAGGCCGATATCGTGCTGGCGGTGGGCGCCGAAAAAATGGTGAATGCCGACAAAGTCAAAATGTTCGCCGCCTTCAACAGCGCCTGGGATGTGGAACGCACCGACTGGCAGATGGAGCAGATCGCCGATCTGTGGCGCGGATTCACAGCGCCGCCGGGCACCACCTCCGACAAGCCCTACAGTCCGTTCATGGATGTCTACAAGGGCGAATTCTTCAATCACGTGCGCGAGTACGGCATTACGCAGCGCCAGGTGGCCGTCATCTGCGCCAAGAATCACCAGCACTCCGCCCGCAATCCCAATGCCCAGTTTCGCGTGCCCTACACCATCGAAGAAGTGCTCGCGGCACCGCCCATCACCTATCCGCTGACCTTGCCCATGTGCGCGCCCATCAGTGACGGCGCTGCAGCGGCCGTACTCTGCACCGAACGCGCATTGGCACGCCTGGCCAGCCACCGCCGCCGCGCCATCCGTATACTGGGCAGCGTCACTGCCAGCGGCATGGAGCGCCATCCGTCCGATCTGCAACAACACGTGGTGGCGCGTGCTGCCCGCAAACTGTATGAACAAACCGCTATCGGCCCGGATCAGGTGGATGTCGCCGAACTGCACGACGCCACCGCCGTGGGCGAACTGATCGAAACCGAGAACCTGGGATTTTGTGCGCCGGGAGGTGGCGGCGAACTGGCAGAAAACGGTGACACTACATTGGGTGGCCGCATTCCCGTCAACACCTCGGGCGGGCTAGAATCCCGGGGCCACCCCATCGCGGCCACCGGCCTGGCGCAAATTCACGATCTGGTTCTGCAGTTGCGCGGCGAAGCCGGCGGCATGCAGGTGAACAATGCCCGCATCGCGCTGCAATGCAACGTGGGCGGGTTCTGGGGCATCGAAGAAGCTTCCACCCATGTGGCGCTGCTGCGCCGCGATTAAGACCAAGCGACTACTACATAGGGATAACAACAAGATGAAACTGGGAACAACATTGAAAATCACCGTGGCCGGTTGTGCGCTCGCACTGGCCGGCTGTCAGAACATGGTGCGCGACATGGCCGGTTCCGGCATGGTGTCGTTCGGCAACGACTACATTCAACCCTGGTTCATGGCTTCCACCGACACCGACATCATGTGCGCCATGGGCGAAGGCATGGTGCCGATGGTGTATCCGATGGGTCCCAACGTCGACCCCATGATTCCCATGGTGACGCTCGCTTCCGGCATGTGCGCCGATGAAAAGGCCAAGGAAGAAGAACTGCGCTACATCCGCGCCATGCGCAAGAACGACGTGGAAACCGCCATGGACGCCCGCACCATGCAGAAACGCTGGTCGGAACTGGCAGCGCGACGCCAGTACTTCGGCTATCAAGCCATCGTACGCTATTTCGGCGAGCCCGGCAGCGAATGCCCCGAATTCGCCAACAAGCACGAACAGATGAGTTACATGTTCGGCCTGTTCGGCGGCTTCCAGGCGTTCCAGGCGGATCTGTCCAACGGCGGCACCGCCGGCATTCCGCTGGATCTGCTGCCCAAAGCCATGAAAGGACTGGACTGCGTCGACAGTGATGAATTCTGGGGCCTGCCCGCCGCCATCCAGGCTATGGTGCAGATCATGAAAGCCAAAATAGGTGACGACGCAGCCGACATGGCCGACGGCCACGCCAAACTCGCCGCTGCTGCCGCCATTGGCGAAGAAAAAGGTGTGCGCATCGTGCAAATGCTCGAAGCCACCCTCTACGCCATGCAGGGCGACGAGGCCAAAACCAAAGATGTCATCCGCAAGCACGTCAACACCATCAAGAGCACACCGGCCAATCCGGATCTGCGCCTGCTGGATGAGATGTCTACGCGCGGCATTCGTCTGATCTCCGACAAACTCTGGACCCAACACACCGGCCAGCGCACGCCTTACAACCAGCTGGGCCGCTTCTGGGACGACAGCCTGCAAAAAAGCGACGCACCTGACATCGACGAATTACTCTGACCCTTTTCGAACGAACGGATCGATACCATGAAACTGAATCAATTCACCGCAAAAATGAAGAGCTGGCTGGCCATCATCGCCACCAGCGCCGCCTGCACTGCCAGCGCGTATGCCGCCGAACCTGTCCCTGTCACCATGTGTGCCTTCATGTTGATGGGCGAAGGCGGGCCGGAACACCAGGCCCTGCTCGACTACCAGACCGCCGCGCTCAACTGGGGTGTGAAACTCACCCTGAAACCCTACATGAACGAAAAAGTCGTGGTGGAAGAACTCAAGGCCGGCGTCTGCGACATCGCCAACATGACCAGCATGCAGGCGCGCAGCTTCAACAAATTCACCGGCACCCTGGATGCACCAGCGGCGATTCCCACCTACGAACACTTCCGCATGATTCTGGAAACCCTGTCCAAGCCCTCGGCTGAAAAATACATGCAGGAAGGTGAGTTCGAAATTGTCGGCATCCAGTCCGCCGGCGCCGTGTTCCTGTTTTCCAACGACCGCAACCTGTCCAGTCTGAAAGATCTGGCGGGCAAGCGCATGGCGATTCTCGATTCCACACCGGAAGTACGCCAGCTGGTAGTAGATCTGGGCATGACGCCGGTATCCTCCACCGTCACCAACATCTTCCAGAAATTCAATAACGGTGCCGTGGACATCACCGGCGGCCCCGCCATCGTCTACGACATGATGGAACTGCACAAAGGCCTGGAGCCCAACGGCGGCATCCTCGCCGAACCCATCATGCAGGGCAACATGCAGTTCGTTGGCCGCACCAAGAAACTGCCGGCAGGCTTTGGCCTGAAATCGCGCCAGTACTTTGTCGACAACTTCGACCGCAGCCTGAACATCATCCGCACCGCCGAACAGAACGTGCCGAAGAAATGGTGGATTCCACTGCCGGACGATCAGCGCGACACCTTCAACGCCGAAACCCGCAAGGTACGCCTGGCATTCAAGGAACAAAACGTCTACGACGGCCGCATGCTGACCCTGCTGCGCAAGATCCGTTGCAAGATGGAACCCACCCTGGCGGAATGCAGCGCAGCCAACGCTGAATAACCGGCCCGACCTTTTGCGCACCGGCAGAATGATCGCGCTCTGCCGGTGTGGCTTTCAACGAGCGCGATCAGCAGGTGTGCACAACCGTGAGCGGACTATCCATGACCCAGACTGCGAACACGCAGGAGCATTTTTTTGAGCGCATTCCCATCCTGGTGATTCTGGGATTGCTGGTATTTCTGATTTTCGCCCGCACGGGTGAAAGCGTGCACGGCCAGATGACCAAGCTGGGCGAATTCCTCTGGGACGACTATTTCACCCTGCGCGCCGACACGCCCACACCCACCTGTAATCCCAATCCGGATATCGAGGCGCGGCTGGACCAGCTGGAGCAGAAAGCCGCCAGCGAAATGGACGACCTGATGGGCGACGAATTCGATCGCGACGCCGCGCGCCAGTCACTGCAAAACCAGATCCGCCTGTGCCAGCAGGAACATGCCCTGGCAGAAAAGTACCAGAGTCGCATCACCCCGCAGGTGATCCTCTACCGCGAGATCGAGCACAAGTTTTCCCAGGCCAGCATTTTCGCCACTGCCCAGCAACAACTGTTCCTGGTGTTGCTGTTGTTCTTCGCAGCCGGCGTTGCTACCTGGCGTCGTCATCACATCGCGTTCCGCCCGATGCTGAGCGTGCTCGATCACCGGCTTTCCACCGCCCTGCAACTGATGGCCAACGGTTCACTGGCGCTGTCGGCCTGGGTATTCCGTGACACCACCTTCAGCTCCAGCATTGCCGTCAGTAACCCCATGATTATCAACACGCTGGTGGCGGGCTCCACCGTGCTGGCCGTGCTGTCGGCCTGGCAACTGTTCAGCCTGCCCAAGGACGCCACACCCGGTGGCAACATTGGCCGTGCTCTGCTGTCGGTACCGCTGTACACCATCGTCATGCTGATCTTTGTTGCTATTGTGTTTTTCCAGCAGAAACATCTGGCGGGGCTGTCGATTTATTTCAGCGCGTTCTTTGAAAACGCCGGCACCTATCTGGACGTCGCGCTGTACCTGTGGTGCGGCATGCTGCTGAAGCAGACCCAGATCGGCGAGCGCGTGTTCAGCGTGTTCACACCGTGGAAACTGCCGCCGGAACTGCTGGCGTTCGTCGCCATCGCCGTGATTGCATTGCCCACCGCCTACACCGGCGCGTCGGCCATCATCATTCTGGCCATGGGTGCGGTCACCTATCGCGAGCTGCGCAAAGTCGGCACACGGCGGCAACTGGCGCTCGCGGCCACCGCCATGAGCGGCAGCTCCGGTATCGTGCTCAAACCCTGTCTGATCGTGGTGATCATTGCCATCCTCAACAAGGAAGTCACCACCGATCGCCTGTTCAGCTGGGGCATCTGGGTGTTCCTGCTCACGCTGTCGGTGTTTTTCTTCTACGCCCTGATCACCAAGCAGGAAAAACTCAAAGTGGCCCGCGTCAGCGAGGCGCTGAATCCATCCCTGAACAACCTGCGCGCCCTGATGCCGTATGTGGTCACCTTCGCCGTGATGGCTGTGCTCTACGCCACGGTGCTGAATGCGTATCTGGATCAGTTCTCGGCGCCGGTGATTCTGCCGGTGATTCTGTTCGCCATCATTTTCTTCGAGCGCAAGCTCAGCAAAGCGAAGGAAATCTATCACGATCCCGAACGCCATCCTGGTGTTGCCGGCGCCGTCACCCGCTCCATGACCGACGCCGCCACCCATGTCGGCGGCCTGCTGATGATGATGGCCACCTTCGTCATCATGACGGCGCTGGGCGGCAAAGCCATGTCGATGACCTTCATCGCCAACTTCGACAGCATCTACGCGGTGATGGCCGTGTTGATGGTCATCTTTGTGGTGATCGGCATGTTCATGGAATCCCTGGCCGCCATCGGCCTGGTGTCCCTCGCCATCGCGCCTATCGCCTACAAGCTGGGCATCGATCCCATTCATTTCTGGATGACCTGTCTGGTGGCGCTGGAACTGGGTTACCTCACGCCGCCGGTGGCGCTGAGCCATATCTTCACCCGTCAGGTGGTGGGCGAGGAAGAAGCAGTGCTGGCCGCGCAGGAAGGCCACAACTTCTACTACCGGCATGAACGGCTGCTGCTGCCGCTGCTGGTAATGGGCACCACGCTGCTGATCGTCGGCTTCGGCCCGCTGCTGTACGGCTATCGCTGAACAGCCGTGACCTATCGAAGGGGCGCCCTGTGCGCCCCTTTTTGTTGCGGCCCGACGCCCCGTCGCACCGCCATTCCCTCCCCGTTCACATCCCGCCTTCGCTCACTAAAACACGGAATTTACAGCGCATTTTGGCCGCTCCACAGAATTTGCAAAATCGCCTCTTGATGTTTGGCGGACACTGGTATACGGTGTAAACCAAAATAACAATGAGAGGAGCAGTACCATGTACATCGGCCATACCCTGCCCGAGCGCCCCATTCCGTTCGACCAGTTCGATCCCGATTTCCTGTCCAACTGGGCGAAGAACACCATCCTGCCCACCATCAAGGGCGAACGTCAGCGCCTGATCCTGCAGAACTTCATCGACCACGCCACCGCGGAATGCAAAGGCGATTTCGACACGCTGATGGCCAGCTGCTCCCGCAAACACCAGGACTACCGCCGCTGGGGCAAGGGCGACAACGGCCTCATGGACGGCATCCAGCCACAATCCTACGAAGAGCTGCAGGCGTTCTACGGCAACCTGGTGGCATTCAATCTGTTCGTGATTCACCTGGAACCGGAAAAATTCATCGTCGGCGAAGACACCCTGGTGATCGAAGGCAACGTGCACCAGATGTATCCCGGCGCCATGCTGCCGGTGGCGTTCGGTATCGAGCCCGACGACGAAGACGCCGTGTACATGCTCACCATCCGCATGTGTCTGTTCTTCATTTTCGATGAAGACGGCATGGGTTGCGGCGAGCAGTCGTACACCAACGGCGATCCGACACCGCAAAGTTTTGTGAAAGTGCCGAAGGAATTCGTGCCGCAACGCTTCTGGGACAACATGAAGAAGTACCAGGAACAGGGCACTGGCGAATACCGCGACATCATCTGATCCATTTTTTGGCGCGTCACGTGGCGTGCCTTTTACATTTCACCGGGATTATTTCGAGGAGAACCACCATGTCACCCACCCCCAAACTTCCACCGGTTCCGAAAGACAACAAGTTTCGCCAGGCGCTGGGCCTGGGCATCGGCATCTGGGATTACATGGAGAAAAACCAGCGCGAGTTCGGCGACACTTTCACCCTGACATTGCCAGGCCAGGGTCCCATGGTGTGGACTAGCAACCAGAAGATGATCAAGGACATCCTGAATCTGAAACTGGAGCAGATCGACGCCTCGCTGGTGCAGCTGCCGATGGATCTGGGCGAGCAGAATACGGTGTTCCTGAACGACAAAGCCCACCAGGATTCCCGCAAGCTGGTGATTCCGTCGTTCAACACCAATAGGCTGAAGGCCCGCGCCGGCGTGATGCACGACATCGTCACCGAGCACATCAATTCCTGGAAGCCCGGTGACAAACTCAACACGCCACGGCTGATCGGTGATATCACCCTCGACGTGATCTGCTACACCCTGTTCAACCTGCGTCACGGCGAACGCAAGGAACGCTATAAATACCTGATGCTGCACTGGATGCTGGAAGCCACCAGCGACACCATGTTCACCATGGCATCGATGGTAGGCGCACGCCGCTTCCGCCAATGGATGCACAAGAAATATCTCAAGCGTACCGCTGCCCGTCAGCCCGGCGACGGCAAGAAAGGCTTGCTACCGTGGAAGCGCGCGGTGGATCTGAAAGTGCAGCTGGCCGACATGGTGCGCGAAGACATCCGCGCCATTCGCGCCCGCAACGACGCCGAGGAAACTCACACTCTGTCAATCCTGGCCCGCGCCACCGATGAAAACGGCCAGCTGCTGAGCGAGGAGCGGGTGATATCCGAAAGCATCGGCCTGATGATCGGCGGCCACGAGACCAGTGCAGCCACCGCCGCGTGGTTCATGATCTGGCTGCAGCAGCGTCCGGATGTGAACAAGAAAATCCACGATGAAGTGATCGAATCCATCCAGAAGGAAGGCAAGTTCGATGCGCTCAAGGTGTCCGAGCTGCCCTACCTCACCGCGTGCCTGAACGAATCCCAGCGCCTGACACCTTCTGCCGTTGGTTTCATTCGCTGGCTGCGCGAAGACACTCAGTTGGGCGATTGGCTGATTCCCGCCGGCACGGCAGTGTTGCCGAACATCTATCTGACTCATCGCGACCCGGCCACTTACGGCCCTGACGTGCTGGAATACAAGCCGGAGCGCTGGCTGGATGGGCGCAAGTTCCAGCCGTCGGAGTTCCTGCCGTTTGGTGGCGGTCGCCGCGCCTGCGTGGGCATGAACCAGGCTCGCCAGCAGCTGCGCATCATCTTTGCCGAGTTCGCGCGCCGGGTGGAATTCACCTCGGAATTCCAGGGCACCACCGGCATGCCGCGCTCGCGCATGATCGGCGGCCAGACCGAACCGGAAAAAGGCGCCTGGATCACGGTCAAATCCGTGCGTCCGGAATCCCACGGATTTATCGAGGAAAAACAGAAGCTTTCTGCCTGATCCACGTTTGCTTTTTGCCTTTCCGCCGCCGGCTCCCTCCGGCGGCTTTTTATTTCTGCACGGCGCCATCACGCGCAACCATTCCTACCCTGTCACGCTTCTGCTTACGCCGCAGCTGGGCTGATTTGCCTTTTTTACCGTGTTTTTAGCTCTATCAGGCGCTGACCGAACACGCCACCAAAATGATACAAGTAACGTTTTTTGTCTTGATGAATCAAAACACCGGTGCTACTTTGAATCTGCAGTCAGGTCGACCTGTATAACAACAAACACATAATCGACGCTGCAAACGCTCGCGACGTTTGCACAGAGGGTTTAACCATGTTCACCAACAAGACACGCCTGCCATCCGTGAGGATGGTGGCTTCCTTCATTGGGAGCTTATATGTCTCGACTACGCTCCTTGCTCCGTCCGCGCTGGCTTTTGTTCATGATGATGATCCTGATGCTCTGCTGGGAAGTACACGTGGTGGTATCGCCCAGTGGGATTATTGTTACGGCAAGCCAGATGATGCTCCGCTTCCCGTAGATCCGCGCACGCTGGTGCAGCCCGGCATCAGTGACGGCAAGGCGGTTCACTTCAACGCATTCTGGAAGGAATGCCACGTCAATCCCGACGCCGTGCAGGAATGGGGCAACTCGGAAACCTGCGGCGAACTGCGCGCCAAGTATCATCGCGGCGATGCGCTGATGGATACCGGACATCCTGGCGTAGCGGCGCTGTTTGCGGGCACCCGTTACAACGGTGCGGCGGCGGCGGGCGGTATCTCCACCTTTAGCGCCACCCAGTACAACAAACTGTGGAAAATCTGGGGCGGATTCGCTGATCGGCCAGCCAACTTCGATCAGCTGGTGTCCGAACGTTACGGCTCCGGCATTCACACCGAACGCAATCCTTATCCTCTGCCCGGCGAAGATCCCAATGCCACCAACGGCGGCAGCGGCCAGTTGCCGGAAATGTTCACGCAAGTGCGTCACCAGGATGGCTCCTGGAGCGGCCGCATCGGTGTGACCTGTCACGGCTGTCACAGCGGCTCGGTTGGCAGACCTGATCAGGCACCGGATCTGGGCTTTGTGTTCGGCGGCAGCAGCGCCACCGACCTCAACCTGTTCCTGCGCGACATGCTGCCGCTGGGATATCTGGCCTCCGGCGTCACGCCACTGAATCTCACGCAGACGCGCGGCACCAACAATGCCAGCGCGGTGAACATCGCCTTCCTGTTTCCGCAGAATGGTTTTCCCACGCTGAACGGATTCCTCAATATTCTTGCTTCCGGCTCCACCGGCAGCATGGATTCACCGCCCTGGTGGAACATGGGGCACCGTCCGCTGAAATTCGTCGATGGCTTGTTCCCGATGGACGCGCCGCGCGTGGATGCGGTGTTCTACACACCCTTCTTCGGCCTGTTCGGCGGCACCAGCGGCAAGCTGGGCAAGGAAGGCATGGACTGGATGCGCACCCACGGCCCTGACATGAATACCTGGGTGGAAACGCTGAAAGCGCCGAAATATCCGCTGCCGATCGACGTGCCACTGGCGGAACAGGGCGCAAAGCTGTTCCATGAACTGGATCTGTGGGCGCCCGAGCGCAACAACCCGATCGATCGGCCCGAAGGCAACGGCTCCTGCGCATCCTGTCACGGTGCCTACGCGCCGCGTTACGTGAACAACCCGGATTATCTGGCGACGCCACTGCTGGAAGGCATGGCCGGCTACATCGTACCGCTGCGCATCATCGGCACCGATCCGCGCCGTGCGCTTACCAATACCGAAGGCATGCAAGTCGCCGGCGCCAACAATTTCTTCGGCTACCCTGAAACGAAAGGCACCGAAAACGACTGCGGCCCGCAAGGTCAGAAGCGCCTGCGCGGCGAGCGTGAAGTCGGTTACCTGGCGCAACCGCTGTATGGCGTGTGGGCATCCGCACCCTACTTCCATAACGGTTCAGTGCCCAACGTGTGGGAAGTGCTGAAACCGCAGGAGCGTTATCCGATCTGGCGTCGCGTGTCTGCGCCCCGCTTTGAGGAAAACACAACAGGCAACGTGGTGATGGGTTTCGACACCGATCTGGAGCGCGCCTTCGACACGGAAAAACTCGGCTGGCACTACGACAAGATCGCCTGCACCAGCATGCCGCCAACCGTCATTCCTGGTATCAGCTGCAGCACTGCCGACATCAATCGCCGGCCCGCCTTCCAGAATTTCCTGGAGTGGCTCTACGGCAGCGTCACCGGCACCTGGAATCTGGGTTTTCCGCCGATTCTGAGCACGCGCAACATGGAAAACCGCAAGATCTTCAACTCGCATCTGTACAGCCATGGCAACAAGGGACACGAGTTCAGTGCCGTGCTGACCAACGAGGAAACGCGCGCGATCATTGAATACCTGAAGACACTCTGAGTTTGTAGCCCCCAAGCACAAGGGAGTGGCGGCAACTACGCTACTCCCTTTTTCTGAGTATCAACCGCAACGCACTCAGTGCCGCGAATCGGATTTACACCTCAGGCCGTAGCTACCACTGCTTCGCGTCGTTCGCTGTCCACCCGCGCGGACACCACGGACACAGCTATACCATTCACCACTGCCATGCCAGTGAGCGCATCCACCACCTGGTCGTCGGTGATGTCGTTCATGCTGACGCCCGGTTTTTTACGTGCGATCGCCAATTCGACGCCGTCGCGATCATGGCCCCAGCCATGCGGCATGCTCACCACGCCCGGCATGATGTCGTCGCACACCCACACCGGCAACTTCACCCTGCCGACGCGGGAGGTGACCCACACCTGCTCGCCATCTTGCAGCTGCAGACGTTCCGCGTCGCGGGAATGCATCATCAGATTGCAGCGCGGCTTGCCTTTGATCAGGCGCTCGCTGTTGTGCATCCAGGAATTGTTGCTGCGCACGTGACGGCGACCGATCAGCAACAGCTCATCGCGCCCGATGCCGGTGTCGAGACTGGCACGCAGACGGGCCAGATCCTGCACGAATCGCGCCGGCGCCACATCGATCCTGCCGTCGCGCGTGAAGATGCGCTGATCCAGCATGGGTGTCAGTGCGCCCAGATCGATGCCGTGCGGGTGTTGCTTCAGCAAGGCCAGATCCAGCGGCGGAATATGTGGTGGCCGCTGGCTGCCATAGGCGGTGGCCTGCAACGCGCGATAGAGCAGCGAACTGCTGGGCAGCATGCGCAGCAGCATGGCATGCACGCCACGCCGCATGCGCCGCGAGAAACGGGTTTTACCCAGCACACGATTGACGGCATGAACACTGTTGAAGCCCTTGCCGTAAGGACCGAGCCGGATCAGCCAGTCCAGCATGCCTTCATCAGCGAGCCGGCGAATCCACTGCAACTTGCGCCGCGCGAACACAGCCTGGGTTGGCGTGCGCGATTCCACACGGGCCGTGAGCTCCGCCAGAATTTCCCAGTCGTGCAGCGCATCCTTGTCCCGCTGCAACAGTGGTGGCGAATATTTCACGGTATTGCGCACCGCCACTGCATGCAGCGCCAGCTCGAAGTGGCCATGTTCCAGCGGCCCGGTGGGCGGCAGGATGTAATGGGCAAAGCGCGAAGTCTCGTTTTTGTAGATGTCGATGCTTACCACCAGTTCCAGCTGCGCAAACGCTGCTTCCAGCCGCTTGCCGTTGGGCACCGACAACACCGGATTGCCCGCGTGCACGATCATGGCGCGGATCTGATCTTTTCCCGGCGTGAAGATTTCATCCGCCATCGTCGCCACCGGCATTTCGCCCGCGAATTCCGGCAGACTGCGCGTGCGGCTGCGCCACTTGTCGAAGGTGCCGGTTTCGCCCGCCAATGCTGCGAGCGCCACCAGATCCACCGCCGGCAGCGTGAACATCAGGCCGCCTGCTTTGTCGAGATTGCCGGTGACAATATTGAGCGCGTAGATGAGCCAGGCATTGAGTCCGCTGAACATGGAGGTGCTGATGCCCACCCGTCCATAGGCGGCAGCCGATTCAGCGCGGGCAAATTCCCGCGCCAGCCGGCGGATGGTGTCGGCCGCGACACCGGTATGACCACTGACGAATTCCGGGGTGTACGGCGCGCAGGCCTGCTGCAGCTGTTCTACGTGAACGACTTTTCCTTCTGCTGCGCCCAGGCAATCCAGCTGTTCTTCAAATATCACCTGCAGCAATGCCAGCAACAACAGACTGTCAGTGCCAGGGCGGATGAAATGATGCTCGTCTGCCAGCGCTGCCGTTTCAGTGCGACGGGGATCGAACACTACGAACTTGCCACCACGCTTGTTGAGCTGCTTCAAACGTTCGCGAAAATTCGGCGCGGTCATCACGCTGCCATTGGACGAAAGCGGATTGGCACCGAAACAGAGGAAATAGCCTGTGCGATCGATGTCGGGAATGGGAAAGTTGGCGAAGTGACCGAACATCTCCAGGCAGGCCAGCATGTGCGGCAACTGATCGCAGGAGGTGGCGGAAAAACGTGAGCGCGTACCCAGCGCCTTGATGAACGGCGCCAGCATCAACAACGCGCCGTGATTGTGGGCGGTGGGATTGCCCACGTACAAGCCGACCGCGTTGTTACCATGCAACCACTGGATCTCGCGAATCTTGTCACCCACTTCATCCAGCGCCTGTTGCCAGCTGATTTCCTGCCAGCCTGCGTCGGTGCGTTTCAGCGGTTTACGTACACGGTCGGGATCGAACTGCAGATCCTGCAGCGCCACCGCTTTGGGGCAGATGTAACCCTGACTGAGCGGATCATCCGGGTCACCCTTGATCGACAGAATTTTATCGCCGTGATGCTGGATCACGATACCGCAACTGGCTTCGCAAATGTTGCAGGTACGAAAATGGGTTTGAACATCCGGTTCGGTTGGGCGCTGAGTCATGACGTTTCCCTCTGCAAATATATTCCGCGACAGCGTTATGGTTGTGTGCAAAGTGTTGCTGTTTGACAGCGGAATACAATGACCTATTCCGCCAACACTGAAGCTGCTTCAGGTCACTGCGGTGTGTCGCGTCAACGTTTGTTCATCCCCACCAACTCAGAACGACCCAGAATGGCTTTGGTCAGCGCCCGGGTAACCAGTGTGGACGATTTTCCCTGCAGCCGCCGCTTGGCTTCCACATAGGAAGGCCCATAGCGCAGCACTGCCGGCACCAGCGGCTCCGCCAGGCTCACCATGCGACGCCCCTGCTCGAACAGGAAACGCTCCCGCCGGCCCCAGGGCAAACGGAATTCCTCGCGCAGACGGGGCGGCAGCGTCGCGGCGGTCACCACTTTCAGCCAGTACATGGCCGGTGTCAGCACCACGTGCAGCGGATCAAACAGAAACGCCGCCAGTTCGCGGGTGGCATCGGTCACCGCCAGCTGATCGGAATTCCACATGCTGCGGTTGTATTCCATGAACTCGTCCCAGTTGCGCGGCAGGATGGCGTCGGGAATGCCAAACATGTAGGCAAACAGCCGGGTTTCTTCGTAAAAGCGGTGTTTCTCCTGCGGTGTCAGCGGGCCGTTGAACAGCTCATGCATCATCACCGACGTGTCCCACAGCGTGGCATGAACCCACAGCATGGCGTTGGCTTCATTCGCGAGATAATCACTGCCCGGCTCGAATGCACCGGCGTGCTCCGCCATCTTGCCGCGAATTTTTTCATGCACGTTGTGCACGATGCGCGCCTGGTGAATGGCCTGCTCCAGATTGCCGTACACAATCGAAATCACCGTGGTGAACGTGCGCTTCGCGCGTCCCAGCGGATCATGGCGGGTGTGGGAATGTTCATCAACACCGCGCGTCACCCAGGGATGGGCGATCTGCAGCAGCAGCGCGCGGCCGGAACCGTGAGCACCGAACAAGGCATGGCGCGAGATGCGCCACATCATCGAATCCGGGCCGAACAGCCCGGCCTGAGGATCGGTCACTTTCGTCGCGGCGAATTCCAGTTGCTGCTCGAACAGGTCGCGGGTGATTTCGATGGCTGCCATGGTTGGTGTTCCCTTGGGTAACTGCACCATGACTTCAGTTTAGTGGACGAAAAGACGGTGAATTTCGAGCGCCACGGCGAAACTGCGACCGCACAGCGCAGAGCAGTCACCACACAGGCATTCTCTTGAATCGCAACAGGAATTGGCTGCTGGCTTTTAGCGCCAATACTACATGGTGTGGAATGTCAGGCCGACAAAACGAAAAATCCGCAGCACAGGACTGCGGATTTCGCTGGTGCGGGAAAGGAATGGCTCAGTAGCACTGTTTGGCGATGGTCACCACCATGCCATCCATGTCGTCGGTGACGGTGACCTGACAGGACAGGCGGGAATTGGGCTTGAACACGTCGGTGCTGGTCACCAGCTGGTTTTCGTCTTCATTGCGCTCGCCCACTTTGCCAAACCAGTCCGCCTCCAGATACACGTGACAGGTGGAGCAGGAGCACACACCGCCGCACACCGCTTCGATGTCGCTGTAGCCGTTGTCGCGCAGGGCTTCCATCAGGGTTTCGCCGCTCTTGGCCTTCAGGGTTGAAACTTTTCCAGCTAAATCGGTGACTTGAATATTGGGCATGGCCCTACTCCTATCTTGGTACTAAAGCCTTTTGTTGTTTTGATCCCGGTTCAGGGTGCATCATCCCGCCCGCGCCATCCATTTTCCGGGACGTTTGTCCACACGAAAAAAATGGCAATGGGGCTTGCGTTGGAAGTATACACCGTATACTTTATCCAGCATAAAATCAAGCGGTGCATCCGCCAAAAAATGCCCATAACAAGCCCCAAAAGACTTTGTAACGACGCTGTAGGGAACCTGCCATGTCCACATCAAACCCAACCTGTCTGATCATCGGTGCCAGCCATGCCGGCGCCTCCCTGGCCACGGCTGTCCGCAAGGAAGGCTGGGCCGGTCGCATCCTGGTGATCGGCGACGAAACCGTACTGCCCTATCACCGCCCGCCCCTGTCCAAAGCCCTGCTGATGGGGGAAAAGACCGCCGACCAGATCGAGATCTTCAAGGCATCGGTGTACGAAAAATCCAATATCGAATTCAAACTGGGCGTGAGCGCGGAGAGCATCGACCGCAAGCACAAAACCGTGCTGCTCAACAACGGCGAAACCATCGCTTATGACAAGCTGGCCCTGTGCACCGGCGCCCGCGTGCGCAAGCTGGACATTCCCGGCGCCAGTCTGAAAGGCGTGCACTACCTGCGCACGCTGGCGGATGCCCAGGCCATTCAGGCGGACGTGAAAGCCGGCGGCAAGGCGGTGATCGTGGGCGGTGGTTATATCGGCCTGGAAACCGCGGCGTCCCTGCGCAAACTCGGCATGGAAGTGACTGTGCTGGAAATGATGAACCGCATTCTGGAACGGGTGACGGCGCCGGAACTGTCCGCCTATTACAGCGATCTGCACGCCCGTCACGGCGTGAGCATAGTGGTGAATGCCCAGGCGCTGGAACTGCGCGGCAAGGAGCGCGTGCAGCAGGTGGTATGCAATGAAAATCGCGTGCTGGATGCGGATCTGGTGATCATCGGCATCGGCGTGATTCCCAACACCGAACTGGCAGCCGCCGCCGGCCTCGAAATCAACAACGGCGTGGTGGTGGACGACTGCGCGCAAACTGCCGACGCCGACATCGTGGCGGTGGGCGATTGCACCAATCATCCCAACGATCTGCTGGGCTATCGCCTGCGGCTGGAATCCGTTCCCAACGCGATGGAGCAAGCGAAAGCAGCGGCGGCTTCCATCTGCGGCCAGAAAAAACCCTATCACGCCCTGCCCTGGTTCTGGTCCGACCAGTACAACGCCAAACTGCAAATCGCCGGCATGAATCGCGGTTACGAGCGCGTGGTGATTCGCGGCGTGCCGTCCACTGATCAGTTCGTGGCGTGGTATCTGAAAGGCGACCAGATTCTGGCGGCGGATTGCATCAACAGTCCGAAGGAATTCATGGCAGCGAAGAAAATCATCGCGCAGAAGCTGGTGCTGAAGGAAAGCGATCTGGCGGATACCGGTGTGGATCTGAACGCGTTGATACCCAAGGACAGCGCTGGCACCACCGCCTAAGCCAGCCAGTCTATTTTTTTGCTTTCCACCTGAAAAGGGAATCGTCCGCGCCGGGCGATTCCCTTTGTCATTTCACACCGGCACGTGCTTGCGTAGAAACGCGATCTGATCCGTCACATTGCGCTCGAACCAGGCGCCCAGGTAGATCTCGAAATGCCCGGTGTCGTAGCGTTTCACTTCGCCTTTGGGTGCCCGCGTCGCATGCCGCAGCGTGGCTTTCGCCGGTGCCACACTGTCGTGCTCACAGACGCTGAACAGGATCGGACATTTCACGTCCTTTGCCCGCAGGCCGGGACGGTGTAGCGGAATCTGCAGACCGATCCGCGCCGGCACATGCAAATGTATGTCTGGCAGGCCGGATGCACGAACCAGCGCATAGTAGCCATCCAGCGCATCCACCGCAGTCATCAGCGCCGTTTCGCCGGGTTGCCCCACCGTGGGCACCCGCACCGGCGCCAGACCCAGCTTCTCTGCCATCCGATCCCGCAAGGCCAGCGCAGTGATCTTCAGATTGGTTAGCCAGGGGATCGCCAGCACCGACGCCGGGCCGTCGGTGAACAGGCACTGTGCGATGGCGGCGGCGATGCGGGAATCGTCTGCCG
Source organism: Pseudomonadales bacterium (assembly GCA_020062665.1). Classification (GTDB taxonomy): domain Bacteria; phylum Pseudomonadota; class Gammaproteobacteria; order Pseudomonadales; family Ketobacteraceae; genus Ch67. The sequence continues at coordinate 297,138 of JAGUVW010000013.1, forward strand.
CCGTGACGATGGCGTGGCCTCCGCCGAACGAGGTTCCCCATACGATCACCCGCGCAGGGTCCACCTCCGGCAGGGTACGGGCAAAGGCCACAGCGGCCCGCCAGTCTTCCAGCTGGCTGGGAATATCCAGCAGTTCGCGGGGCTCGCCGCCGCTGTCGCCGAAATAGCGGTAGTCGAACACCAGACAGGCATAGCCCGCCGCGCAGAAGCGCTCGGCAAAGGGCGCCAGGCACATCTGCTTGATGCCGCCCAGGCCGTGGGCCATCACCACCATCGGCACCGGCCGGCTCCGGGAAGCACCTTGGGGCCGGTAGAACCAGGCGTGACAGGTTTCGCCGCCCGACCGAAAGCGGACATCCGTTCTTTCGATGGCCGCCGGGGCGACTGCGGTTACCGGGTTTTCAGATGGCATGAGCCAAACCTCTTAAACGGTATTCAAGAATGTGCAGGCTACCCGCCTTCTTGAATGTCTGTCAAGATAGCCGCCATGCCAAGCAACCGACGCGCCCAGCCCCAGGCCGAAAAGCGGGCCGAACTCATTTCCGCCGCCCGCGATCTGTTCGTGCAGGACGGTTACGACCCCACCCCCATGAACCGGATCGCCCAGAAAGCGGGCGTCACCCCCAACACGATCTACTGGTATTTCAAGGATAAGGACGAATTGCTGCTGGCAGTGCTGGACGCCTTGCTGCAGGAAGATATGGCGGCCTACGACCCCGTCAGCCAGTGGCCGTTGGCCGACCAGATGGTGTGGCTGGTGGGGCGCCTGCGCCAGACCAGCACCCTCATGGCCACGGTGCACAGTCGCATCCGGGTATCACCCGCCCTGAATGAATGGCACGACCGTTTCCATGCCCTGGTGGAAGCGCTGCTGCTGGCGCAACTGCCCGGCCCGCTGCCGCCCGCCTCCCGCGACGCCGAGATCCGCATCATCTGCTTCGCCATCGAGGGGCTGGTGTCCCATCAGATCGATCCAGTCACCACCCGGCAGACCTGCGAAGCCCTGGCGGCGCGCTGCCTGGTGCTGGCCGGCCGCTGAAAACTCCGGCAGAATCCGGCAAATGCCGGCGGACATTCTGCACTGTCCACGCCGGCGCAAACCGCTAAACTGAAGCGCAGACCACACCCCTCGTTTCCAGGGCCAGACATGATCATCTACGTGCATTCCTACGACATCTTCGACCGGGGTACCACCTGGGGCCGTCACCGCGGCGTGACGGATCTGCACCACATCATCCTGGGCACCACCGATTCCGTTACCGACATGGTGAGCAGGGTCATCCGTGTCGCCCGCAACCATGGCTCCATCTACACCCTGATTATCAACGCCCACGGCCTGGTGAATGAGCATGGCCTGCCAGTGGGGAAGGTCTCCCTCAGCGACAGCGATGAACTCAGCACCACCACGGCTACCTTCATGAACCGCCTGGCACCGTATTTCAGTTCGCCCGGCAACGGACTTGAACTGCACTGCTGCGAAGTGCTGGGCGCCACCGAGGGCTGGACCATGTGCAGCATGCTGGCCCGCAATCTGGGGGTCGATGTCTATGCCTCATCGGCCGTGCAAAGGGGCGTTTCACCCTGGTACTCATCAACCCCTTCCGACACCTGGGGCCGCTTCGAAGGCCTCACCTACCGCTTTCAGCCGAATGGCCAGTACGGAAACGCCGAAGCCGACCTGCGCGCCCGCGGCCTGCACGAGTGAAATCAGCACTTTGAATTCACAGGGGAAAGGCGCGCTGGATGCGCTTATTCCCGCGACCACCCATATATGCAATCTAATTGCAATATTAGTGCATATTTCTTATACTCGGCTTAAAAAGCACCCCTGACACTTCAAGCACTCACGCTTCAAACCAGAACACGAGGGAAACCCCATGTCGGACCCCGCAGTAGTGGCCCTGCTCGAGCAGGTGAAGCCGCTGGTCAATCGCCGCGTCGGCCCCTATATCGGCTGGAACCCGGTCACCCGCACCCAGATCTGGCAATGGTGCATGGCCATGGGCGACCAGAACCCGCTCTATCTCGACGACGCGTATCGCAGCGCCAACACCGATTTCAGCGCCGCCGTCGCGCCGCCCACCATGATGCAGATGTGGACCATGCGCGCCGTGAATGGCGATCACGGCCCCGGCTCCACCCAACAGAATCCCTATGAAATTCTGCAGATCATGGAACAGCACGGTTTCGCCGGCGTGATGGCGGTGAGTTACGACCAGACGTTCCACCGCTATCTGCAGGAAGGCGATCACGTCACCTCCTACTCCACGATCATCAATATTTCCGATCTGAAAACCACCGGCATCGGCAAAGGTTTTTTCGTCACCGAGAAGGCAGAATTTGTCGATCAGAACAATGAAGTGTTCGCCGAGGCGCTGATCACCTATTTCCAGTACCAGACTGCGCCGAAAGCACCGGGCGCGAAAAAAGCCAGCGCACCGGGCAAGATCAATCGCGTGCATCCGGTGGAAAACCAGGACACCGCGCATTTCTGGCAGGGCCTGCGCGACGGCAAATTGCTGATCCAGCGCTGCAAATCTTGCAGCACCCTGCGTCATCCGCCGCAACCCATGTGCGAGAAATGTCAGTCGCTGGAATGGGACTGCATCGAATCCACCGGCAAGGGCACGCTCTACACCTACACCGTCATGCACTATCCGGAAATTCCGCCGTTCGATTATCCCAACGTGATCGTGCTGGTGGAGCTGGAGGAAGGTGTGCGCATCGCCTCGCAGCTGATCAACTGCAAACCCGACGCCGTGCAGATCGGCATGAAAGTGGAAATGAAGATCACCCAGGTGCAGGACGGCATGTCCCTGCCCCTGTTCCAGCCCGTTGGGGGGGCGTAAGTCATGACAGCATTCAAGAATCTCACCGCAGCGGATGTGAAAGCGGGCGACGCGCTGCCGGAATTCAAACTGCCCATCACTGCGCGCCTGGTGGTGTCCTGTGCCATTGCGTCGCAGGATTTCCAGGACGTGCATCACGACAAAGCCGCCGCCGAGGAAAAAGGCACGCCGGACATTTTCATGAATATCCTGTCCACCAACGGATTTGTCGGCCGCTATCTCACCGACTGGGCCGGCCCCGCCAGCCGCATCAAGAAAATCAAATTCAACCTGGGCGCTCCCAACTATCCCGGCGACACCATGACCATGACCGGTGAAGTGAAGGAAGTAAAAGAAGAAAACGGCCAGCATTTTGCCCACATCGAATTCAAAGGCAAAAACGGCATGGGCAATCACGTCAGCGGCAGTGCCGTGGTGCAGTTGGCAGGAGCATGAACATGACACACCCTCTTTCCCGCAAGGCCGCGATTGTCGGCATCGGCGCCACGGAATTTTCCAAGGATTCCGGCCGCACGGAAATGCAGCTGGCGCTGGAAGCAGTAAAGGCCGCTCTGGATGACGCCGGGCTGAAAGGCAGCGACATCGATGGCATGGCCAGCTTCAGCATGGATCACAACTGGGAAAACGAAATCCTGCGTCAGGTCGGCGGCAAGGAACTGAAGTTTTTCTCACGCACGGAATTCGGCGGCGGCGCGGCCTGCGGCCCGTTCGTGCACGCGGCTACTGCCATTGCGTCCGGCCTGTGCGACACCGTGGTGATCTACCGCGCGCTCAACGAACGCTCCGGTTTGCGTTTCGGCGCAGGCCAACTGTTCAGCACCAGCCCGCTCGATCCCAACATCATCAACTTCAGCCACTACTTTCCCTACGGTTTCATGACGCCGGCCGCGTGGATCGCTTTCAGCGCCCGCCGCTACATGCATGAATTCGGTGCCACCAGCGAAGACTTCGGCCGCGTGGCGGTGGCGATGCGGGATTTCGCCGCCACCAATCCCAATGCGTTTTTCTACCAGAAACCGATCACGCTGGAACAGCATCAGCAATCCCGCATGATTGCCGATCCCCTGCGTCTGCTGGACTGCTGTCAGGAAAGCGATGGCGCGGTGGCGTTCGTGGTCACTTCGGTTGACCGCGCAAAACATCTGCAAAACACTCCCGCCGTGATCGCCAGCGCACGCCAGAGCATCGTCAACACCACGCGCATGATGACGCCGTTCTATGGCGAATCCATTTCCGGCATTCCGGAGTTCGATGCCTGCGCCGACGAGATCTACAGCATGGCGGGTTTGGCACCGGCAGACATCGACATGGCCTGCCTGTATGATCACTTCTCCCCCTGGGTGTTGCCGCAGCTGGAAGCCTTCGGTTTCTGCAAACGCGGCGAAGCGAAGGATTTCGTGAAGGACGGCCACATCGCACGGGGCGGCAAACTGCCGGTGAACACCCACGGCGGCCAGCTCGGCGAAGCCTACATCCACGGCATGAACGGCATCGCCGAAGCAGTACGCCAGATTCGCGGCACCTCGGTGAACCAGGTGGCCAACGTGAAACATGTGCTGATCACTGCCGGCGCGGGCGTGCCCACCGGCGCAGCAATTCTGGAAAAAGGCTGAAAGAAATGAGTAAAACGGCGAATCAGGAATCCGTGCCGGAAGGTTTTGTACCCAACACCATCGGACCCTATTCCAACCTGATCGGGCCGCTGCTGTACAAGCGCGACACCGACGAACAAGGGCGCCCGCGCGGCACGGTGGGCATTCTGCTGCAGGAACATCACATCGGCGGCAATGGTCGTGGTCACGGCGGCCTGCTGCTGACCCTGCTGGACGAAGCCATGGGCATGAACGCCTATCTGCAAAAGGACAGCGTGCCCACCGTGACTGTGTCGATGAACACGAATTTCATCGGCGCCACGGTGCCGGGACAATTCCTCTACGCCACCGGCGAAATTATCCAGATCACGTCCACCCTCGCCTTCATGGAAGGCAAGGCATTCTGTGGCGGCAAACTGGTGGGCACCGGCAGCGGCGTGTGGAAATACCTGCACTCCAGCCGCGCACAGCAGCAGGCGCAACAGCAACAATAACCGGGATCGCATCATGACTGATTTCAGCAATACGCTCTTTGCAAATCAAAGTGTGATAGTCACCGGCGGTACCAAGGGAGTGGGGTTCGGCATTGCGCAGGCATTTCTCAGTGCGGGCGCCAACGTATTCATCTGCGGCCGCAACGCGCCGGAGCGGCTGCCACACGCCAACGGCAAACAAGCCGTGTTCATCGCCGCCGATGTGCGCAAGCCGGAAGAATCGCAACAGCTGATCGACACCGTGCTGGCGCAAACCGGCCGCCTCGATGTGGTGATCAACAACGCCGGTGGCAGTCCGCCAGTGAAAGCCGCCGACGCGCCTGCCAAACTCACCGAATCCATCATCCGCCTGAATCTGATCGGCCCGCTGGTGTTTTCCCAGCAGGCATTTCATGCGCTGCGTCGGAACCAAACCGGCGGCAGTATCGTCAATATCGCCAGCATTTCCGGCGTGCGGCCATCGCCAGGCACCGCTGCTTACGGCGCGGCGAAAGCAGGGTTGATCAACGTCACCCGCTCGCTGGCGCAGGAATGGGCGGCGGACAAGGTGCGAGTGAATGCGATCATTGCAGGCATGATAAAAACCGAAGCGTCGGAAGACCATTACGGCGGCACGAACGGCATCGCACTGATCGAAAAATCCCTGCCCATGGGACGCATGGCCGTGCCATCCGACATCGCCAACGCCTGCCTGTTTCTGGCAGCACCGCAATCGGCATACATCAGCGGCGCAGCATTGGATGTCACCGGTGCTGGCGAACCGCCGATGTTTCTCAAGCTGGCGGAAGAAGCTTTCGCGCTGTCGCAGTGACAGCGCGCGCAACACTTCCCAGCAACATCAGAACTGCTGGCTGATACTGAATTCCACCAGATACACCGACAACTCCGCATCGATATCGGTGCCGGCATAGGGGTTGTAGATCATCAGAACAGGATCCGTGCTGTTGCCCAATTTGCTGGTACCACCGGGCATGCTCATGCTCGACGCAAAATAGCCCACCGCAAAGTCCATCACGCCACCCCCTTCCAGCGTAAAACCCACCCCTGCGCCGTACAGCTTGCCCGACCCCATGGGAATCAGCGGACTCTTGGCCTCGCCGGATACCGACGTGGGGCGATCCTCGATACCGAAACGCAACACCATGCTGTCATCCCACTGGTATTCCATGCCGACACCCCAGTTCCAGGTGTCGCTCAACCCCAGCGGAAAAGTCACACTGTCACGAGTAGCCGCATCCGGCTGCACGATTTCGGCAATTCCCAGCAGGTCGATGGGATTTTCGAATTTCACCGGAATCGTCTGCCATTCCGACCAGCCGGCAAATTTGTAATCCACATTCACTTTCAGTTGCGACGTCAACTGCACACTGATGCCAGTGGAAAAAAATTCCGGCGTATTCATGTCGATGGTGGCGCCGCCGGAGCTGGTGGCTTCACCAGTAGGCAGACGATAGCCGAACAGATCCACTAGCACGGTACCTGTCTGATAGAGCGGATCATTTACCAGATCCGCAATGAAGCCGTTCCAGGAATCCCCATTGCGCCACTGATATTCCCCTTCCATTTCCATCGGAATGGAAGGCTGGTACATCATGCCGATAGTCAGCCAGGGCGTGGGTTGCCACAGCAGACCCAGGTTGAAACCCACCGTCAGCGGCTGCTCCACTTCGAACGACAGATAACCCAGCAGATCATACAAACCAATCTGGTCACCGCAGATGGCATCGAACTCCACCCCCGTGCTCAGGCCCGGCCCGAAATCCGGACACAACTCCCCCTGCAACCAACCCAGAAACGGCAAGCCCGCATGGGGCTGACGAAACGGCAGATCAATTCCCACGCCGGTGTAGTTGAACGTCATGGCAACACCGATGATGAACTCGTCCGTGATTTCATAGGCAACGCTGGGGGAAAAATATGTCAGCTGCATAAAGGAAAGGCGCTCACCCATCCAGACGCCCGGATCATCCTTTTCGCGAAAAAAACCTACCATCATCGGCGCATAGACATTGGTGGCGAAGGTGAGATTGCCACCCGGTGGCTGATAGGACGCACCGCCCAAGGGCGCAATGGCCATCGGCATGTCGGTAAGCCCGAAGAACGGCAGCATCAAAGAGACGCCAGCGGTTTCACTGGTGGTGTTATGCGCCTCGTCATAGAAGTAATCATCGGAAAACAGACCGGTAGCCTGCTGCTGCGCCAGATACTCCTTGCGCTCGTCGTTGTAGTCGCCGAATTCCAGAATGATATCGAAAGTGGCACCCACCACCTTGAGATGGGATTGCCGGCCTTTCAGCCGCGCCAGCCCGGCCGGATTGAAGTGAATGGAATCGATGCCCGGCGGGTCGGCTGTCACCGCGTGCCCCAGGGACAGCGCCTTGGCGTTGCCGATAGTCAGACTTTCGGACAACGTTGCCAGACTTTGCGACGCACCCTGCAGGAAGTACAAACCTGCCACCAGCGCCACACTCCGGATGAATCCTCTCTGTGCCAAGAAAATAGCCATCGCCACTCCTCAGCAGAACAGCGCCGTGCCGCGAACTGCGCGACAGAAACAAAGCATCCAGAGAAAGAAATCCGTGCGAAGAAACGCATCGCGCCCGCCGCGGATTGTCGCCGGCCTGTGTGCGCTGCGCTGAGCAGGGTTCGCGGTTTGCAAACCCGCGCCCTTGTGCATCCCTCACGGCAATCGAAATCCGATCGCCAATTCAATCTTGTCCGGTGCTGTGTGCTTTGTTGGGGTAGCCGGCCTTTCTGCTTATTTTAATTAACTGTAGTTGTACGAACGTCCCTAATTCAATTTGCCGATACTACTCAAGCTGGATACTGCTCAAATAAAAATATATTTGCAATATAAATTGCAAAATAAGTGCTAATTAAATCGAAGACTGCCATCAAGCATGCTGCCGACGGCGCACAGGGCAGCCATTGCGGATGGTGTTCACCGCAATTGGCCGCGCAAGGAAGGGAGGACGTCGCCGTCAGGGCAGAATGTAATTGGCCGCCAGGCTGATGAATATGGCAGTTACACTGGATTTGCCGGGACATCCGCTCTTCACCAGCTGGCCAGGTCGGCAGTTGGGCGGATCGACGGGATTGCCATCGGCATCGTAGGGCTGGTCGATTTCGTACTCCACATAGCCATAACTGAAACCCGTGTCGTACTGCCACTTGCCGACCTTGATGCCATAACCGATGTAATAGGAATCCTGTTTGTCGGCTGGTGGTGGAGTAAAGGCGTTGTGGTACGCTTCCGGCGTCGCGCTATTACCCACGCTATAGCCAAAGCGCAGCTGCTGGTTCTCCGCCAGCGCATATTCCAAACCGAAGCTCCAGGAATAAACATCCTTCCAGTTCAACTGTTGACCCAGCTGATTCAATCCGGTCGCTTCGAAAATGGGTTCTTTCAGCTCCACGATGAAGGCCTTGTTTGCATCAGCCAGAAACTGATGTTTCCAGTCGGCCGCGAACAGAATTTTCGGCGTCACCTGCAACGCAAATCCCAACTCAATATGCTTGGCAGTAGACCAGGAAATTTCCGAGTCGATATCTTCCGCAATACCACGGGCAAAATCCTCCAGCGAACTGTTGCTGCTGGCATTCAGCAGCGGGCCCAGCATGGGGATGGAATTGATCAGGTTGGCATATTCACCGATGGTCAGTCCGCCCAGCATATCCATCGCGGGCTGCGTCAGAATATTCGATTCCAGATACAGACTGGTATCGCCTTTCATGACGGTGGTGACCTTGGAACGGTAGGTGGCAGCCACCGTGAAATAATCGGTCACATCGTAAGTGATGCCAAACAGAAAGCCCGGCTTTCCTGTGCCATACATTGTTGATTCCACCTGGGTATAGCCCAGGCCGTAAGAACCTGCCGCCTGCTCCGGCGGCACGAAGGCGCCGACTATGTCTTCCGATGTTTTCTGGGTGAACATGCCGAACGGCAAGCGCAGCGACAAGCCGACGCGCAGCTTGTCGGTGACTTCATAGCTGAAGGGAAACGCCAGTTCGAACAGCGCCAGATTCACTTCTTCAGAGCGACCATAGGGCGGACAGTAGTCGTTCATCTGCGCAGCTGGATTCAGCACGACACTGCCTTCGTCAACAATGAACACATCGCTCAACTGGCGTGTGCACTGTCTGCCGGTGCCATATTGCTTGACATCGTCATAGCCACCGCCAAATCCCACGGCCATATAAAGCGCATAGCCGCCTGTGATGTCATCCGTCAGCCGCTTCTGATAGCCGGTGAAAGGCAGCGGAGCGAAAATCCACGGTGAGGACTGCACATTCTCAGGGCCGGCGAACGAGCCTTCGAGCTGAACGAGCAGTGCGGTGATATCAAACTGGTGTTGCTTGTTGACGGTAGCGGCCAGATTGGCCGGGTTGTGAATGGCCGCTGCGGGACTGTCGAGATAGGCAACTGCCGCCCCGCCCATGCCATGAACACGAGCATCGTACATGCCGGGCGCTTCCGGATTCGCCAACGCCTGCCCTGCTACCAGCACCGCAAGCCAACTCAAAACCTGAATCTTGTTCTTGTTTTTGTTGTGTTTACTCATATCCCACCCTTGCAGACATCAGGGGAAAACCGACCTGGCGGAACCCCCACTACCGATGGTGATCAATCCGGCATTAATTTGCAATATATATTGCATTTTTAGTGCATAATAAGGATGTCAGGAGTAAACGCAATGTTTGCAGCCGCCATTCGCGAAAGATCGCTGTCAGACGCCAACAGCGGGACTGCCGCAGGCCAGCAGCAGGGTGGGAGCAGGTTTTCGGTTGACGGTTTACATTGTTGGCACTAACGTACCACACACAATACCAACAAGAAACCATTCCCAATGACCTTACTGCACCTGCGCCGGCTCGGCATCCTTGGCCTGATCATCCTGCTGTCCGCCTGCTGGCAAAAGCCCGCACAGCCCCGTTACCTCACCGACGCCCAGGGCCGCGCCCTGATCCTCCACGGCATCAATTCCAGCAGCAGCGCGAAAGATCCCGCCACCGGCCATCTGCCCTGGGTGAGCGAAGCCGACGTGCGCCAGGAAACCGTGGAGTGGGGATTCAACTTCGTGCGTCTGCTGATCTTCTGGGACGGCATCGAGCCGGAACGCGGCGTGTACGACGAGGCGTATCTGGACGCGGTGGAAGAACGGGTGCGCTGGTACACCGATAACGGCGCCCATGTGATGCTCGATATGCACCAGGACGTCTACGGCCACGCGGTGGGCGGCAACGGCGCGCCGGAATGGGCTACCGAAACCGGCCTGCCGCCAGGTTTCACCCTGGATTTTCCCGGCATGCCCTGGTGGGTGAAAAATATCGATCCGAGCGTGATTGGCGCGTTCGTGAATTTCTGGCGCTACCGCGAACATCAATATTTACAGGATCACTACATCGCCGCCTGGCAGAAAGTGGCGCTGCGTTTCAAAGACAACCCCGGCGTCATCGCTTACGACCTGATGAACGAACCCCACGCCGGTGATTTGACGAAAGCACTGGGCTTCACGTTTGAGTCGAGCTGGCTGATCGGCTTGTACGATCGCCTGATTTCCGCCATTCGCGCGGTGGACAACGACAAGTGGATTGCCTTCGAGCCGCAATCGCTGGCGGTGAATTTCGGCGTGCGCTCACGGCTGCCATTCGTGAACGATGCCCGCGACGGTGAACGCAAGCTGGCCTATGCGCCGCATATGTATCCGTTCTTCCTGCACGAGGGCGTGGCCTACAACCTCACCGACCAACTGCAGATGCGCGACTGGAATCGCAATCGCACGGCGGAACTGAATCTGCAGCAGGCGCCGCTGATCGTGGGCGAATTTGGCGGCAGCGATTCCACACCGGGATTTGATCTATTCCTGCAGGACACACTGGCGATGTTCGACACCATGGGCGCCAGCTGGGCGTGGTGGTCAAACGACCCCGGCAGCTGGGGATTGATCGACAGCAACGGCAACGAAATGCCAAAAGTGAATCAGCTGGTGCGGCCGTATCCGCGCGCAATTGCGGGCGAGCCGGTGCGGTTTGGTTTCGATCCAAAAACCAAAGTGTTCGAGCTGGTGTTTGATGGCAAGGAGGATGTTACGGGTGAGACAGAGATTTTCATTCCGCGCCGGCATTATCCCAATGGCTGGGCCTTACAGGTGTCAGAAGCATCCGGCGCATGGCAATCACGCTGGGACGAGGAAAGGCAGATTCTGTTTTTGACGTTTAGTGAGAAAAATATCCGGCACGATGTGAGGGTCGTGCCGGAGTTAGACATTTCCCGCGTGCAAATGTCCTCAGCGCATTTCGGCAGGTAGTGGATAACGCACTACACTATCGTTATAAGTCGCCAGCAGATGGTTGCCTTCCCTTTTCAGATGCACACGCAGAGGCAATCCGAAATGGATTGGTTCGGCTAACACTGTTTCAGCTGAATCAATATGCCGCCCCATCAACAAGAGCCACGGACTAGGTACATCAAGCACCAGATCCAACAAACCATGCATGGCCCGGGATTTATACTCCCAAGGATCCTTGCCATCAGCAAAGATCACTGGCATTTCCCCACCAAAAAATAGCCTGACGACTGCGTACAACCCCATGTCATCACCGCTAATCAGATATCGGAAGTCTCCAACACGGTGATAATCTGGAGCGACAAACTCTACCGGTTCGGGCATCCATGCTTGCGCCGTAGCATTCCAGCACACCCCTCTAACATCCTCACGCCTCTGCGCACAAAATGCATCGCCCGCTAGATACGCTGAGTAGCGTGAAGAAGCAATCTCCAACTCCGTTCGCCATTGCTGGGTACGAGGATTCCAAACCAGAATCTCAGGGCGAGCACCCCAATCATCCTTTATTCCGGTCAGCCAGATTTCGCCGCCCGCTTCAAACACCTCATGCGGCCGGCCTGCAACCGGACGCGGCGGCAGCTCTTCGATCACGCCTGACGCACGCAACACAGCACCGTCACGCCGTTGCCACGCATCCTTGCCACGCGCAGGAAACAAATAGACACCTTCATCAGTAACAAGGTAGGGCAGACGATCCACCTGATGCATGGCCTTGCGCGCCCAGTTGGCGGAATCCAGTTGCTGCACTTCATAGCGGTCTGTGCCAGCCTTGAGTACGTACAGCGACTGACCAGCCAATCCCGGTAGGAATATCAATGGCTCCAGCGCACGGTCATCCACCAGATACTGCACCCATTCCCCTTGCTCATTGGTAACAGGGAATAATTCAGCGCCTGCGTATACACCATCCTTGTTTACCTCCACCACCCAGGCACCTGCCCCGCGCCCCTCTATCGACATGCATTGCGCTGAAGAACCAGGCTGCCACGCCTCAGGCGGCCGCAGAACACCGCCCAACATTTCCCATGCATCAAAGGTCATACGCATCCAATCGTAGGCAATACCCACCTTCAGAGCAGGCTCGCTCTCCACCTTCCAAACACCGTACTGAGCGGCCGGATCGAAGTTGGCGATATAGAGCCCGCACTCTCGGATTTCAACCAGAGGTGCATCCAGCGCTGTATCAGCAACAATGACGGTGGCATCTGTTTGCTCAGAAACAAGACGTGTGCTGGCAATAGCAGGATTACCGCGAAAATCCACATACTCCAGCTTAGGGAAGCTCTCCAGCTCATCTACCAATCCGATATTGCGATTGGCGCAATTCAGCGTTGTGACTTGCCAGGTCGTGATCCAGCCATGTTGCGTTGCGTTTTCCAACACGCAATCACGAAAGTTCCCACTGGAAAAGCTAACCTGTTCAATTGGCTGGTCTGCATGCACCTGCCTGGGATGAACCATATCAAAGCCCAACATTCTATCGTTTCCCTGACCATAAAGCGGCTGTGCGGAATACTGGCCCGCATCGTCACCACCCACCCGAAGCCAGTGCAGCGTCACATATTCGCCGACGCGTTGCGAACCAGTTTGTGTCGGTGAATATTCTGTCTGGAAACCTGCAGCCCAGTGAAGCCGATCCGGATTTCGCGGATCATCCGCCAGCAACACGACATAGGTAATCGCCTGATCGCTAACAACAGACACATCACCATCCATCAGCAATTGCTTCATGCCCGGCTCCGCGTTATCGGCCAAGCTTTCATCATTCAGACGATAAAACGGCTTGCGCTTGTAATCATCCAGCGGCAACGACGCCAGCAGCGGAATTTCACTCACCGGCAAACGGGGCGCCGCGATCCTCAATTCACGCAAGCCAGGGAACTGCTGCAATCCCTGGATACTGCGAATCTCCACATCGCCACAGACAATGGCATCCACGTCTCCCTGCTCCAACCACTCATGATCCTGTGCCAGGCGATTCACGCAGGTGCGCAGCGCGTCATCAGGAATAGTCGCAGCATTAACCTGTAGAAAGGTACGCGGCGCTCCCCCATCATCGCTATCAGATGAATTCTCACCGTTGCTGGCGCCACCCCCACAGCCTGCCAACAACCAGGCGCACGCGACACCGGCGATGATGCTTCGCAATTCTGCTTTCATGATTCCCCCACATGACTTCACAAAATATCAATTACTGCCTGACAGCCGGATGAAGGGTCTATCAGTAGATCAGCTTGCGGCGCGAAACGCGCCTCGCGCCCTGATTGAGGTGCGCAGCAAGAAAATACCACAACCCGCCACAAACAAAAAAGCCGCCACCCGTTTCCAGGCAGCGGCTCTTTTCAAACACAACCGACTTATTTGTTCTGCCGCTTGCGCTCGTTCTCAGTCAGATATTTCTTGCGGATGCGAATGGATTTCGGCGTCACTTCCACCAGTTCGTCCTTGTCGATGAAATCCAGCGCCTGTTCCAGCGAGAACTTGATCGGCGGCGTCAGCAGCACGTTTTCGTCCGAACCGGAGGCGCGGAAGTTGGTGAGCTGCTTGCCCTTGGTGGGGTTCACCACCAGATCATTGCCGCGTGAGTGAATGCCGATGACCTGGCCTTCGTACACTTCCACGTTCGGGTCTACGAACAGACGGCCGCGCTCCTGGATGTTGAACAGCGCATACGCCAGCACCTTGCCACCGATCATCGAGATCAGCACGCCGTTCTGGCGCTTGGTGACTTCGCCTTCCTTCATCGGGCCGTAATGACTGAAGGTGGAGTTCAGGATGCCAGAGCCGGAAGTCAGCGTCAGGAATTCGGAACGGAAGCCGATCAAACCACGGGACGGCGCGATGAAATCCATGCGCACGCGACCTTTGCCATCGGGCACCATGTCCGTCATCTCGGCCTTGCGCAGACCCAGCTGCTCCATGATCGGGCCCTGGTGGACTTCCTCGATGTCGATGGTGACGTTCTCGAACGGCTCCTGCTTCTCGCCGTCGATTTCCTTCACGATCACTTCCGGCGAACCCACCGCCAGTTCGTAGCCTTCGCGACGCATGTTTTCGATCAGCACCGACAGGTGCAGTTCGCCACGGCCAGACACACGGAAACGGTCCGGGCTGTCGGTGTCTTCCACCCGCAGCGCCACGTTGTGAATCAATTCTTTTTCCAGACGCTCGCGGATATTGCGCGAGGTCACGTACTTGCCTTCCTTGCCGGCGAACGGCGACGTGTTCACCTGGAAGATCATGCTCACAGTAGGCTCGTCCACCGACAGCGGCGGCAGCGCCTCGGGCTTGTCGGGATGGCACACGGTGTCGGAAATATTCAGGCCGTCGATGCCGGTGATGCAGACGATGTCGCCGGCAGTGGCTTCTTCCACTTCCACCCGCTCCAGGCCCATGTGGCCCATGATCTTCAGGATCTTGCCGTTGCGCACCTTGCCTTCGGCATCCACCACTTTCACCGGTGAACCGGCTTTCAGCTTGCCGCGCTTCACCCGGCCGATACCGATAACGCCCAGGTAGCTGGAATAGTCGAGGGAGGAAATCTGCATCTGGAACGGGCCGTCCAGATCCACTTCCGGCGGCGACACCTTGCTGACGATGGTTTCGAACAGCGGGGTCATGTCATCCGCCAGCTGGTCGGCTTCGAGGCCGGCCACACCATTCAGTGCAGATGCATAAACGATAGGGAAGTCCAGCTGCTTGTCGGTGGCACCGAGGCGGTCGAACAGATCGAATACCTGATCCACCACCCAGTGCGGGCGGGCGCCGGGGCGATCCACCTTGTTGATCACCACGATCGGATTCAGGCCAGCGGCAAAGGCTTTCTTGGTCACGAAACGGGTTTGCGGCATGGGGCCGTCCTGGGCATCCACCAGCAGCAGCACGCAATCCACCATGGACATCACGCGCTCCACTTCGCCACCGAAGTCAGCGTGTCCAGGGGTGTCCACGATATTGATGTGATAATCGTTCCAGCGGATGGCAGTGTTCTTGGCCAGAATCGTGATGCCCCGTTCCTTTTCCAGATCATTGGAATCCATCACACGTTCGACATCGTCCTTGCGCCCGAGGGTGCCGGACTGCTGCAACAGCTTGTCAACCAAGGTGGTTTTGCCATGGTCAACGTGGGCGATAATGGCGATGTTACGAATCTTCTGAATATCGGTCACAAAACGACGGCCTCTGCCTGATGGGGAAAATCGGGGCGCGAGTATACATGATTCCCCTTGCAACTGCTCAGTTCCGTTTACACTTTCACCACAGTAACACCGTCTTTTCCGGTATAATGCGCGCCCTTTTGGTTACAGCAACTCAGTTACAGTTTGATTATGGCGATTCAACGTAAGGCTATTGCACTGCTTTCGGGCGGACTGGATTCCCTGCTCGCGGTTCGCGTCATCCAGGAACAGGGCATTCTGGTGGAAGGCGTGAATTTCTTCACCGGCTTCTGCGTCGAAGGCCACACCCACGCCATCCGCAAGAAAGACCAGGAAAAACAGAAGCGAAACAACGCTCTGTGGGCTGCGGAACAGCTGGGCATCAAACTGCATATCGAAGACATTTCCGAGGAATACAAGGACATCGTGCTGAATCCCCAGCACGGTTACGGCGCCAACCTGAATCCCTGCCTCGACTGCAAGATCTTCATGGTCGGCAAGGCCAACGCCATGCTCAACAAGGCGCGGCAGATGGCCGAGGAAAAGGGCTTCGATTTCATCATCACCGGCGAAGTCATCGGCCAGCGCCCCAAATCCCAGCGCAAGGACACCATGCCCCTGATCGCCCGGGAATCCGGCGCCGACGACCGCCTGGTGCGCCCTTTGTGCGCGAAGCTGCTGCCCCCCACCCTGCCGGAGCGGGAAGGCTGGCTGGACCGGGAAAAACTCTATGGTTTCAACGGCCGCAACCGCAAACCGCAGATGGCGCTGGCGAAGCAGTTCGGCTTTGTGGATTGGGCCCAGCCCGCCGGCGGCTGCTGCTTCCTCACCGACGAAAACTACTCCCGCAAGCTGGCCGACCTCTGGCAGTCCCAGGGCCGCAAGGATTACGAACTGGATGACATCATGCTGCTGAAAGTGGGCCGCCATATCCGCCCGGCGCCTCACTACAAGCTGATCGTGAGCCGCGAGGAGGGCGAAAACCACTTCCTGTCCGGCTACAAGAAGCAGTTCAACAGCGTCAACTTCGTCAGCCACGGCGGCCCGCTGACCCTGGTGGACGGCGCCCCCACGGAAGACGACATGCTGCTGGCCGCCCGCATCGCCGCCCGCTTCTCCAAGGGTCGCGATGCAGAAACCGTGAAGGTGGAACTCCTGGGCAAGAATGGCGTAGGCAGGATTGTCGACGTGGTGCCCATGCCCACCGATGACATTCCCCAGGCCTGGTACATCTGACCATGAGCGAACAACAGACCCTCGACACCCGCGGCCTGCTCTGCCCCATGCCAGTGATCAAGACCCAGAACGCCATTCGCAAGTTGGCGGTGGGGGACATCCTCACCGTTCTGGCCACCGACCCTGGTGTACTTCACGACATTCCCGCCTGGTGTCGCATCAATGGTCACAAAGTGCTCGATCACTCCCAGGAAGGACGGGACATCCGCATCCGGATCGAGGTCTGCGAAGACTGATCGCCCTGTTTTGGTTCGCTTCGCACCAAAAACGCACACAACAATTTTTGATCGGACCATTTTGGTGCACCGACACACAATTGCCAGACCCGAAACGTTTTTATCTGCCCGGTTCCCAACCCGCTGAATTCCCGGTCAATGCGTGGAAGCCCTGTACTGTCGAGGCTTTGCGGCGGGCGACAAAAAATAGTTCCTCTGCTGCGGCCTGCCCTCTTTTAAGTCAAAAACCGATGGCATATATTTTGCCTTCTTGTACGGCAAGACCAAATCGTTCAGCCTTCGGGCCGATTAACCGTCTTGGGGCTGGCACAACCGACTGGGGGCATCCCCGTTCGCAGGCCACGCAAGCCGGTTGACGCTGAGAAGTCCTGCAAAGGCCACCCCCAGCTCAACTTTTCCTGGTCATACTTCTGAATACACAATCCACTTGGAGGATTCTTCCGAATGTCTGCAAAGACCGCTTCTCTCATCAAAGAACACAATGCTCGCTGGGTTGACCTGCGCTTCACCGACACCAAAGGCAAAGAGCAACACGTAACCTATCCTGCCAGCACCATGGACGCCGACGCGTTCGTCAGCGGCAAGATGTTCGATGGCTCCTCCATCTCCGGCTGGAAAGGCATCAACGAATCCGACATGATCCTGATGCCCGATGACAGCTCCGCTGTCATGGACCCCTTCGCTGACGAAGCCATGGTTATCGTGCGCTGCAACATCGTCGAGCCTTCCACCATGCAGGGTTACGACCGCGATCCGCGCTCCATCGGCAAGCGCGCCGAGGAATACCTGAAGTCCACCGGCATCGGCGACAAAGCGCTGTTCGGTCCCGAACCCGAATTCTTCATCTTCGACTCCATCAAGTGGAAGATCGACATGCACACCACCATGCACGAAATCTTCTCTGAAGAAGCGGCATGGGTAACCCACGAAGATTTCGATCGCGGCAACTCCGGTCACCGTCCCCGCGTAAAAGGCGGCTACTTCCCCGTTCCCCCGGTTGACTCCCTGCACGACCTGCGCGCCGCCATGTGCGCCGCCATGGAGCAGATGGGCCTGGTGCTGGAAGTACACCACCACGAAGTGGCGACTGCCGGCCAGTGCGAAATCGGCGTTGGCGCCAACACCCTGGTGAAGAAAGCCGACGAAGTACAGATCCTGAAGTACTGCGTACACAACGTAGCGCACTCCTACGGTAAAACCGCTACCTTCATGCCCAAGCCGATCGTGGGCGACAACGGTTCCGGCATGCACGTTCACCAGTCCATCTCCAAGGACGGCGTGAACATCTTCGCGGGTGACGCCTACGCTGGCCTGTCCAAGGAAGCGCTGTACTACATCGGCGGCATCATCAAGCACGCCCGCACCATCAACGCGTTCACCAACCCCGGCACCAACTCCTACAAGCGTCTGGTTCCTGGCTTCGAAGCACCGGTAATGCTGGCTTACTCTGCCCGTAACCGTTCTGCTTCCATCCGGATTCCGTGGGTGAATAGCGCCAAGGCCCGCCGCATCGAGTGCCGCTTCCCCGACCCGATCTGCAACCCGTACCTGGGCTTTGCCGCCATGCTGATGGCCGGTATCGACGGTATCAAGAACAAGATCCACCCGGGCGAAGCTGCAGACAAGGATCTGTACGATCTGCCGCCGGAAGAAGGCAAGAAAATCCCGACTGTCTGCTCCTCTCTGGAACAGGCGCTGGATTATCTGGAGCGCGACAACGGCTTCCTGCTGGAAGGCGGCGTGTTCTCCGAGGACATGATCTCTGCCTACATCGAACTGAAGCGCGAAGAAGTACAACGTCTGAACATGACGACTCACCCGATCGAGTTCGACATGTACTACTCCTGCTAAGATCCACTGACGCGGCGGTTCGTGCTGCCGCGTCATCGGTTCTGCAAAAAAGCTCCCACTTCCGGGAGCTTTTTTTGTATGGGTGGCCCAAAATGGTTTTAAATGGATATGTCCGGAATCCAACAGGATAGCCGGATCGCCCTATCGTTCTGGTTCTGGAGCTGCTCATGTCACGCCTGGTTCTGCTGATCGTGTCGCTTTTTTTCTTGCCCTCTACCTTTGCTGAAACGGTCTACAAGTACGTTGATGAAAACGGCAACACGGTATTCACCGATGAACCGCGCAAGGGGGCCGAAGTGCTGGATGTTCAGCCGATCCCCACCATTCCGGCGATTCCAGTGCCGGAGCGCACATCGAAGCCGGTTCCCCAGAACGCCTTCCGCTACAACAAGATCCTGATCGTCAGCCCGGAAGACCAGCACAACTACATCAATGAAGTGGAACCCATTGTGGTGCAGGTGGCGCTGTCCCCGGCGCTGCGCAGCGATGACCGGGTTCAGCTGATGCTGAACGGCGCACCGAAAGGAAGCCCCAGTAGTTCACCCCAGTTCACCCTGGACAGCCTTGAGCGGGGTGAATACAACGTTTCGGTGAAAATTCTCGACAAGGACGGCAACGCGCTGGGCAGCAGCCCGGCCATCCAGTTTTTCATCAAGCGCCACTCAGTCAATATGCCCACCCGGCCCAAGCCCACTCCTCAGAAGCCTCCCAAGCCCAAGCCCGCAAACTGATCCATCACAAAAGCGCGCGCATCATTTTGGTGCGCGCAAAACCCTGACTGAACTACAATAGTCTCGCGGCCCTGTTTCGCTTGCCCGAAACGGGGCGCCGCCAGTTTGCCTGCCCCAACTCGACGCCCGCCGCAATTTCCGTGCTGTCACCATGACCTGCCGCCGCCGCGCGGAGAGGATGGATCGGATCAGTGCCGGGTTCACTGTTTTGTTTCCGGCTATTCTGCAAGCTGGTTTGTTTCTTGCATTTTCACTGGTCAATCTCGTCCGGAATTCTGTCCGGCCCCGACACGAATCGCCAATTCACACTGGATTCAATGCATTACGATCTGACCAAGAGCCTGCTGGATAACCTGACAACCGCCGTGATCCTGGTGGACGACCAGCTGCGTGTGCAGTACCTGAATCCCGCAGCGGAACACCTGTTAGCTGCCAGCCGTTCGCAATTGATCGGCACCCCCATCCGCCATCTGATCCTGGATGCCGATGCCCATACCGAAGAGGACATGGCGTCGGCACTGACGGAGCTGCACCCCTTTACCCGGCGCGAGGCCCATCTGCAGGTGGCCAACAGCATGCAGGCCGCCACCGTGGATTACACCGTCACCCCGCTGATGGAAGCAGGCACCAGGCCCAGCCTGCTGATGGAGATCCGGCCGCTGGATCGGCTGATGCGGATCAGCCGCGAGGACGGCATCATCAGCGCCCACGCCGCCACCCGTGCACTGGTGCGGGGCGTCGCTCACGAGGTGAAGAATCCCCTGGGTGGCATCCGAGGCGCCGCGCAACTGCTGGCGCGGGAGCTGCCCGATGAATCCCTGCGCGAATACACCGACATCATCATCGACGAAGTGGATCGCCTGCGTAATCTGGTGGATCGCATGCTGGGTCCGCGCAAGCTGCCGCAGCGCATTCTGGTGAACATCCACGAGGTGCTGGAACGGGTACGCACCATCATGCTGGCGGATGACAGCGACGGCGTGGTGATCGAGCGCGACTACGATCCCAGCCTGCCGGAACTGTGGGCCGACAAGGATCAGCTGATTCAGGCGGTGCTGAATGTGGTCAAGAACGCCCGTCAGGCCCTGAACGAAAATCCGACACAACAAAACCCCAAAATCACGATCCGCACCCGCGCCCTGCGCCAGTTCACCATCGGCCATACCCGGCACCGGCTGGTGCTGTCGGTGGAGATCGAGGACAACGGCCCCGGTGTGGACAAGGATCTGCAGGAAACCCTGTTTTTTCCAATGGTCAGCGGCCGCGCGCACGGTACCGGTCTGGGGCTTTCCATCTCGCAATCCATCGTCAATCAACACCACGGGCTGATCGAGTGCGACAGCCAGCCCGGCAAAACGATTTTTAGACTGCTCTTGCCTGTGGAGAAACCCCAGGCAACCACACACGCTGGAGTTTAGACATGCACGGCCAAGATAACGTCTGGATCATCGATGACGACAAATCCATTCGCTGGGTGCTGGAAAAGGCCCTCACCCAGGAAGGTATCAACACGGCCTCGTTCGAAACCGGCGACGCCGCGCTGAACAAGCTCCGCAACACCCAGCCGGACGTGATCATCACCGATATCCGCATGCCGGGCACTGATGGTCTGGGTCTGCTGTCCCACATCCGCGATCATCATCCGAATCTGCCGGTGATCATCATGACCGCGCACTCGGATCTGGACAGTGCCGTGCAGTCCTACCAGGGCGGCGCATTTGAATATCTGCCCAAGCCGTTCGATCTTGACGACGCTGTGTCGCTGGTGAAGCGTGCCGTAAGCCACAGCCAGGAACAGCAGGCCACCGCGCCAGAACCGGTGGTGAATGCCAGCACCGACATCATCGGCGAAGCGCCGGCGATGCAGGAAGTGTTTCGCGCCATCGGCCGTCTGTCCCACTCCAACATCACTGTGCTGATCAATGGCGAATCCGGCACCGGCAAGGAACTGGTGGCGCGTGCGCTGCATCGTCACAGTCCCCGCTCCGACAAGCCCTTCATCGCCCTGAACATGGCGGCGATTCCGAAAGACCTGATTGAATCCGAGCTGTTCGGCCACGAGAAAGGCGCCTTCACCGGCGCCGCAGCGCAGCGGCAGGGCCGCTTCGAGCAGGCCAACGGAGGTACCCTTTTTCTGGACGAAATCGGCGACATGCCGCTGGATGCCCAGACCCGACTGCTGCGTGTTTTAGCTGACGGGACTTTCTACCGCGTGGGCGGCCACACCGCCGTGAAAGTGGACGTGCGCATCATCGCAGCCACCCACCAGAACCTGGAAACCCTGGTGAAGGAAGGCAAGTTCCGCGAGGACTTGTTCCATCGCCTCAACGTCATCCGGGTGCACCTGCCGCGCCTGAACGAGCGGCGCGAGGACATTCCCCAACTGGCCGCGCATTTCCTGCTGAAAGCCGCGAAAGAATTGAACGTGGAGCCGAAGGTACTGCTGCCGGAAACGGAAGAGTACATGATGACGCTGGACTGGAAAGGCAACGTGCGCCAGCTGGAAAACACCTGTCGTTGGCTGACGGTGATGGCGTCCGGGCGCGAGGTGCTGATCGGCGACCTGCCGCCGGAGCTGCAGGAAAGCCACGGCTCCCACGACGCTTCATCGAACTGGGAGCAGGCACTGCGCATGTGGGCAGATCAGGCCCTGAGCCGGGGTCAGCGCAGCCTGCTGGACAAGGCGGTGCCGGCGTTCGAGCGCATCATGATTGAAACTGCACTAAAGCACACCGCCGGCCGCCGTCGCGATGCCGCCGAGCTGCTGGGCTGGGGCCGCAACACGCTCACCCGCAAGATCAAGGAGCTGGGGATGAACGGCGGCAATCATGACGATGAAGAGGAAGGTGACGACTGAGGGGAAATTCCCGGGTGAAGGTACCTGTGTCGTAACGACACCCGCTCGACACGGACAGGGTAGCAACGGACGCATCCCGCTCCACCCGGTATCCTGACGCAACAAAAAAGGCCCTTCACGGGCCTTTTCTTTTTCAGTTCAGTTCCAGCTGTTCCACCCGCCCCAGCAGGGCATTGAGCGCCGAGGTGGAAATCCGCAGGCTGTCGGGCCAGCTGAAGCCAATGATGCGCTGCCCGGTGATGCTGTCGGGGAAGCCGATGTCCACACCCGGCGCCAGCAGATGGCGGTAATCCACGGTGACCTCGGTGCCTTCCGGCAGATCCGTGAGGGCGAAGATAAAGCCCAGGTGCCACAGGCCGGTGGCGTCGAAGGCGTGATTGACGTAGCACTCATCCGGCCAGTCCGGCGACACGGTGCAATGATCCTCAAACCAGCGGATGGAGCTGTCGTGATGGTGATCGGAGGAATCATCCAGCAGATCCTGCAGGGTGACGGTCTGCTGGATTTTGGAGGGTGCCACTAGCACCTTGCCGGCCGGCACCGCTTCGCGCAGGAACAGGCCCTTGCCGGCATTGGGGATCAGGGAGGTTTCAACGTAATAGGGAACGCAGATCATGAAGGGCTCCTTTACCCTGCAATTGTTGGCGAAAAGGGTAGAGCCTGACGCGCGGGACTGCAATCGGTGCGCGGGCGTTTTCCGCAGAAAAATGGCCCAGGCGCCGAGGTGCCGGTTCAGAACGCCTTTTCGATCACCCGATCCGGCAGCAGCGGCATCACCCGCCCCAGCACTGCCCAGGGCATGGCGGGCACCAGGATATTACTGTGGCCTTTGAGGATGCCGTTGACGATCTCGCGGGCGGCCTTGTCGGCCGGGATCACGAAGGGGTATTTGTCCATGTTGGGCGCAATATCGGTTTTGACGAAGCCCGGATGCACGGCGATCACGTCGATACCGTGTTTCTTCAGCTCGATGCGGGTGGTGTCCAGGTAGCTGCTGAAGCCGGCCTTGGAAGCGGAATAGGCGGCGCTGCCGGGAATGCCCTTGAACGCAGACACCGAGGATATGCCGACGATCACGCCTTTGCCCTGCTCACGGAAAATCCGCGCGGCGGCGTCCACAGTGGCCATGCCGCCGATCAGGTTCACCATGATCACCCGCTGATCCTTGCGGAAGTCACCGGCGCCGGTCTTGTTCACGCCGGTGATGCCCGCGTTCGCCACCACGCAGTCCAGCCCACCCAACTCGGACTTGGCGGTTTGCAGGGCGGGCAGGATGCTGTCGGTGTCCGCCACATCCAGCGAGAGGGTCACTACCTTCACCGCCGGGAACTTCTGCTGCAGCTCGCTGGCCACATCGGTGAGCACGTCGAGCCGCCGAGCCAGCAGCGCAACCGACGCACCGCGGCTGGCAAATTCGTGGGCGAGGGCTTTGCCGATGCCGGAGGAGGCTCCTGTGATGGCGATGGTTTTGATCATGGTTACTCCTTGATGATGTCCTGTTGCCGGGCAGCGTAACGGATTGTCAGTTGTCATTCCTTGGCAGGGCGGTGTGCGGGTTGCGGCGCGCCAACCAGATCAGGCCCAGCAGGGCCAGGGTGGCAAAGCCCGCGCCGGCGTAAAACGTGACGGCGGCGCC
>JAGUVW010000054.1 GCA_020062665.1 Pseudomonadales bacterium
GGCATCTCGCCGGCCCGCTTCATTCCGCTGGCGGAAGAAAACGATCTGATCGGCCCGCTCACGCTGGCGTTGCTGGAGCAGGTGCTCGATGACATGGCCGGCTGGCGCGATGCCGGGCTCAATCTGAACGTGTCCGTCAACCTGTCCGGCGTGTCGCTGGCGGATCGCGATCTGGCCAACGATATTCTGATGCGGGTCGGACGACACGGCATCCAGCCCCGTTCCATCACCCTGGAGATCACCGAAAGCGCGCTGGTGGCCGACACCGCCGCCGCGCTGGCCACCATCAGCCGGCTGCGGCTGCGCGG
This sequence comes from Pseudomonadales bacterium, assembly GCA_020062665.1. Lineage (GTDB taxonomy): Bacteria > Pseudomonadota > Gammaproteobacteria > Pseudomonadales > Ketobacteraceae > Ch67. The sequence goes on from JAGUVW010000054.1 coordinate 309, forward strand.
CTTCGGCTTTTCCATCGACGATTTCGGCACCGGCTTTTCCTCCATGCAGCAGCTGTCCCGTTTCCCCTTCACCGAGCTGAAGGTGGATCGCTCCTTCGTCCAGGGCGCGCCGACCCGCACCCAGTTGCGCACGATTCTGCAGTCCTCCCTCGACATGGCCCGTCGCCTGGGCATCACCACGGTGGCCGAGGGGGTGGAAACCGAGGCCGAACTCCAGCTGCTCAAGGGGATGGGCTGCCGCCAGGTGCAGGGTTTCCTGCTGGCGCGGCCCATGCCGGCGCACCGGGTGCCGGAATGGATTCACCACGACCTGGATAGCGTCGCCCAGCTATGTCTGCAGCCGGCCAGCCAGCCCTGATCCAGACCTTCTCCAGCCTGCTGCGCCAGCACCCGGTGGTGTTTCTGGCGGCGGCGGGCATTTTTCTGCTGGTGGCGATCACCCATCTGGCCATCAACATCATCCACAGCAGTCACGAGCGCATTATCAGCGCGCATCTGCAGACCACCCTCAATGCGGTCACGGATCAGGTGGAAAGCTGGCGCCAGCGCAACCTGGGCACGCTGCAGGTGCTGCGCGACACGGAAGAAGGCCACCAGCTGCTGCTGCAGGTGCTGCGGGAAAACGGCGCCAACCCCGACACGCACCGCCAGCTGGAACAGTGGCTGTATCCGGTGCTGATCCCCATCGGCTTCGACGGCTTTGCGGTGGTCAGCCTGAACCGGCGTCTGGTGGCCGGTTCCACCGCCTCCTATCTGGGCGACCCGGTGGTGCAGCAGGAATCGCTGGAAGTGCTGGATCGTGCCCTGCAGCGCCAGCCCGCCATGTCGCGGCCGATGCCGGCCCTCAAGCCCCTGCGCACACCCGGCGGCATGGCGCCCACCGACACCATGATGCAGGCCCTGTGCATTCTGGTGGAGGATCTGCAGCAGGCCGCCGGCTACTTCTGCCTGCGCTTCGATCCGCAGAAGAGTTTCTTCCCGATCTTTGCGGCTGCCCGCAGCGGCAACACCGGCGAAGCCTATGCCATTGATCCCGCCGGCCATCTGGTGACACCCAGCCGCTTTGTCCGTCTGGACACGGGCCTTGATCTGGAAGAAGCCTTCCGCCGTCGCGAACTGGCCGCGCGGGTACCCCAGCCCGACGGCAGCAAAGGCCCGCTCACCCGCATTGCCCGCCGTCTGCTGGACGAACGCGATCTGGTGCAGGAATCCGGCTATCCCGAATACCGCGGCACGCTGGTAGTGGGTGCCGCGCGCTGGATCGACAGCATGAACATGGGCGTGATCGTGGAGCAGGATCTGGCGGAAGCCTTCGCGCCCTATGCCCTGTCCCGCAACGTGATCATGGGGCTGGCGGGCAGCGCCATCCTGCTGATCGGCGTGCTCACCGCCAGCTTCGTCATCAACCGTCGCCAGCTGGCGGTGCGCGAAGGCCGCTTCCGGGGCCTGCTGCGCAACATTCCCACCCCGGTGTACCTGGCGGATCTGAATGGCACCCTGAGCGTGGTGAATCCGGCGCTCTGCACCCTGCTGATGGCGGACGCCAGCGACCTGCTGGGCCGTCCCGTCAAAGGCCTGCCGACGCCCAAAGCCCTGCAACCCCTGTTCGCGGACAACGCCCAGCCCCAGGCCGGCCCCAGCGACGACGTGCTCGACATCACCCTGTCCGACGGCAGCCCCTGCGTCTACCGCATCATCCGCTTCCCGGTCTTTGCCGACCACAGTCTCACCCCGATGGCCCGCGCCACCATCCTCATCGACATCACCGAGCGCGCCCTGGCCAGCCAGCGTCTGAGCGCCATCAACCAGCACCTGGAACAACTGGTGGCAGCGCGCACGGCGGAACTCACCCAGGCCAAGGAAGCGGCGGTGGAAGCCTCGCGCATCAAGGCCGCGTTCCTCGCCAACATGAGTCACGAAATCCGCACTCCGCTCAATGCCATCATCGGCCTGGCGGGGGTGGCCCTGACCAGCGAGGTGCAGGACCCGGTGCGCAACTACCTGGGCAAGATCCAGGCCTCGGGCGAACACCTGCTGCAGGTGATCAACGACATCCTCGACATCTCGCGCATGGAAGCCGGCAAGCTCAAGATCGACTGCATCGACTTTCCGCTTGGCCAGGTGATCGACCGGGTGGTGGATCTGATCTGGACCCGCGCCGACGCCAAGGGCCTGGAACTGCGGGTGGACATCGACGACCGCATTCCCCCGGTGCTGCAGGGCGACCCCCTGCGCCTGGGCCAGATCCTCATCAACCTGGCCGCCAACGCGGTGAAGTTCACCGACCAGGGTCACGTCGGCATCAAGGTCTTCCCCCTGCAGGCGGACGAGCGCGAGGTGGAGCTGATGTTCGAAGTGTCCGACACCGGCATCGGCATCGAGGCGGATGCGGTGGCGACCCTGTTCCAGCCGTTCCAGCAGGTGGACGATTCCAGCGCGCGCCGGTTCGAAGGCAGCGGCCTGGGGCTGGCCATCTGCAAGAATCTGGCGGATCTGATGCAGGCGAGCCTGGATGTCAGCAGCGTGGCGGGACTGGGCAGCTGCTTCCGCCTGCGCATCTGGCTGGGGCGGGGTGATCCGGCGGCGCTGGCCGTGCAGGAAAGTCCGCGCAGGTGGATTCCACTGGCCGCGGATGCCGCCAATGCCTGTCACGTGCTGCTGGTGGAAGACAACGCCATCAACCAGGAACTGGCCGAGGCCCTGCTGGTGCGTTTTGGCGCCCGCGTCACCACCGTCAGCACCGGTCAGGCGGCTGTGGATGCCGTGGCGGGGCAGAGCTTCGACCTCGTGCTGATGGACATCCAGATGCCGGGCATGGATGGCTTCGAAGCCACCCGCGCCATCCGCCGCCTGCCGGTGGGCCGCATGATTCCCATCGTCGCCATGACCGCCAACGCCCTGCCCGGTGATCGCGAACGCTGCCTGGACGCAGGCATGGACGACTACATCGCCAAACCCATCGAACCGGAAAAACTGCGCGAGGCCCTCAACCACTGGTGCAATCTGGGCGTGGCGGCAGCGGAAGCTGCGGACAACGATTTCAGCGGCCTGCAGGAAGCGGGTATCGACACCCGGCGTGCCCTGGGCCTGCTGCTGCAGGATGGCGCCCTCTACCGCCGCCTGCTGATCCGTTTTGTGGAAGAACGCGCCGAACTGCCACGGGAACTCATGGCCGCCTGGCTCAGCGGCGATCATGTCAGCGCGCGCAACCAGGTGCACGCACTCAAATCTCTGGCGGGATCACTGGGCATGGGGGAACTGGAACAGGCCGCCGCGCAACTGGAACAGCAGCTGGCCGACGGCAGCGGCAACGAAACCGATCTGGAAAACCTGGGCCTGCTGCTGCGCGAAGCCATTACGCTGGTGCGGGCGTGGTTGTATCAGGAAAGGGTGGGGTGAGGCTGGCGCGGTGCTAGCCCATGGCGCGCAACTTTCCCAGCAACTCCGTGCGCGCCAGGTTTTCGACAGACAGCGCCAGCAACAACTGCAAGCGCTGCTCGATCAGATCGAACGTGTGGGAAAAAGCCTGTAACCGCTGCGCTTCATTGCCTTCCACATCAGACGGATCGTCGAATCCCCAGTGCACCTGCAGCGGCTGCCCCGGCCACACCGGGCAGACTTCGCTGGCCGCGCTGCCACACACCGTCACCACGATATCCATTTCCGGCGCACCCGCTGTTGCGAACTCGTGCCAGCTTTTGCTGCGCAGATAACCCGTGTCATGGCCGCGCTGGCGCAGGGTGGCCAACGCCAGCGGATTCACCTGCCCTTTCGGCTGGCTGCCGGCACTGAAGCCGCGAAACCGGCCTGCGCTGCGATGATTCAGAATGCTTTCCGACAGAATGCTACGCGCGGAATTGCCGGTGCAGAGGAACAGGACGTGGGTGGGTTTGGCGGTGGGCATGGCGACGGCATCGGCAGTGATGGGAAACGGCTAGGGTAACCGGAACCCGGTGGGTGGGAAAGCCGATCCACCCTGCTGCCGTTGCCCTGGCAGTGCCAGCACCTTGATCAGCAAAAGCGCTTACTGCGGCAGCAGCGCGGCAATGTCGGTCGAGCTGGGCACTTTACCTTCCACCACGATTTCGCCATCAATGGCCAGTGCCGGTGTGCGCATTACGCCGGCATCGATAATGGCATTGGTGTCGGTGACTTTTTCCAGCTCATAGCTCACGCCTTTAAACCGTGCCGCGGTTTCCGCGTTGGTGGTCAGTTGCTGACATTTGGCGCAACCACTGCCGTAGACAGTGAATTTCATGGTCACTCTCCTGCGTTAAACAATTACCAGACATTGCCGTAAATAAATCCGGTCAGGGTGGCCATCACTACCACCAGCGCGGAATACACCAGGGTTTTTTCCGTTCCCAGAATGGTGCGGAGCACCAGCATATTGGGCAGCGACAACGCCGGGCCGGCCAGCAGCAACGCCAGCGCCGGGCCCTTGCCCATACCGGCACCCATCAGTGCTTCGACAATGGGCACTTCGGTGAGGGTGGAAAAATACATCAGGGCACCCAGTACCGCTGCCAGCAAGGTCGAGATAAACGAGTTGTCACCCACTGCCAGCGCCACCCATTCGGATGGAATAATCCCTTCGTGGCCCGGTCGCCCCAGCGCAAAGCCGGCCACAAACACCCCGGCCAGCAGCAAGGGCACAATCTGTTTGGCAAACGCCCAGCTTTGATCGGCCCACTCACGATCCTGTTCCCGCTGCACGGCAATCAGCATCAGGCCGGCAATGCCCAGCACGAAAGGCAGCTCAGGCACGGCCGGAAACGCCATGGCTGCCCCCGCAATCACCGCCGCCAGCAGCAACAATGACCACAGCGGCCACTGCCAGCGCCATACCAGCAGCAGCCCCAGCGCCGCTGCCAAACTGGCGGTAATGGGCCATTTCCAGGCGTGAATCTGCATCCAGATGTCGCTGTCGGCCGGGGCCCAGTTGGCAAACACCAGAATGCCGACCATCAGGGTAAAAAAGGTGGCAATAACACCCACCGGCTTTTCGCCAGCTTCGGCGCTGAAACCGCGGCTGTTGGTTACACTGCGTCCGGCTTCTTCGCGGCGGTAAATAAAATGCATGATGGCGCCGATCACCAGCGCAAATAAAATCGCGCCGACGGCGCGGGCAATACCGATTTCCGCGCCCAGCACTTTGGCGGTGACCACCACCGCCATCACGTTAATGGCCGGGCCGGAATACAAAAAAGCAATGGCAGCGCCAAGTCCGGCGCCGCGCTTGTAAATACCACCGAACAACGGCAACACCGTGCAGGAACACACCGCTAACAAGGTGCCGGACACCGAGGCCACACCAAAGGCCACCGGCTTGGACGCCTGCGGCCCCAGATGGCGCATCACCGCGCCCTGGCTGATATACACCGCCATTGCGCCGGCAATCAGAAACGCCGGTAGCAAACACAGAATCACATGCTCGCGCGCGTACCAATTCGTCAGGCGGAAGGCTTCCAGCACGGCATTGTCGAAACGCTCGGTACCGGCCGGCATGAAATACACCAGAAAAAATCCACCCAGCATCAGCAACAGCAGGTTGCCTTGTTTCGGATTGGCCCGGTACAGCTTCAATAAGGGATGCGGCATGGCTGATTCCTGTTGCTCAGGATGGGCGCGACGTGGCCGCCGTTTGTGCCGGCAGCCAGCATGAAATGATCACCGTCAGTAACAGCAGCATAGCCGATACCCACAAACAGGCCTGCAAACCGCTGCTGCCCTGTCCGGCCAGCTGGAACAACCAGCCCGACAACAGGGTGCCGAGCAACCGGCCCATGGCGTTGGCCATGTAATAAAAACCCACGTCCAGCGACACCCCATCGCGGCCGGCGTAGCTGACGATCAGATAACTGTGCAGCGACGAATTCACCGCAAACACCGCGCCGAACGCCAGCAAGCCGATGATGACGGTTAAGGCCGGATCAAAACCAGCGAACAGCCCCAGCGCAATCAGCGCCGGCAGCAGCGTCAATGCCGCGGCCCAGATTACCGCGCTGCGGCCATCCGGCAGCCTGCCGGCTTTTTTCCCGGTCAGCCGGGGTGCCTGGGTCTGCACCGCGCCATAGCCGATCACCCACAGCGCCAGAAAGCCCCCGGTCTGCCAGTGATCCCAGCCCAGGGTTTGCGCCAGAAATACCGGCAAGGCCACCACAAACCACACATCCCGCGCCCCGAACAGCAGCATGCGCGCGGCGGATAAAATATTGATGGCCCGACTTTTGGAAAAAATATCACGGAATTTCGGTTTGTTTTTCGCCTTGCCCAGATCCCGTTTCAGCAGAATCAGGCTGGACAGCCACACCAGCAGCAGGCCCAGCAGCATCGCCAGTACCGCACCGCTGAAACCCAGTGCCATTAACAGCACACCGCCGAGGAAAAAGCCGGCGCCCTTCATGGCATTTTTCGAGCCGGTCAGAATGGCGACCCATTTATACAGTGCGCCTTCGGCATCGGCCGGCAGCAATAATTTAATCGCACTTTTGGCGCTCATTTTATTCAGGTCTTTCGCGATCCCCGACAACGCCTGCGCCGCCATCACCCACACCACCGTCAGCATGGAAGCCGGTACCAACAGCATGCCCAATGCCACCAGCTGCAGAAATAATCCAACGTTCATGGTGCGGTTCAGGCCGATGCGCGCACCCAGCCAGCCGCCGAACAGATTGGTGATCACGCCAAAGATTTCATAGAACAGAAACAGCAGCGCGATCTGTAGCGGGCTATAACCCAGGCCGTGAAAATGCAGCACCACCAGCATGCGCAGGGCGCCGTCGGTGAGCGTAAACGCCCAGTAGTTGCCGGTCACCAGCAGATACTGGCGCACCTGCGGCGACAAGCGGTTGGTTGCAGTGTTCATGCGTGTTGATCCAGCAGGCCCACCTTGCGCGCCAGTTCCACGGTGCGATTGGCGTAACCCCACTCGTTGTCGTACCAGGCGTAGATTTTCACCTGGGTGCCGTTGATCACCATGGTGGATAGCGCGTCGATGATGCTGGAGCGGGGATCGGTCTTGTAATCGATGGACACCAGCGGCCGCTCCTCGTAACCCATGATCCCTTGCAGTTCATTTTCCGCCGCCTGCTTCAGCAACGCATTCACCTGCTCCACCGTGGTGGGCGTTTTCACTTCGAACACACAATCGGTGAGCGACGCATTGGCCAGCGGTACCCGCACCGCATGGCCGTTCAGTTTGCCTTTCAGCTCCGGAAAAATATGGGTGATTGCCGTGGCGGAACCGGTGGTGGTGGGAATCAGCGACATGCCGCAGGCGCGGGCGCGGCGCAGATCCTTGTGCGGTGCGTCGAGAATGGTCTGGGTATTGGTGAGATCGTGAATCGTGGTCATGGAACCGTGCACGATGCCGAGCTGTTCATGAATCACTTTTACCACCGGCGCCAGACAGTTGGTGGTGCAGGAGGCGGCAGTAACGATGCGATGCTGCGAAGGATCATACTGCTGATCGTTCACGCCCATCACCACATTGAGCACGCCTTCTTCCTTCACCGGCGCCGTCACCACCACGCGCTTGACGCCCTGCTCCAGATAACCTTGCAGCACGGCTTTGGTTTTCATCTTGCCGGAGGCTTCGATCACCACATCGCAGCCCGACCAATCCGTTTCCGCAATGGTCTTGTTGCGCGAACAAACGATGCGCTTGCCGTCGATGACAATGGCGTCGCCGTCGTGGGATACCGGAGTGGACCAGCGCCCGTGTACCGAATCGAATTCCAGCAGATGGGCGAGCGTTGCCGCGTCGCCGGCCGGATCATTGATCTGCACAAATTCCACGACCGGCCAGTTCCACGCTGCGCGCAGACTCAGGCGACCCATGCGACCGAAGCCGTTGATACCGATCTTGATAGTCATATCCCTTACTCCTGAAAAAATCTGAGGCCTTCAGCCAGTGTGGTGCCTCGTTCCAACTGCAATCCGTCATGCACGCTTGGGGTGGCCAGACGGGCGAGAATTTCAAACATCCTTTGCCCCCGCAAACCAGTGCTGGGTACGATTGGCAAATGCCACCAGCGACAGCATCACCGGCACCTCGACCAATACACCCACGACAGTCGCCAGTGCAGCGCCGGAATGCAGTCCGAACAGCGAAATCGCCACCGCCACCGCCAGTTCAAAAAAATTCGAGGTGCCGATCAGGCAGGCGGGCGCGGCAATCGGATAGGGCAAGCGCAGCAGCAGCGCACCGGCATAGCCGATGGCGAAAATGCCGTAGCTTTGCAGCAGCAGCGGAATCGCAATCAGCAGGATGGTCTGCGGCTGTTGCAGAATCATTTCCGCCTGAAAGCCAAACAGCAGCACCACGGTGGCAAGCAGGCCCAGCACCGACCAGGGTTTGCTGGTGCGCAGAAACGCCGCCAGCCGTGCACCATCACCGCCGGCTTCCAGTCCGCGCCGGGTCAATACGCCGGCGATCAGCGGCAGCACCACATACAGCACCACCGACAGCAGCAGGGTTTCCCACGGCACCGTGACATCACTCACGCCCAGCAAAAACGCCGCGATGGGTGCGAAGGCAAAGATCATGATGATGTCGTTCACGGACACCTGCACCAGGGTGTAATTCGGATCACCCCTGGTGAGCTGGCTCCACACGAATACCATTGCCGTACAGGGCGCGACGCCTAGCAGAATCATGCCGGCGATATATTCGGTGGCATTCTGTGGATCTACCCAGTCGGCAAAAATCACTTTGAAAAACAGCCAGCCCAGCGCCGCCATGGTGAAGGGTTTGATCAGCCAGTTGATCACCAGCGTCAGCAGCAAACCTTTCGGCCGCCGCCCCACGTTACGCACGGCAGAAAAATCCACCTGCACCATCATCGGATAGATCATCACCCAGATCAGGACCGCCACCACCAGATTCACATGGGCGATTTCCAGCCCCGCCACGGCCTGGAACACAACGGGCAGCAGATTGCCCAGCACCACGCCGGCCACTATGCACAGCCCCACCCACAGCGACAGCCAGCGTTCAAAAATGCCCATCAGCGACTCCGCTCAGCAGCAGGACTTGGCGCGCTCGGGCCGGTCGCCCATGCGACACAGGTTGGCCAGATTGGGTTTGAGGAAATCGGCGTTGGCCTGCGCAGTTTCCTGCAGCGCCACCCGCGCCCAGTCCGGCAGCGCGGGATTGAGGCGGTAATACACCCACTGGCCCTGGCGCCGGTCCAGCACCAGCCCGGCCTTGCGCAGTTGCGCCAGGTGGCGGGAAATTTTCGGCTGGATCTCGTCCAGCGCCGCCATCAGTTCGCACACGCACAGTTCACCTTCACACTGGATCAGCAGCAGGCTGCGCAGCCGCGTTTCGTCCGCCAGAGCTTTATAGAATTGCAGGGGATTCATGGCTGGCGCGGCTCCTTGTCCTTCAGCAGCAGGAACATCTTCAGGCGGTCGTTGATTTCTTTCAGCGTGGTGTCGAAAGGCTTGAGTCCACCGCGGCTTTTCGGATCTTCGAAATCCCAGTGCAACTGCTGGCCGGCGCCGGGAAAGGTGCCGCACTCCTGGCTGGCCTTGTCGCAGAGGGTGATGACGTAATCGAACGGCTGGCCAGTGAACTCACTGACCGGCTTGGAGCACAGGCCGCTGCTGTCCACGTTGAAGCGGGCCAGGGCTTCGATGGTGCGGGGATCGACACCTTCGGGGCGGGTGCCGGCGGAATACACCTCGAAACGGTCGCCCGCCAGGTGTCGCAGCAGGGCTTCCGCCATCTGGGAGCGGGCGGAATTGCCGGTGCAAAGGAACAGAACGCGTTTCTTCATGGGAACACCCGGTAGCGCGAGGAGGACAGGGGCAAATATAGCCCAAATCGTATATATGAAAAAACATATATCATGAATGTGACAGGGATATGACAAGGCGTTGGCGGCCGGCGCCGTCAACACAACGGGCTTAAGCGGGTATCAGAGCGAAATCCGCACCGGCGATTCCGGCACGGCGCAGCAGGCCAGCCAGGTGGCGTCGGGCAGAGGGGACTCGGGGCTGATCACATTGCGCAGCTGGCCGGCTTCCAGCTTCACCTGGCAGCGGCCGCAGGTGCCGGCCCGGCAGTCGGATTCCACCGGCAGGTTCATCGCCTCCAGCACGTGCAGCAGGGTGGGGTAGCCTTCCGCGTTGAGGGTGTGTTGATCCACCGTCACATCAAAAGGCCCGCAGCCACTGCCGCTGGCGGCAAACAGCTCGAAATGCAGGCGGGATGCCGGCACGCCGCAGCCCTGCAGCCCGGCCACCAGTTCATCGGTCATGAGCTGGGCAGCGCAGAAGAAGTAGTGGGCATCAGTACCGCCGCCAGAAAACAGGGTAGCGGCACTGAGCCGGCCCTGCTGTTCACCGCGCAACGGCTGTTCCCGCGACAGAAAGGGCCGGTACTGGAAGTGAGACCAGGTAGCAGCCTGCCGCTGAAACTCGTCGTAGTACAGCAGATCGCCTTCCCCACGGGCAGACTGGTACAGATATACCTGCCCCCGATAATGGCGATGACGCAGCCACTCCAACATGGCTTTCACCGGGGTGATACCCACACCGCCACCCACCAGCACGATTGCCGGCGCCTGCAGGTGATGCTGTTCCACCACGAATTCCCCCCGCGGCAGACGGCACTGCAAAGTGGTGCCCGCCAGTGCCTGTGTGTGCAGCCAGCGCGACACCCGGCCTTTCGGCTCGCGTTTGATGCACAGCACATAACGCTGCGGATGCGGTTGCCAGGCGGCGAGGGAGTAGCGGCGTTCGGCGGGTTTGCCAGAGGGCAGTAGCGGCCCGGCCAGGGTCAGAAACTGGCCGGGGATAAACGCAGGCAGATTGAAAGACGGGAGCGGCTCCAGCACCAGTTCAAACAGATCGGGGGTGAAATCCCGGCGGGCGGCCACCCGGAACGGACGCAGGCGTTGCCGGTAGTGCTGCCAGCGCTGAACCAGAAAGCGTCCCAGCACCAGCAGCTCCAGCCCGGTCAGCCAGGCCAGGCCCAGGCCGCACAATACCAGCAGAACGGTCAGCACGGCTTGGCCCTGGCCGGCAGGTTACTCAGACGCTCGCCTTGCGATTGCGCCACCACACTACCGCGCCGGTGATGCTCAGCAGCACCATGGCCAGCCCCAGCACATCGATCCAGATCCACTCGGCCGACTTGCCCAGAAACGCCTTGCCGGTGTGCATGTCCATGATCAGGTTCTTCAGCGTGTACTGCTTGTATTCCACCGGCAGCGCCACGATGCCGGCGGCCAGCGGATGATCCTGATGCCAGCTGGCACCCTGGTCGGACGAAATCCACACGCCGGAATCCTTCTCGAACACACTGATGGTGTTGCCGGCCAGCTCGATGGCGTGGAAGTCGCCGTCCTTCACCATACGGGCATTGCCCTGGGCATCCTGCACCCACACGCCCATCTTGCCGGCAGCCCACAGGCTGTCGTTGCCATCGATCAGTAGCTGGCGGAACTCCCCCTTGGGCAGGCCGGCCAGCGGCTCGGGTGTTTCACCCAGGCGGAACACGCCGTACTTGGTGGCCGCTAGATCACCGCGGCTCGATCCCAGCAGCCAGTCGCGGATTTCGGCCTGCTCGTGTTTGTGTTTCATGCCTGGCAGCCAGCTGGCGTTGATCTCGACATTCTCGGTGCCCAGGGCGTGCTCGTGAGCGATGAAAACGGCAGTGGCACCGACGATGAAAAGCGGAATCAGCAACACGATGCTGACCCAGATGTGCCATTGACGCGAATTCATGGACGTCCCCAGAGCAAAGATTAAAAGAGTTGAGCGAATGATATTGCGAACTCTTATCATTTGCAATATAGTTCCCCGGCATCATCAATATCAGCACTTTCCTTGGGGGATTGGGCCGTGAGTCTTCAGCAGTCCATTCTGTTTGCGGGATCAGCCGTAGCCACGCTGGCGGTTCATGCAGCCGTGGCCAGCGTGTTGGGCCTGTCGACTGCTCATATGCCCAAGCCCCTGCCCCAGGGCGACAGTCTGTCCAACGTCATCCGCGTGAGTTTCAGCCAGCCGGGTGGTATCACCGGCAATGCCGATCCGGTGGTGGCTGAACCCCAGGCCAGGGTTGCTCCTGTACCGCCAACTCCCCGAGCAAAGCCACCTGCCCCTGTCGCCCGCCGTGAGGCGCCCAAACCGCCTGCGCCCCAACCGGTGCCCGCGCCGGTGCCCACGACAGCGCCCGCTTCCGCGCGGCGGGGTGGATCCGTATTGGACACACTCAACGGTGAAAAACCGCGCCTGCTGGTGATCGGCGCGTCCACCGGCGGACCGGTAGCACTGCAGAATATATTGACCGCACTGCCGGCGAGTTTTCCCTGCCCGATCCTGCTGGTGCAACACATGCCGGGCACGTTTACCGCTGCGTTTGCAGAGCGTTTGGATCGTTTGTGCAAAATTCGCGTCAAGGAAGCCGAGGACAACGATACATTGCGAGCGGGTGTTGCGTTGCTGGCGCCAGGCGGCAAGCAGATGTTGCTCGACGGACGGGGACAATCCGTTTCGATCATCGAAGGCAGTGAGAAGATTCAGTACAAACCCAGTGTCGATGTCACCTTCGGTTCCGCAGCGCGCAGTATAAAAGGCAAGATTCTTGCAGTGGTTCTCACCGGAATGGGTCAGGACGGTCGCGAAGGTTGCAAATTGCTGAAACGCAACAACGCCACCATCTGGACCCAGAACGAACAAAGTTGTGTGGTGTACGGTATGCCGATGGCGGTGGAAAGCGCCGGACTGTCGGACGCCGTGCTGGATATCAAGGATCTGGGAAAAATCTTGAGCGAGATACGCTGACACCATGGATATTCTGAGCATCTTGGGCATGCTGATTGGCATTGCGGCCATCATCGGCGGCAATGCCATGGAAGGGGGCCATTTGTCGGGCCTTGCCAACGCGCCAGCGGCCGTCATCGTGCTGGGTGGCACCTTTGGAGCGGCTATGTTGCAGACGCCCATGCACACCTTCCGGCACTCCTTTGTCATCCTGCGCTGGATCATCTTCCCGCCCATCAGCAACATGCGCGATAACATCTCCAAGGTCATTCACTGGAGCATGACGGCGCGCAAGGAGGGCCTGCTGGGTCTGGAGGCCATCACCGACAACGAAAGCGACGAGTTCGCCCGCAAGGGTTTGCAGTTGTTGGTGGATGGCGGCGAACCGGATGCCATTCGCAGCATTCTGGAAGTGGAACTGATCACGCAGGAAGATCGTGATCTGCAAGCGTCCAAAGTGTTCGAGGCCATGGGCGGCTATTCTCCCACCATCGGCATCATCGGTGCAGTGATGGGATTGATTCATGTGATGGGTAATCTGGCCGATCCCAGCAAACTCGGCGCGGGTATTGCCACTGCGTTTGTTGCCACCATCTATGGAGTGGGCGCCGCCAACCTGCTGTTCCTGCCTGTTGCCAGCAAGCTCAAATCCATCATCAAGGCCTACAGCAGCCAGCGTGAAATGATCATCGAGGGCCTGATCGCCATCGCCGATGGCGAGAATCCCCGCACAATCGAAATGAAACTGGAAGGTTATATTCAACGGTGAAGGACGCAGCCGCGATTGCGCAGGTAACGAAACGTGACCAGCCAAGCCTACCAAGGGCGTTATATGATTCGCCGCAGACACGAAGAGGTACATGAAAATCACGAGCGCTGGGTGATTTCCTATGCGGATTTCATCACCTTGCTGTTCGCCTTTTTCGTGGTGATGTATTCCATCTCGTCGGTGAACGAGGGCAAGTACAAAGTATTGTCGGACTCGCTGGTGGAAGTGTTTCACTCCACCAGTCGCACCATCAATCCGGTGACACCCGGCGAGATCCAGACCCGTTCCTCCAACGACCAGCTGATCCAGCTGCCGGTACCGGGCCACTATCCCAGCAACGAGGATTTCAAATACAGCGTCGAAAGCATTTTCGATGAGGTGGAAACCCGTGCCGTCAAGCAAGGCGAGATGCGTGACAATGAGGTGAGCCATCTGACGAAAATGTCGGAGCGACTTGCCTTCAACCTGCAGAATCTGATCGACGCCAACGAGGTGGAAGTGAAGAATGCCGGCGACTGGATCGAAGTGAATATCCAGGCCAGTGTGTTGTTCCCCAGCGGCAGCGCCGGGCTGTCCAATTCTGCTCGCGAGATTCTGGGCAAGGTGTCCGCCGTGCTGAAGGATTCCAGCAATCCGATTCACGTGGAAGGTTATACCGACAATCTTCCCATCGAGACACGCCAGTTTCCTTCCAACTGGGAATTGTCTGCCGCCCGCGCCGCCAGTGTGGTGCGCCTGTTTCAGGAAAGCGGGTTGAAGCCGGAACGCATGGCTGCTGTCGGCTATGGTGAATTCCATCCCGTGGCCGACAATGCCAATGAAGCCGGTCGCGCGCGCAATCGCCGCATTTCCATCGTGATTTCAAAGAATGAAATGGTGGAGCCTGCCGCAAAGGCAGAAGTGGCCGCGCCGGACTACAAGATCGGTGGCACAGCAACCGCTGACACCGCAGCGCGACAACCTTCCCAGCGCAATCGTGCTGAACCCGCCGCAGATGTGCCGTTGCGCATCATCCGCATGGAAGATGGCAGCCTGTTGTTCTCCAGCGAAAAGCCGCCGCAGGGCACGCCATGAAAATCTGGGCGGTGGCAAACCAGAAAGGGGGCGTCGGCAAAACGACAACAGTCGTGGGGCTCGGTGGTTTGCTGGCGGCGGCAGGCAAGCGGGTGTTGCTGATCGATCTGGACCCGCACGGTTCGCTCACCAGTTATTTCAAACATAATCCCGATGACATGGAAAAATCCGTGTACCAACTGTTTCTGCAGCAGGGACAGGTGCCGGAAGCACTGCCGCGTCAAATGATTCTGAATACCGGATTCGAGCGGCTGGATTTTCTGCCGGCATCCACGCAATTGGCGATGCTGGAACGGCAGGCGGTGGGGCAGGGTGGTGCCGGGCTGGTGATCTCGCGCACGCTGGCCTGGCTGTGGAACGACTACGATTATGTGCTGATGGATACGCCACCCATGTTGGGTGTGCTGTTGATCAACGCGATGGCGGCGTGCCAGTTGCTGTTGCTGCCGGTGCAAACTGAATTCCTTGCCCTCAAGGGACTGGAGCGCATGATGCGCACCCTGCAGATGGTGATGAAATCCCAGAAACGCGAATTGCCCTACTGGGTAATCCCCACCATGTTCGACCGGCGCACCCAGGCATCGGTGGGCAGTCTGCGCCTGTTGCGGCAAACCTACGAGGATCATATCTGGCCTTCGGCCATTGGCGTGGATACCCGTCTGCGTGACGCGAGCAAGGCCGGAATGCCGCCCAATCTGTTCGATCCCGGTGGGCGCGCCGTCAAGGCTTACGCCTCTCTGCTAAAATATTTACTCACCCATGAACCCACCGAGGTGCGGAAACAGCTTGTACCGTGACTCGTATGAACGAAGATCAACACGATTCCCCGCCGGCGAATGCCACGGACCGGGCCTTGATGGAGTATCTCGAAGAAATCCTGGGTGAACCTGCACCGGGCCGCGCTCGCACACCACAGCCAAAAGCCGAATCCGCCAAACCTGAATCTGCCAAGCCCGACGCCGCCAAAGCCGAAAAAGTCACGCCGCTGGAAGCAGCCCGCCCGCGCAGCAACGGCAGCGCCGATGCGGCATCAACAGCGCAAAAATCCGAACCCAGACAGAATGTTACCTTGCCATTTCGCACCGCGGAAAAGCCCAAGGTATTGTCGTCGCTCAACCTGCTGAACCTGAAAACGGTGCCGGCAGCGGAACCGGTCAAACCCAAACCGGAACTGGTTGCGGTGAAACCGGCGGCAGAACCTGTTGCCCAAGTGCCTGCCATCGCGCCGTCGCAGAAAATTGAAACGGATGAAGCACCTGCGCACGCATTGAAACCCGTTGTCGAGAGCGAGCCAGCTGTCGCACCTCTATTGCCGCAGGAAAGCGTCAGCGCCGAGCAGGAAGAAAAACTGCCACCGGTATCAGCCTGGTGTGACAACGGCCGCCCACCCTGGGCGCAGGAACGCTTCGAGTGCCTGATTTTCAACGTGAGCGGACTCAAACTGGCGGTGCCGCTGATCACCCTTGGCGCCATTCACCGTATCGATCGCAAATTCAATGCGTTACCGCACCAGCACGACTGGTTTATCGGGATACTGCAGACACCGGCGGCGGGCAACATCAAAGTGCTGGACACGGCATTGTGTGTGATGCCGGAACGGCATGATCCGGCCGCGCGGGAAACGCTTGCCTATGTCATCACCATTCACGGCTATCGCTGGGGACTGGCCTGTCATGAAGTGGAAAAGTCCATCACGCTGGAGCCGCATCAGGTCAAATGGCGTACCCAGCGCGGCAAGCGGCCCTGGCTGGCGGGCACTGTCATCGATCACATGTGCGCGCTGATCGATACCGATGGCTTTCGCGACGTGATCCTGAAAGCCGAACAACCGCGCTGAAGCGCTGGCAACCCGCGCGCCCTGAACTATAGTTATAAAACAAAAGCTTAAACGGACACCCCGCGGGTGCAAGACTATGGCAAAAGCAGCGCAGAGCCGATCCAGTGATGATCCGGTCATTCAATGGGTAACCTTCCGCCTCGCCGGCGAAACCTATGGCATCAATGTCATGCAGGTGCAGGAAGTCCTGCGCTACACCGACATTGCGCCGGTGCCGGGTGCTTCCCACCACGTGCTGGGCATCATCAACCTGCGCGGCAAAGTGGTGACGGTGATCGACACCCGCATCCGCTTCGGTCTGCCCAAGGGCGAAATCAATGACAACACCCGCATTGTGATCATCGAAGCCAGTTCCCACGTCATCGGCATTCTGGTGGATAGCGTGGCGGAAGTGGTTTATCTGCGCCAGTCCGAAATCGACAGCACACCGAATATCGGCAACGAAGACAGTTCCCGCTACATCCAGGGTGTGTGTCACAAGGATGGTGAACTGCTGATTCTGGTGGATCTGGATAGAATGCTCACCGAAGAAGAGTGGGCAGAACTGGAAGTGCTTTGATACGACACTGCAGATGCAGCGGAGCTGAATCAAGATGGCAAGAAATGATGTGACAGGCGACGATCAGATTACCCAGTGGGGCACATTCCGGCTGGGTGATGAAATCTATGGCGTCAACGTCATGCAGATCCGTGAAGTGCTGCGCTATACCGAAATAACCCCCGTGCCCGGCGCACCTTATTTTGTGCTTGGCATCATCAATCTGCGCGGCAATGTGGTGACGGTGATCGACACCCGCACACGCTTTGGTTTGCCCCAGGCAGACGTCGACAACAATTCCCGTATCGTGATCGTGGAAGTGGACAAGCAGGTGATCGGCATGCTGGTGGACAGCGTGGCGGAAGTCACCTACCTGAAAGAATCCGAAATTGAAAAGGCCCCCAGCGTGGGCAACGAGGAAACATCCAAATTCATCACCGGCGTCTGCAACAAAAATGGTGAACTGCTGATCCTGATCGAGCTGGAGCGCATGATTCAGCCAGGCGGTAGCCAGGGCATGGGCGACGTGGTGGGATTCTGAGGAGGTCATCGTGATCGATTTATTCTGGTTGGGTGTGGCGATTGCGGGCGTGCTGTGTGTGACACTGCTGGCGATGATCGTGCAGTTGCAACAGACCCGGCGCCAGCAGGCAGCCTTGCAGGAGGAAAAGCAGGCGCTGGAAGCGCGTATCAAAAATCTGGAGAGCAAAATCGAATTCCTCAGCACCGGTTCCAAGGGCATCGGACAACGTCTGATGACAGCAGAAAAGAAACTCAATCAGGCCCTGGAAAAGCAGGACGAGATTCTCAGCAATAACAGTGAAAAGTTGTTCCAGAGGCAGGCCGAGCGTGTGTTGAAACAGGCGCCGAAAGCCGAGGAAGACAGTGCGCTCTCGCGCTCCGAAGCCAAATTAATGGCGCTGGTCGGTGGCAAACCAACCGACAAGACCTAACGTCCTTAGAAGCGTTGAATCCTTGACGCACCCGCCGGAAAAATCATTTTTTCAATCAGTGACATACGTCTAGTTTCCTGCATTCTTATCGCCAAACAGTCCTTCTGCCCGAAAGACCCGCTCCTATACTCAAATTGAAATTTTCGAGAGAGTTGGGGATGCAGGCAATGAAGTCTCTTGTGCGCGTAATCGGTGTTCTGGTTTTCCTGGTGAGTGCAACTCTGGCCCGTGCCGATGCGCCGGAAGAAGTGTTCGGCGCCAAGACCGTGGATTTGCAGCAGGCCAAATCGTTGTTTGATCAGGGTGCGGTTTTCATCGATGTGCGCGATGCGCAGTCATGGAGCCTGGGTCATATCGAAGGCTCGGTGAATCTCGATTTCAATGCCAGTGAATTTGCAGTGCTGTACATCTCGAAAGAACTGGATCGCACCACGCCCATCGTGTTCTACACCAGCAGTCCGCTGAACGTACGCAGTGCCATGGCCAGCTTCTTCGCCTCAAACTGGGGCTATACCAACGTTTATTACTTCCGCGAAGGTTACTATTCGTGGATGGCAGCGGATTATCCGGTGGAATTGAAACTGGCAGGGCGTGCAGTGCAGCCTGTCAGCATGGTGCAATAACAACAGAGACTGGTGCTCTCAGGATCTGAGTTGAGGCCGCTCCTTGAGCGGCCTTTTTTTATTCTGTGCCGGGGAAATCGGCGTCTCGTTCCGGCGCCTGCAGGGCTGGCAGCGCAACAGCATCCGAGTGCGGGGAAAATCCTGTCGGTGTCTTGCCTTTCAGCATGTAAACAAAGGCGATGATTTCCGCGATGGCACGATACAGCAGCTCGGGAATTTCGCTGCCCACTTCCAGTCGCGCCAGTATCTCCACCAGTTCAGCATTTTCATAGATGGGCACTTCGTGTTCCCGGGCGATGCGCAGAATTTCTTCTGCCAGTGCGGATTCTCCGGCTGCGCTGATCACGGGCGCGCTGCTGCCATCATAGGTAAGGGCGACGGCTTTGCTGGGCGTTTCCTGCTTCATGTTTTGATATCCACCAACTGGTTGCGCAGGCCGGTGCGATCGACCTCCGGCATTCCCAGCTGCGCCTGGATTTTTTCCACCCGTATGCCCATGTCCTGCAGCGCCTGCTCCAGAAAACCGAAATGCGCCTTGGTGCTGGTGAGGGTCTGTTCCCAGGCAGCCCAGAATTGCACTGCCAGGGCTTTGCCGGTGAGGCTGAGCTGACAGAACATGGGGCCGAGTCCTTCGATGTCGAAGCCCATCTGCACCACCCAGCGTTTGGCCTGGTTCTTTTCTTTGTGTTCTTCGCCGTGAGGCGTTTCCTCGTCGATGCGGAACTGAAACACATCGATCTGACTGTGGTGCAGAAACGGGATTTCAAAACTCAGGCTGGTGGGCGTGGCGCTGTCCTGGCGTGTGCTGTGAGAACTCAGCTGATGCAGGGTCACGCGGGCGAGTGCGCCACGCACCTGTGCCAGCAGGGTTTTCACGATGGCGTCGGCCATGTCGTCCTGTTTCAGCGATGCCCGCGCGCGGGGTTGCGCCTGCACCACCACCTGCCCAGGCAGCGGCGGAATCAGATCCGGCGTTGTCGCATCGGCTACCGCCTTGGCGGTTGCGCTGGTTGCGCCACTGGCCTGGTAACGTTGTATGGCCAGGGGTGATTTCATTGGCGCAGAGGCTGCCTGGGTGGCTTCCCGCGCCAGAGCTTCACTGCTGCGGGCGAGTTCCGGTGATGGCGTCGGTTTGGGGGTGCCGCTGTTGTCCACCGTGGTCGCATTCACCACGCCCGCATTCGCTGTAATGGCGTCGGGCTTTGCGGCTGGCGGTGTCGGTATTGTGGTGGGCACAGTCTTGGCTGCCGTTGTATCCGTTGATGGCAGTGTGGAAGCAGGCGTTGCACCGGCATTCTGCAGCTGTCGTTCCAGCCGTTGCAGTTGATGCTTGATGTCCTGTTCGAGCGCGGCAGCCAGGGGGGACGCAGAGGCTGTCGCGGGTGAGTTTGCAGCGGCAGTCATTCTACCCTCACCGTCGGTTTTCAGACGTTGCACCCACGCCTGCACCTGCTGGCGAACCTGCTGCAGCGCCGGCGTGCCGGAGGAAAGATTTGTTGTCTGACGTGTCGCGGCATCGGCGTTGGGCATCGTTGTGGAAGCAGTCTGCCTGGCCAGTTGTGCCAGTTTCGCTTCCTGCTGCAGACCGCTGTTTTCCACCCAGGTTTTCAGCTGTTCGCGCGCAGCTTGGGGATTGGGCAGGGCGGCAATCATCTGGGCGATGGCGGCCTGCACGCGCGGTGGCAGTGTCTGCAGCTGCGTTTGCTGGCCCTGTTGCAGCAACTGCAGCAGGTTGGTGAGCAGCGGTGCCAGCGGTTGTTGCTGGTGGATGAACTGGCGCAGATGGGTGAGTGCCTGCGGTGGCAGCGGCGGCGGTTGCACGGTCTGAATCTGCACGCCGTTGGCTACCGAAACGCTTACCTGCAGACGGGCGTCCACGGGTAACATCAGGTTGGCGCGGGTCTGCAGCAACACTGGCTGTCCTGCCTGCAGGTTGCGCAGTAACTCCGGTGTCAGTGAATCGGTCCGCACGGGTGTGCCGCTGGCCTGTGGATTCAGGCGCAACAGAATGTCCCAGGATTTTTTGTCCGGCTGACCTTCAGGATGGCGCGCCTGCACCTGCTGCACCACCGCTTCCAGTTTCGCCTGCACAGCCGCCTTCACCGTATCGACACTGGGCGGTGTCACGGCAACGGATGCACTGGTGGACGGGCTGGAGCCGGGCGGGATGTCGATCATAAGGCCTCTGTTTTTCTCACAGTATAGGCCATGGTGCTGGAAGCCTTATTTCAACAGCGCAGCCACACACACCGTCATGGCCATGCCCAGGAAAATCCACTTGAGCGTTTTCTGCTGCGCGCTGATGGCAAAGCGCACGCTCAGCTGCACGCCGATGATGGTGGCCACACCCACGATCAGGCCGGGAATCCACAGCACCTGCCCGCGCAACGCGAACACCGCCAGCGCAATCGCGCCAAACACCAGCGTACAGGCCATTTTCAGCGCGTTTGCCCGCACCAGGTCATAACGCAGGATGCCCGCCAGCGCTGCCAGCAGAATGAACCCCACACCCGCCTGCACGAAGCCGCCATACAGCCCCGCCGCGAACAGCCAGCCCATGGCCGCCGGCTTTTCGGTGATGGAAAACGGCTGTTCCCCCGTGGCGGGAAAGGTGGAAGGCTTCAGCACCACCAGCAGCGTCATCGCCAGCATGGTGCCCAGCAGCACGGGCTTGAGAATGTCCGGTGGCAGATAGGATGCCACCAGCGAGCCAATCAGCGACCCTGCCACCGTGGGCGCCGCAATGGGCAGTAACGCCGACTGATCCAGCATGCCGCGCTGGCGAAACCCCCGCACACCCGCCACCGACTGCATCAGCACGCCGATGCGGTTGGTGCCGTTGGCAATGTCCGCCGGCATGCCCAGCAGCATCAGCGCCGGCACGGTGAACACCGAGCCACCGCCCGCCACAGTATTGACGAATCCGGCGGCAATGCCGGCGATCATCAGCAATGCCAGATGCAGCAGATCAAAGGTCATGAAAAGGTTCCGGTTTGGCGGGATCGGCCAGTTTAACACGCAGCTAAACCACTGACTTCAGACAGTAAAAAATCATCGGTTTGGGTATAATGGGCGACTTTCAACCGAAGGCTGTTAGGCGGAAACGGGTGTCCGAACCACTACTGCAAGTCCGAGAACTGTTTTGCGAGCGCGACGACCGGGTACTGATCCGGGATCTGGCGTTCAACCTGGGCAGTGGCGACATCCTGCAGATCGAAGGCCCCAACGGCAGCGGCAAAACCACCTTGATCCGTATCCTCTGCGGCCTTTCTGACGATTTCAGCGGCGACGTTGTCTGGCAGGGTGAACCCCGGCGCCGTCACGACGAGCGGTTCCGCCAGCAGCATCTGTATTTCGGCCATCTCACCGGCATCAAATCATCGCTTTCCCCCCGTGAAAATCTGCGCTGGATTCTGCAGCTGAAGGGCGTTGCCGAGCAGGGTTCAACGCTGGAGCAAGCGATCGAATCTGCGCTGGAGCAGGTGGGCCTGGCGAGTTACGAAGATGTGCCGGTGTACGCCTTGTCGGCGGGGCAAAAGCGGCGCGTGGCCCTGGCCCGTCTGCGCATCGAGCCGGCGCAACTGTGGGTACTGGACGAACCCTTTACCGCTATCGACCGCAAAGGCGTCGCCGAACTGGAAGCGCTGGTGCAACAGCATGCCGCAACCGGTGGCAGCGTGATTCTGACCACCCACCACGCGCTGAATATTCCCGCCGTGCGCAAGCTGCAACTCGGCCTGGGGAGTGGCAAATGGCAGATCCTGTGAACAAGCCCCTGACCACCACCGAAGCCCCTTCACTCTGGCAGGGTTTTACTGCGCTGCTGCGTCGCGATCTGCTGATTGCCTTCCGCCAGCGCAGCGATCTGGTCAACCCGCTGTTTTTCTTCATCATGGTGATTGCGCTGTTTCCGCTAGGCATCGGGCCGGAAAAAAATGTATTGGAAAAAATCGCGCCGGGGGTGATCTGGATCGCGGCTTTGCTGTCTACATTACTGTCGGTGGATAGCCTGTTCCGCCAGGATTTTGAAGACGGCGCGCTGGAATTGGCGCTGCTCAGTCCCCAGCCCCTGTTTGTGCTGGTGCTGGGCAAGGTGGTGGCGCACTGGCTGGTGTCGGCGCTGCCGCTGATTCTGGTGTCGCCCATCCTCAGCATCATGTTGTTCATGGATGCCGACACCGTGCTGGCAACCCTGTACAGTCTGCTGCTGGGTACGCCGGTGCTCAGCATGATCAGCGCCATCGGTGCCGCGCTCACAGTGGGCCTGCGCAAGGGTGGAGTACTGATTGCGATCATCGCGTTGCCCCTCTATGTGCCCGTGCTGATATTTGGCACCGGTGCCGTGCAGGCGGCGTCGATGGGTATGCCCTACGGTGGTCAGCTGGCCATCCTGGCCACGTTTCTGATTTTGGCGTTGGCCCTTGCGCCGGTGGCGATTGCCGCCGGTTTGCGCATTAGCACCAGTGGATAAGAGGTTTCCGTGTTTCAAACGATCAAACGGCTCTACCATCAATTCGGTTCGCCCCGCTATTTCTACGAGATGACGGGCAAGATGCAGCCCTGGCTGATTGCCGGCACTGTGCTGCTGGTGATTCCCGGCCTGATCTGGGGTCTGCTGTTTGCGCCGCCGGATTATCTGCAGGGCAACAGCTATCGCATCATGTACATCCACGTGCCGTCTGCCAGCCTGGCCATGGGCGGTTACGTGATGATGGCGGTGGCCGGTGTGATCGTGCTGGTGTGGCGCATGAAAATGGCTGAAATGGTGGCGCGATGCATTGCCCCCATCGGTGCTTCGTTCGCGTTTCTGTGCCTGGTGACTGGCGCCATCTGGGGCAAGCCTACCTGGGGTACCTGGTGGGTGTGGGACGCGCGACTCACCTCCATGCTGATCCTGCTGTTCCTCTACATCGGCGTAATGGCGCTGAACATGGCCATCGAAAATCCGCAGACCGCCGCCCGAGCCACAGCGGTATTGAGCATCGTGGGCGCGGTGAACATTCCCATCATCAAGTACTCGGTGGAATGGTGGAACACCCTGCACCAGCCGGCGTCCATCACGCTCACCTCGTCGTCCATGGCGCCGGAAATGCTGATTCCGCTGCTGATGTGCATCTTCGGATTTTATTTTCTGTTCGCCGTGCTGCTGATCATGGCCACCCGCTGCGAGGTGCTGGCGCGGGAACAACGCAGCGCCTGGGTACGGCAACTGGTGGGGGAATAACGCAATGGCCTTCGAAACCTTCGCTGATTTCATCGCCATGGGCAAACACGGCCCGTTCGTGTGGTCGGCCTACGGCATCAGCCTCATCATCATCCTGGCCAACATCATCGCGCCCATCCAGCGCAAAAAGGCCCTGCTGAACGAGATCAAACGCAAAATCAAACGGGAGAAACTCGAATCATGAATCCCAAACGCAAACAGAAACTGATCATCATTCTGGGCGGGCTCGCTGCACTGGGGCTTGCCACCGGGCTGATGACCTACGCCATGCGGGAAAACATCAACCTGTTCTACACGCCGTCGCAAGTAGTGGCCGGTGAAGCGCCGATGGAAAAACGCATTCGCGTGGGCGGGCTGGTGGTGGTGGGTTCCCTGGTGCGCGGCGATGATCTGGAAGTGACTTTCGACATCACCGACAAGGCGGAGTCCATCAAGGTACGCTACGACGGCATCCTGCCGGATCTGTTCCGCGAAGGTCAGGGTATCATCGCCAACGGCCGTCTGGTGGCAGAAAATCTGGTGCAGGCAGAAGAAGTGCTGGCCAAGCACGATGAAAACTACATGCCGCCGGAAGTACAGCACGCCATCGAGCAGGCAGGTCATCCCAAGAAAGACAAGCAGGAAAAGGCCGCCTATTGAGGGCGGCCTGACGTCTGCCCAGCGATCGTTGCGCCACGGCCATTCGCGCCGATACCGTCATTCCCGCGTACAGATATACCCCGGCCGCGGTGCTTGCCCGCTGAAGGGGTTTCCCACCCGGTTACTCACCGCGTTGTAAACAAAGAAGGCATTGGAACGCGGAAATGGCGTGATGTTGCCGTTGGAACCGTGCATCGCATTGCAGTCGAATATGATCAGGCTGCCGGCTTTGCCAGTGGCTTCCACAATCCCCCCTTGCTCCACCAGCCGCGTCAGGCTGGCGTCATCCGGCACACCGTATTCCTGCTTTTTCAGTGATGACTTGAAATGCTGCGCCGGTGTTTCGCCCGCGCAGATCACAAAGTGACGGTGAGAGCCGGGAATCAGCAGCAGCGGCCCGTTGCAACTGTGATTGTCGGTGAGCGTGATGGACATGCTCAGGGCACGCATGCGTGGCATGCCGTCTTCCACGTGCCAGGTTTCGAAATCCGAGTGCCAGTAGAACTCCTTGCCGCGAAATCCCGGCTTGTAGTTGAGCCGCGACTGGTGGATGTAGACCTCGTCATCCAGCAGAAAACGGGCGATGTCGATCAGGCGTTCATCGCGGGCCAGAGTTGTGAACACCGGGCTATCTTCATGCACGCGGAAAATCGAGCGCACCGCCTGGCTGCTGCGCTCGGTAATGGTGGCTTCGCTGGCGCGCACCTGGGGATCGTGGCGCAGTCGCTCCAGTTCCAGCACGAATTCCGCAATTTCAGCAGCGCTGAAAAAATTTTCCAGCAGCAGAAATCCATCGCGATCATAGGCGCTCACCTGCGACTGGTTCAGCGGCCCCCGCAGCCAGTCGCGGGCGTACACCACCGGATCCAGGCGCTCGGTGATGCCGGGCGCGGCGCCACAACGGGACGGGTACAGATCGGGTCGGTTCATGACGGAAATGCTCTCCTTCTTCAGGATTCGATTGCAGCGGCGTCCAGTTCGTAGGCGCCTTCGGCGTTGTGAACCTCGGTGCCGTTGAGCGGCGGATTGAACACGCAAGCCATTTTCAGTTCAGTGAACGCACGCAGGATATGCCGGTCGTGTTGGTCGAGCGCATAGAGCGTGCCCGGCTGGATGGGATAACGCTTGCCGTTCGCCAGGGTTTCCACTTCACCTTCACCACTGATGCAGTACACCGCCTCCAGATGATGCTGATAGTGCATGCGAAAATCCGCGCCAGCGTAAATCGTGGTGATGTGAAATGAAAAGCCCATGCCATCGCTTTTCAGCAGCATGCGGGTGCTTTCCCAGTTGCCGTCGGGGGATACGATGCGGCGAGCAGAGTCGTTGGCAGTTGTCAGGTCTCGAACGATCATCTCGAAGCAGTCCTCGCTTAAATGGCTTTGGCGCGGGGCTTGAAGAAATCGCGAGCCTGGGGCAGGGAATCGATGCCGGCGCAAACCTGCGCGATGGACTGCTCCACGATATCGATACCCGCTTGCAGTGCGTCGTCGCTGACGGTGAGCGGACAGAGGAATTTCACCACCTGATCATCGGCGCCGCTGGTTTCGATAATCAGGCCCTGCTCGAAACAGCGCCGGGTAATCTGCGAGGTGATCTCGCCGCTGACACAATCGATGCCGCGGAACATACCCCGGCCTTTCGCGCTGAAACGGCCATCACCCTGCTGGCGGATGATCTGCTGAATGCGCTCGTCCAGATACGCCGCCTTGCGCTGGATTGACTGGGTGAAGCTGTCGTCGCGCCAGAAGGTTTCGATCGCCGCGCGAGCAGTGACAAACGCCAGATTGTTGCCACGAAAAGTACCGTTGTGCTCGCCGGGTTTCCACTGATCCAGTTCCGGCTTGATCAGTACCAGCGCCATCGGCAGACCATAACCGCTGAGGGATTTCGACAGCGTGACCATATCCGGATAAAGCCCGGCGGATTCGAAACTGAAGAAGCTGCCGGTGCGCCCGCAGCCCGCCTGAATGTCATCGACGATCAGCAGAATGCCGTGCTTGTGGCAGAGCCTCTGCAGATTGCGCAGCCAGTCCAGGCTGGCGGCGTTGATGCCACCTTCACCCTGCACGGTTTCCACCAGCACGGCCGCCGGCATGTCCACGCCGCTGCTGGCATCGCACAGCAGTTTGTCCAGGTAGCGCGTCGTGTCGATGTCCGGGCCCAGATAGCCATCGTAGGGAATCCGGGTCACGCCGTTGAGCTGGCTGGCGGCGGCGCCGCGGTGGTGCTGGTTACCGGTGGCAGCCAGCGCGCCCAGCGTCACGCCATGGAAACCATTGGTGAACGCGACGATGGAATGACGTCCGGTGACCATGCGGGCCAGCTTGATGGCGGCTTCCACCGCGTTGGCGCCGGTGGGGCCGGTGAACTGCACTTTGTAGTCCAGCTTGCGCGGCAGCAGGATCGCTTGCTGCAACTGTTCCAGAAAGGCGGCCTTGGCTTCGGTGTGCATATCCAGGCCGTGGGTGATGCCGTCCCGACTGATGTAGTCCATCAAAGCGGTTTTGAACGCAGGATGGTTGTGGCCGTAATTCAGCGTGCCGGCGCCGGCCAGAAAATCCAGATAGCGGCGGCCCTGGTCGTCATACATATATTCACCCTGGGCTTTGCCAAAAACACGGGGAAATGCGCGGGCGTAACTCTGAACGGAAGATTCGATCTGCTCAAAAATAGTCATGGTTCTGCCTTGCTGTTTTTTGAGGACGGATGCGCCGATGTCGGTAACCGTCGACAGGCGGCGCGGTTTGAATGGGCCGATGCTCACCAGCATTTCGGTGTCATGCTGCCCGGCGAAATGGCGTTGGCGTTCGAAGATCGGACGCGACGCCAAAGGCGCTTCCAGCCGGCGCGCCAGGCCGCGAAACAGCGACCACGACGCCCGGTTGGCGGCGGTGATGGTGGTTTCCACGCGCAGCAGATCCTGGTTGCCGGGGCGCGCCAGCAGATGCTTGAGCATGCGGGTCGCCAGGTTCTGGCCCCGCGCCCGCGCGCTCACCGCCACCTGCCAGACGAACAGGGTGTCCGGCTGCTGGGGCACCCGGTAGCCACTGATAAATCCCACCAGTTCACCGGCCATGAAGGCAGCCACGGATGTCTGGGCGAAGTGGCTGCACTGCAGCAGGTTGCAGTAGGTGGAATTGGTGTCCAGTGGCGGGCAGTCGGCAATCAGGCGGGCCACGGCGGCCCCCATCTCAGCGGTGGGAACCTGCAACTCAATGGAATGGGGCGCTTTCTGTGGGAATGTCTTTTCTTTCGTCATCGAAATAAAAGCGATGCCTGTTAATACGTGGGCGTTCTGCACAACGTGCCTGTTTATGCAACAATGTCCCACGCAGGGGCGGATTTAACGGCTCAAAAGCTAGCCAATTGATTAGATGTGTAAATAGTTTACACTCTTTTGAACTCAAAACAACCCGGGGTGTCCCACCGGAGCAAGCAGCTAGACTGAATACAGGGCTCCGGGGTGAGCCGTTTTTGTCAGGAAGGTTGGAAACGTATGTTGCGAATGGCGATGCCGGTGGGTGCGCTGCTGGCGGGTGTGGCGCTGCTGCTGATGGGCGTGGGCCTGCTGAATACCGTGTTGCCGCTGCGGGGCGGGATGGAAGGCTACAGTGCACGGTTTCTGGGAATCGTGATGTCCGGCTATTTCGTCGGATTCCTGCTGGGCACTTTTGTGGGGCCGGGTTTGATCCGGCGGGTAGGGCAGATCCGTGCCTTCGCCTGCTGTGCCGCCGTCGTCACCTGCTGCAGCATCCTGCATGGCCTGTGGGTGGATCCTTATGCCTGGTTGCTGTTGCGCGTGATTACCGGTACGGCCCTGGTGACGCTCTATACCGCCATCGAAAGCTGGCTGAACGGCCAGGCTACCTCGTCCAATCGCGGCCAGATGCTGGCGCTGTACATGATTGTGAATCTGCTGGCCCTGGCCGGTGCCCAGCAGTTCATAAATCTGGCATCCCCGCTGCAATTCGTGCTGTTCGGCCTGGCCGCCATGCTGATTTGCAGCGCGCTGGTACCGGTTACCCTGACCCGGTTCGATCCGCCGCCTTTGCCGCAGGCGGCCAAACTTGCGGTGGGCACCGTGATGCGCCTGGCGCCGATCGCGGTTGTCGGTGCGGTGTTGTCGGGCATGGCGATGGGATCGTTCTGGGCCCTGAGCCCGGTGTTTGCCAACGGCATGTTCGGTGACGTGTCGGTGGTGGCAACCTTCATGAGCGTGGCCATTCTGGGCGGTGCGGCAATGCAGATTCCGCTGGGCCGCTATTCCGATGCCCACGACCGTCGCGCCGTGCTGGTGTGGACGGCGTCGCTGGCGGGCATTTTTGCGTTGCTGATGTTCGCGGCGGTGATGTGGATGCCCGAGCAACGCTGGCTGTTTTATTGCGCCGGCTTTGCCTATGGTGGCTTTGCGTTTTCCATTTATCCGCTGGCGGTGGCCCATCTGGTGGATCACCTGGAAGGCAATCAGGTGCTGGACGGCTGCAGCACATTCCTGCTGATTCACGGTGCCGGCGCAGTGATGGGCCCCATCACCAGCGGCCTGCTGATGGACAGCGTGGGGTTGTGGATTCTGCCCATCCTGTTTGCCTTGATGCAATTTACTTTGGCGGCGAGTGTGGTGCTGGTGTTGCACCGGATGCCGACACTGGTACCACCGGCAGATCAGACGGGCCATTACGTGCCGATGGTTCGCACCACGCCGGTGGTGATCGAGCTGCATCCGGATCAACCGGAGCTACATCCCCTGGAAGCGGAAGACATCATCGAACTGGCAGACTATCCGCCAAAAGAAAAAGCCGCCGGTTAAGGCGGCCTGAGTGCGGGGCTAACCGCACACGCTTTTCAAAACCTACAGCACATCGCGAGGCTTGGAGCATTCCGCCCGCTTCGGATCGAACTTGCAACGCACGCGCCGTTGCAGCTTGATCATCTCGCCGTCCCAATAACCGGCCTGTACTGCCTGGATCCGCACTTCGTCCATCAGCGTGTCGTACTGGGCCTTGTCGGCATCTGGAATGTCCACCCACCATTTTTCGTCGATCTGCGATTCGGCCTTGGTGATTTCGTGCAGGGCGCGATCGAAATTGGCGTAAAAATATTCCCGCGATTTCTGCCCGTAATCCTTGGGAAAACGCTCATGCCAGAAGATCACCTGGGCGGAAATCTGCGACAGGGGGAAGCGGATAATGCCGCCATCGGGCGCCAGGCCGCGATACAGCTCCAGCGGGCCGTAAGCCACGGCAGGCGCGGGCAGTACATCCAGCGCGCCGTTGTTGAACATGCTGCCGGCGGTGGCTTCCGTCACGCTCACCGGCGTGGCGCCAATCAGTTCCACCATCTGCTGCTGGTATTTGTCATCGCCCATCACGGCAACTTTTCTGCCCACGGCTTTTTGCAGACTATTGATGGATCGATCACGCACGAACACATACACCGCGCCGCCGGGCACGATACCGGCGATTTCAAACGGGCCTTCGCGCATCTTGTCGGCCGACTGCGGTGTGGCCAGCAACTGGTGCATCAGACGCAGATGATCGAAATCCGGAATACCGCCCACCGCAAACAGTGAGCCGGCGAACTTCACGAAATTGCGGATACGCAGCTCGGAAACCACGGCGGCATCGCACTGCTTGGCACGGAACTGCTCGGTGATGACCCGCTCGCTGGTGTTCACCACCACCTGGAAATCGACGCCCCACTTGAGCGCTTCCAGCTGGTATTCCTTCACGGCATCGGCGATGGGGCCGGCATTGCCGACGATGTCCCACACACATAACGTGCGTTTTTCATAGGCGAACAAGGAAGAAGAACAGAGAAGCAAGAACAAAAACGCCAGCGGGCGCAACATCCGGTTCATGTGAATGCATCCATCTTTGTTGTTGTGAGAAAAACGTGACGAGACAGATTTAATCAATTATCTCAGGCGGCTGGCTAGTCAGGTTTTGCAACAGTGTGTAATCGGAGGATGCAGATTGTTCGACTGTAAGACAAATGACAGGAGATGGCGTATCATTTAAAGAGATTGGATAATCCAGCAACGACAACAATACCCAATAACCGCACTGGCTCGATGTTATGACTTTCAAAGCACCCGACAGCCTTTCAGAACAAATCGCCCGTCATCTGGGGCAAATGATCATCACCGGGGAGCTCAAGGCCGGGGAACGCATCCAGGAGATGCGGGTGGCGGGTGAGCTGAATGTCAGCCGGGGTTCGGTGCGCGAGGCGTACCTGATTCTGGAGCGACGCTACCTGATTGACATCCTGCCACGCAAGGGTGCGGTTGTCTCGGCCATGACGCCGAAACATGTGCGCGATGTGTACGAGGTCAACATTGTGCTGCTGACCCATCTGGCGCGGGTGGCCTCCCAGGTGTGGAAGGACGAGGATTTGAGGGAGTTCATGCAGGTGGTGGACGACATGGAAGGTTACGTGCGCCGCAATCAGGTGATGGATTTCTTCGTTGCCACGTTCCAGTTTGCCCGCATGGCCTATCGCTTTGCCGACAATCCCTATCTGGAAGACATGCTGGAAGACCTGCAGCCGCTGATCCGCCGCACCTATTACTTCGCCATCAATACGTCGCGGGATGAGATGGAAGTGTCGATGAAGATGTTCCGGGACCTGATGGAGCGTCTGATTGCGCGGGATGCGGAAGGGGCGGCAAAAACCCTGGAAGCCTTCGGCCGCCATCAGTGCGAAACCGTGCTGGCCTGCCTGAAGAACAGTTCCGCTGCGGCCTGACGGAACTGTACACGCCAGGGCGGCGGCATGATTAAGCCGCCCCTGGTACCTTCTCGATCTTGCGCACCCAGAACACCACGCCGCCGCACACCGCCACCGGAATCACGAACAGGTTCAGGATCGGAATCGAGGTCACCAGCATGATCACGGCACCGAAACCCATCACGGCGGCACGGTTTTCCCGCATCAGCCTGAGCACGTCTTCAAAAGAGCGGCCGTTGTTGTCCGCCGGAATGTCGATGTACTGGAGGGCCAGAATCCAGGCGCCGAACAGGAACCAGATCACCGGCACCACGGCATTCACCACCGGCACGA
Organism: Pseudomonadales bacterium; assembly: GCA_020062665.1. Taxonomy (GTDB): domain Bacteria; phylum Pseudomonadota; class Gammaproteobacteria; order Pseudomonadales; family Ketobacteraceae; genus Ch67. The sequence continues at coordinate 31,805 of JAGUVW010000054.1, forward strand.
AATAGATCACCAGGCTTGCCACGCCCAGACCCAGTGCCCGCACCAGCCAGTAAGCCAGTTTGCGCATTTCCCGTTTGGTGGTGCGCCAGGCAATCTGCATGACGGTGTGCTGGGGGAAGGCGGGGGTGTGCAGCTGCTTTTCGGCCTGCTCGCCGAGGATGCCTACAAACGGACTGAGCAGAATGTGAGCAATCATGGTGAAGGTCGAGCCCATGATGAACAGCAGGAACAGGATGATGGCGGCGAACAGAAACCACTTGAGTACCGCCAGGGTGCTGTTGACGGCGGCTTCCGCCCAGTCCAGCCAGGGCCACAGATCCAGGGTGGTGTCCAGACTGCCGATCCAGGCGTAGGCATAATGCAGCACCAGATAGCCGGCCACGGCGAACAGCAGGATGTTAACCACCAGGGGCACCAGCATGAAGGGTCGCATGGCCGGCTGTCGCGCCAGGCGGAATCCCTCGCTCACATAACTAACGCCTTCCCGCAAATCCTTGATCATACAGCGACTCCTGCAATGGCTCTGGTGGGGAACGGTACCACAATTCGACGTTCTGTGAAGGGGGTGGGGGCAGCGGCCACTTTTGCGGCAAAATCAAACCTTTATAGGTTATAAAACTGTTTCGCCAGCGGGGTGGTGTGCCGGTCAAAACTCGCTACAATAGGCGGTTTATATCCGTTGGCGCTTTGGGTGGAAGGGGCGCGGCGGCTGCGATCCTCCCAATAAGGATAACGAACGATCCATGCGGCTTAAATCGATCAAACTGGCGGGTTTCAAGTCCTTCGTCGATCCCACCACAGTAGCGTTCCCCGACAACCTCAGCGCCATCGTCGGCCCCAACGGCTGCGGCAAATCCAATGTGATCGACGCCGTGCGCTGGGTAATGGGTGAAACCTCTGCCAAGCATCTGCGTGGCGAATCCATGGCCGACGTCATCTTCAACGGCTCCAATACCCGCAAGCCCACCACCCAGGCGTCCGTGGAACTGGTATTCGATAACAGTGACGGCACCCTCGGCGGTGAATACGCCAGCTACGCCGAGATCGCACTCAAGCGCCAGGTGACCCGCGACGGCCAGTCCAACTATTACCTGAACAGCGTGAAGTGCCGGCGCAAGGACATCACCGACATCTTCCTCGGCACCGGCCTGGGCCCGCGCAGCTACGCCATCATCGAGCAGGGCATGATCTCGCGCCTGATCGAAGCCAAGCCGGAAGAACTGCGCATCTTCATCGAGGAAGCCGCCGGCATTTCCAAATACAAGGAGCGGCGCAAGGAAACCGAACACCGCATGCGTCGCACCCGCGAAAACCTCGATCGCCTGCAGGATCTGCGCGACGAACTCGGCCGTCAGTTGCAGCACCTGGAACGTCAGGCTCAGGCGGCGGAGAAATACAAGCAGTACAAGGAAGAAGAGCGTCTTGTGCGGGCTCAGCTGCAGGCGCTGCGCTGGAAATCCGTCGATGACAAGCTGCAGAACAAGGAAGCGCTCATCCGTGATCTGGAAGTGAAACTGGAAGCCTTTGTGGCGGATCAGCGCGCCATGGATGCCCAGATCGAACTGCGCCGCGACCAGCATCACGAACTGTCCGACAAATTCAGCGAGGTGCAGGGCCGCTTCTACGGCCTGGGCGCCGACATCGCCCGCATCGAACAGACCATCCAGCACACCAAGGAACGTGGCACCCAGCTGCAGCAGGATCTGCAGAAAACCATCGAAGCCTGCAAACAGGCGGAAGACCAGATCCGCCAGGATCAGGAACAGCTGGAAGAAACTACCATCCGCCTGGAAGAAATCGAGCCGGAATACGAGCTGCTCAAGGCCGGTTCCGACGAAGCCAACGAACATCTGCACGCCGCCGAAGAGCGCATGCAGGAGTGGCAGCTGGAGTGGGATGAATTCAACCAGAGAGCCAACGAGCCCCGCCAGCGCGCCCAGGTGGAACAGTCCCGCATCCAGCATCTGGAACAGTCCGTCGAGCGTTTGCGCGAGCGGATGGAGCGCCTGAAGAGCGAGCGCGAAACCCTGTCCGCCGGGCCGCTGGAAGAAGAAGTCGCCGTGCTGGAAGAACGCATGGCGGAAGCGGACATGAAACTGGAAGACCTGCAGGGGAACCTGCTGTCCGCCCAGGAGCAGATCAAGACCCAGCGTGACACCAACAACACCATTGCCCACGAACTGGATCAACTGAAAAATGAACGTCAGACCCTGAAAGGCCGCTTTGCCTCACTGGAAGCGCTGCAGCAGGCAGCGATGGGTGAAAGCAAACTGGTGGAATGGCTGGCGCAGCACCAGCTGGGCGACAAGCCCCGTCTGGCGCAGCAGGTGAGCGCGGAAGCCGGCTGGGAAAAAGCGGTGGAAACCGTGCTCGGCGATTATCTGCAGGCGGTGTGCATTCCCGGCCTGGATGCGGTGACTGCGGTGATTGGCAGTCTCGACAAGGGCGTGGTGTCGTTCCTAGATACCAGCGCCGTGCCTGCATTGCCTTCCCGCGCCGGCCTGCAGCCGCTGGCGCACAAATTACAGGGCAACGATGCCGCCAAAATCCTGCTGGCCGGCGTTTACATTGCGCGCGATCTGGCGGAAGCCCTGCAGCAACGTTCCCAGTTGCAGGCGGGTGAGTCGCTCATCACTCAGGACGGCATCTGGATTGGCGCCAACTGGCTGCGGGTAGCCCGCGACAGCGCCCAGCAGGACAGCGTGCTCAAGCGTCACAAGGAACTGGAAACCATCGGTGCCCGCCTGGAAGAAGTGGAAGCGCGGGTGGACGAACTCACTGAAACCCTTACCAGCGGCCGGGAAAAGCTGCGCGAACTGGAAGAAAGCCGCGAGCATTCTCAGCGTCAGGTGACTGAATTCAACCGCTCCGTGTCCGACCTGAAGGCGCAACTGAGCGCCAAGCAGGTGCGGCTGGAACAGTTCAACATGCGGCGCGAACGCATCACCAAAGAACTGGAAGAATGTCGCGAACACCAGCAGCAGGAGCAGGAAACCCTGGGCGAAGCGCGGCTGGTGCTGCAGGAAGCCCTCGACCTGATGGCCAACGACACCGACGAGCGGGAAAGATTGTTGCGCCTGCGTGACGAGAATCGCGCCCGGCTGGATCAGGTGCGTCAGGCGGCCCGCGAAGGCAAGGACAAGGCCCACTCCCTGGCGCTGCAGACCCAGCAGCTGAAAAACCAGATGGCGTCCATCAAGAATGCGCTGGAGCGTTTGCACCAGCAGCTGGCCCAATTCAAGGAGCGGCGCGCGGCCATCGAAGAACAACTGGCGCTGGGCGATGATCCGTTCCTCGAACTGCAGGCGGAACTGGAAGCCAAACTGGAAGCGCGCCTGAACGTGGAAGACGAACTGCGCAACGCCCGTCGCGCCCAGGAAGATTGCGAGCACGAACTGCGGGCGGCGGAGAAAAAACGCAGCGAGGCCGAACAATCCGCGCAAGGCGTGCGCAGCGAACTGGAACGCCACCGCATGGACTGGCAGGGTCTGAAAGTGCAGCGGGAAACCCTCAAGCACCAACTGCGCGAAGCCCAGTTCGAGCTGGAAACCGTGGTGGCGGAACTGCCGCCGGAAGCCAACGAGGAGCAGTGGGGCGCCGAACTGGAACGTATCGGCAGCCGCATCTCCCGCCTGGGCCCCATCAACCTGGCGGCAATCGACGAATTCAAGTCCCAGTCCGAGCGCAAAACCTATCTGGATTCCCAGCACAACGACCTGACCCAGGCGCTGGAAACCCTGGAAAACGCCATTCGCAAGATCGATCGCGAAACCCGCGCCCGCTTCAAGGAAACCTTCGACAAGGTGAACCAGGGTCTGTCGGGCCTGTTCCCGAAAGTGTTCGGCGGCGGCAGCGCCTATCTGGAACTGACCGGCGAGGATCTGCTGGATACCGGCGTGGCCATCATGGCGCGGCCCCCCGGCAAGAAAAACAGCACCATTCACCTGCTGTCCGGCGGTGAAAAGGCACTGACAGCCATTGCGCTGGTGTTCTCGATCTTCCAGCTCAACCCGGCCCCGTTCTGTATGCTCGACGAAGTGGACGCGCCCCTGGACGACGCCAACGTGGGCCGCTACTCCCGCATGGTGGAGGAAATGTCCTCCAAGGTGCAGTTCATCTATATCACCCACAACAAGATCGCCATGGAAATGGCCCATCAGCTGATGGGCGTGACCATGCACGAACCCGGCGTATCCCGCCTGGTGACGGTGAATGTGGAGGAGGCGGCGGCACTGGCCACGGCCTGATGACAAATTGACGAATCCGGGGCTGCGGCAAGGCTCCGGCGGCGAAGGGTGGAAAAATTGACACAACCAGCTTTATTTTTGGCGGATTTGCTCTATGTTGTTGATAAATGAATCAAAGCGCCACATTACGGTGCGCGCCGAGATCACATGGAAGCTGAGAGGAAACGTCTGATGGAATTCGGCCTGAGAGAAATTTTGATCCTGGTCGGTTTTTTGATCGTGGCAGGCATCCTGTTTGATGGATACCGCCGTATGCGGCGTGCCAAAACGGGCTCGCTGAAGTCCGGGTATGAAATGGGTGGCAGCGCGGAAAACGACTGGGAACATTACCGGGCTGAACTGCCCAACGGCGGTGCCCGCAAGGTATCGCTGGGGCGTCGTCAGCGTCAGGATGCAGAGGCACCGGATCACGAGATCGACAATGTAAAGGTGGGCGATCTGGGTGGTGATTTTGGTTCGGCGCTGGATCAAACCATGCCGGAGCTTGCAGATGGAAGCGTTGGTAAGCCCCGCGCCGTGGAAGAGCGTGCGCAGCAGCGCGAACAACTGCGTGAGGCGGGCACCGACGCTCATGACCAGACCGATCTGTTCGCCGACGACGAGCTGTTGATGGCCGCCCGCGCGGAACATCAGGCCCGGCTCAACAAGGCCACCCGCAGGGATCGTGAGCGGGAGGTACCAGCGTCGCAGCGGGATATGTCGCCGCCGAAACCTTCCCGGCAGAAAGAGATTCAGACAGAAGAAGAACCCGGCATTCCGGCGCCGGATTTCAGCGAGGTGATTGTCATCAACGTGATGGCCAAGGGTGGCGAGTTCGCCGGTGCGGATCTGCAGCGGGTTTTGATGTCCTGCGGTTTCCAATACGGCGACATGAAAATCTACCATCGCCATGAGCAGCACAGCGGCAAGGGCCCCAAGCTGTTCAGCGTTGCCAATGTGGTGGAACCGGGCTTCTTCGAGCAGGAACAGATGGACGCTTTCAGCACGCCTGGCATCTGCATGTTCATGAAACTGCCGGGGCCGAAGCGCCCATTGCATGCCTTCGACATCATGATGGATTGCGCCCGCAAGATCGCCAACCTGCTGGACGCCGACATCAAGGACGAACACCACAATCCCATGCGCCAGCAGACCGCTGAGCATTATCGTCAACGCGTGCTGGATTTCGAACGCAAGTTGCTGGCGTATCAGGCCGGTCAGCGGCAGCATTGATTTCTGTTGATCCTTCCTTCGCGGTCGCTGTCATCCGGTGGCGACCGTGTATAATCCGGTAAATTCCGTCGGCAAGAAATCCGGATTTTGCAATGTCTTCCCACTCATCTATCGCCCACCAGATCGAACAACTGCGCGCCGAGCTGCGCGAGCACAACTACCGCTATTACGTTCTCGATAATCCCAGCGTTCCCGATGCGGAGTACGATCGCCTGTTCCGCCAGCTGCAACAGCTGGAGCGTGAGCATCCCGAACTGATCACCGCGGATTCCCCCACCCAGCGGGTAGGCGACCGGCCGCTGGACGAATTTGCGGAAGTGCAGCACCGGGTGCCCATGCTGTCGCTGGACAACGTGTTCAACGAGGAAGAGCTGATTGCGTTCGATCGCCGGGTGCGTGAGCGCCTGGAAACCGAGGACGAAATCGAGTACGTGTGTGAGCCCAAGCTGGACGGGTTGGCGGTGAGCGTGCGCTACGAACACGGCGTGCTGGTGCAGGGCGCCACTCGCGGTGATGGTCAGACCGGCGAAGATATCACCCAGAATATCCGCACCATTCATTCTCTGCCGCTGAAATTGCATGGCAGTGGTTATCCTGCCACGCTGGAAGTGCGGGGCGAGGTGTTCATGCCCAAGGCCGGCTTTGACGAAATGAACCGGCGGGCGGCGGAAAAAGGCGAGAAGGTGTTCGTGAATCCGCGCAATGCGGCAGCGGGCAGCTTGCGCCAGCTGGATCCGCGCATGACGGCCCAGCGTCCGCTCGATATGTATGTGTATGGCATCGGCCATGTGGAAGGCGGTGCGCTGACAGATACGCACTTTGGCAATCTGCAGTTGTTGAAGCAGTGGGGATTGCGCATCAATCCGGAGACTCGCCTGGCCGTGGGCGCAAAGGCGCTGCAGCAGTATCACGACGATATGCTGGCCCGGCGCAATGCGCTGGCGTATGAAATCGACGGCATCGTTTACAAGGTCAATGCCATAAAACTGCAGAAGGAACTGGGTTTTGTGTCGCGGGCACCGCGCTGGGCCACCGCGCATAAATTCCCGGCGCAGGAAGAAATGACCCGGCTGCTGGATGTGGAATTCCAGGTGGGCCGTACCGGTGCGATTACGCCGGTGGCGCGGCTGGAGCCGGTGTTCGTGGGCGGCGTGACGGTGAGCAATGCCACACTGCACAACATGGATGAAGTGGCGCGCATGGATGTGCGGGTGGGCGACACGGTGATCATCCATCGTGCCGGTGATGTGATTCCCAAAGTCGCGAAAGTGGTGCTGGAAAAACGCCCCGCCCATGCTCAGCCGGTGCAGCTTCCCACCCATTGTCCCGTTTGTGGTTCCGACATCATCAAGCCCGAAGGCGAGGCAGTGGCGCGCTGCAGCGGCGGCCTGTACTGCCCGGCGCAGGTGAAAGAAGCGATCAAACATTTTGCCTCGCGCAAGGCCATGGATGTGGAAGGCCTGGGTGACAAGCTGGTGGAGCAGCTGGTGGATCTGGGCCTGATTGCACACGTGTCGGATCTGTACAAGCTGACGGTGGATCAGGTGGCGGCCATGGAACGCATGGGGCAGAAATCCGCGCAGAACCTGATCGACGCGCTGGAAAAAAGCAAGCACACCACGCTGCCGCGTTTTCTGTTCGCGCTGGGGATTCGCGAAGTGGGCGAGGCCACGGCGCTCACCCTGGCGCAACATTTCGGTACCCTGGAAAATATCCGCAACGCCAGCGAGGAACAGCTGCAGGAAGCCCCAGATATCGGGCCAGTCGTGGCGAGCCGCATCGTTGCGTTTTTCCAGCAGTCACACAATCTGGACATCATTCGCGCGCTCCAGGCCGCTGGCGTGCACTGGACAGAACAGGAACCCACCGCGCGGGAAACCGGCGCCCTCAGCGGCAAAACCTACGTGCTCACCGGCACACTGACGAAGCTCACCCGCGACGAAGCAAAGGACTATCTGCAGCAGCTGGGAGCCAAAGTGGCTGGCAGTGTGTCCAAGAATACCGACGCCGTTGTTGCGGGCGAAAAGGCTGGTTCCAAACTGGCGAAAGCGGAATCCCTCGGCGTCGCCATCATCGATGAAGACAGTTTCATTCAACTGCTGAACGCACACGGCATCGAGGTTTGACATGTCCGAGTCCGGCCATCACACGCTGATTACTCTGAAGGAAAACCGGTTTTCCATCTTCAGCCTGATTCTGGTGTTGCTGGCATTTGCGCTCACGGCGTGGATCGCCTGGCTGAATTACGTGATGCACCAGTCTGCCAGTGCGCAGTTGCTGCGGGCGCAGCAATTGCAGGAACGGGCTCAGGCCGGATTGCTCGAGCAGTACAACGACTACCTGAAACAGCAGGCGATCAATGCCCGTTACGAGCGCAATTTCGAGATCCGCCAGCAGCTGTATGCCCGCTTCATGGCCGGCGTATCCGATGTCTGGCTGGGGGTGAATCGCAAGGACATGAAGCTGGTGGACGGCGCGCTGAATGAGATGGAGAAATCCTATTTCGGCCTGGAACCGTTTCTGGACGGCGGTGACCGCCACTATCTCAAAAAGCGCATGGTGATGCTGCAGAACATGGCCAAGCAGCTGGTGGATCCGCGCTATGAATACGAGGGTAATCTGCTGGCCGACAAAAAGACCCTCGATCAGATGATTCAGGATTTCCAGGATTTTCTTTACCCCCTGCTCTTCGAGCCGGGCGCGCAACAGGATGCCGACGATGAAAGCACTCAAATTGGTCAATGATTCCATCAAGCTGAAAAAAATTCCTACTGAGCCGGACAAGCCGGTGAAGGACCCCAGCAAGAAGATCGACGAGCTGCAATTGCAGTTGCTGCGGGCGCAACTGGCGCTGCTCAAGCAGGGCAAACGTTGCATCATCATGATGGAAGGCACGGACACGGCAGGCAAGGGCGGCATCATCCGTCGCCTGACCCGTCATCTCGATCCGCGCAGTGCCCATGTGTGGCCCATCGGCGCGCCGGAAAAATGGGAGCAGTCGCGCCATTATCTGTTTCGCTTCTGGCAGAAACTGCCGGAGCCTGGCGAAATCACCATCTTCGATCGTTCCTGGTATGGCCGCGTGCTGGTGGAACGGATTGAGGGGTTCGCGCAGGAAGACGAATGGAAGCGGGCCTATCGCGAGATCAACGAGTTCGAGCGCCAGCTCACCGACGACGGCGTGATCCTGATCAAGCTGTTTCTGCATCTGTCCAAGGAGGCTCAGTACAATCGCTTCATGGAGCGGATCAAGGAGCCTACCAAACGCTGGAAACTCACGGCGGCGGATCTGAAAAGCCGGCGTTTCTGGGGTGATTATCAAGAAGCGTTCGAGGACATGTTGAACAAGACGGCCACCAAGAACGCGCCCTGGTATGTGGTGCCGGCGGATGACAAGGATGCCGCGCGCATTCAGGCGCTGGGTGTGATCGCCGACAATATTAAAAAGCACGTGGATCTGGAGCGGTCGACGCTGCTGGACCCGACCGTAGTGGCCGCCATCATCGAAGAATTTGGCGAAGATGTTCTGCACGAAGAACGAGGATGGACAGGCCGTGGAAAACCTCGTTGAAATTCCCTGGGATGCGCTGGCACCCGAGACGCTGAATGCGCTGGTGGAGGAATTCGTCACTCGCGATGGCACCGATTACGGCGAGCAGGAAGTAGCGCTGGAACGCAAGGTGCTGCAGGTGATCAGTGGCATCAAGCGCAAGGAATTTGCCATCCTGTTCGATACGGAGCAGGAATCCGCCCACATCGTTACGCGGCAGCAGCTGGCTCAGCTCAAATCGTCCAGCTGATCGAGCCAGGGGCGGCGCCGCAGATAGCGCGCCAGCCCTTCGGCATCCAGCGCCGGACTGAAATAGAATCCCTGAATCAGATCGCAGCGGTGACTGTACAGAAAATTCAGCTCCGCTTCGGTTTCCACGCCTTCGGCCACCACTTCCAGATTCAGGTTTTTGCACAGCTGAATGATGGTGTGCACGATGGAAGCAGACTGCGGGTTGTGCACGCTGTCGGTGACAAAACTGCGATCGATTTTCAGCGTGGTGAAGGGGAAGCGGGTCAGATAGCTCAGCGACGAGTAGCCGGTACCGAAATCGTCCAGCGCCACTTTTACGCCCAGTGAGCGTAATCCTTCCAGCGTGCGCATCACCCGCTGCGTGTCTTCCAGCAAAACCGTCTCGGTGATTTCCACTTCCAGTTGCGACGGAATCAATCCGTGTTTTTCCAGCGCGCCACGCACGGATTCCACCACGGTGCCGGAACGGATCTGGATCGGCGACAGGTTGATGGCGGTGCGCACCGGCGGCAGACCTTGTTCGTTCCACTGCCGGGTCTGGCGACAGGCTTCGTTCAGCAGCCACACGCCCAGATCGTTGATCAGGCCCAGCTCTTCTGCCATAGGCACAAACTGGGTGGGGCTGATCAGGCCTTTCACAGGATGTTGCCAGCGCAGCAGTGCTTCCACTGAACGCACGTCGCGATTTTTCAGATGCACCTTGGGTTGATAATGCAACTGCAGTTCGTTGTGACGGATGGCGTGGCGCAGATCGTTTTCGATGGACAGCCGTTCTTTCGATTTGGTGTCGATGTCGCTGGAGTAAAAGCGGAAGTTGTTGCGGCCCTGGGTCTTGGCGAAATGCAAGGCGGCGTCGGCGTTACGCAGCAGCATTTCGCTGCCCTGGCCGTTCACCGGATACAGCGCCACACCGGCGCTGGCAGTAAGCACCACGCTGCTGCCGCGCAGGGTGAAGGGCGTGGACAGGCGCTTGAACAGGCGCTGGATCAGCAGAATGATGTTGTCCAGCTTGCTGAAGCGGTGCATCAGGATGACGAACTGATCGCCTTCCAGCCGCGCAAGTTTGTCGGACATCTGCGCATCGGGTGACTGGGGATCAATCGCAGCGTGTACCAGGCGGGTGCCGTCGCGCACATCGAAGGCCTGCAGCATGCGTTCGGAAACCTGCTTCAGCAAGTCGTCGCCTGCTTCGTGTCCCAGGGAATTGTTCACCCGCGCAAACAGATCCAGATCCAGCACGATGATGGCAAGTGGTATACCGGATTCCCGTGCCTGACGAATCGCATATTCCAGATGAGCCTTGAAGAAGACACGATTGGGCAGGCCGGTGAGCGTATCGTAATACGCCAGTTGCAGGATTTTTTCCTTGTTGATGACGTCGCTGGTGATGTCGTGAATCGTGCCGATCACCGTGTAGTGTTTTTTGTCGTGATTGATGAACTCCGCCTCGTGGCGCACGATGCGGCGCTGGCCGTCGTGGCAGTTGAAGGCATGCTCCAGGGTGATGGTGCCTTGCTCGCGACTGCTTTTCTGCTGAAAGGTGTGCACCAGCTTTTTCTGCTCGTGCAGCGGCATGGCCTGCAGCACGTCGCTCACCGTGGTGGGATGATCGGGCGCAAAACCCAGGATGCGGTTGAATTCCCGCGACACGTGCATCTTCTGGGTTTTGCTGTCCCATTCCCAGTTGCCGAGCTGGGCAATACGCTCGGCATTTTCCAGGCGCTGTTCCCGTTCCCGCAAGGCCTTTACGGCTTCGTTGGCGCGCAGCATGTGGCGGATGCGCTGTTCCAGAATGACGTGGTGCAGTGGTTTGGTGATGAAGTCCGTGGCGCCGGCTTCGAATGCGCGCACGATGGATTCCACGTCGTCGCGCCCGGTCATGATCATGATGGGAATGTGCTGGCCGTACTCCCGCGCGCGAATCTGCCGGCAGACGTGAAAGCCGCTCACATCCGGCAGAATCAGATCCAGCAGCACCATGTTCGGTTTGATCTGGTGGAACAGATCCAGGCCGTGCTCGCCGTTCTTGGCTTCCAGCACGCGGAATCCCGCGCTGCGCAGGGTGTCGCACACAGAAAAGCGCACGGCGTTGTCGTCATCGACCACCAATATGGAAAAGTCCTGATGATTGATCTGATCCAGCTGCACGGCTTTTCATCACTTAACGTGCTGAATGCACGAATGTTTGTGAGGAGTCTGTCTTAAGTGTAGCTGCTGTGCGGGGCCTGCCAACGATGGATTTGGCGGCGCCAGAAAGCCGGCTGTGTGAGGCTAGCCCGGCTAGGTTCGACGCTTGAGCGCACGCTGCAAAAAGCGCGCAGGATGCAGGGCGAACAGGACGTCCCGATCCACCGGTTGTGGTTCGCCAGTCAGGTAGCTGGCAAGGATTTCTGCTGCCAGCGGAGCACCAGTGATGCCTTTCGCGCCAAAGGCGGTGGTGATGTACAGCCCCGGCAGCATCGGGCCGGGCGGTAGTGGTTGTTTGCTGCCGCTGTTGAGCGCATCGCCGTACAGCGCGCTGAACGCCTGGGTATCGGGCAGGGGGCCGATCAGCGGTAGATAGTCCGGGGTCTGGCAACGGAATCCCACCCGTCCGCTCAGACTGGCGGGATCGGGCTTTGCCAGTTGTGCCGCCAGCTCCGGCAGGGCGGATTGCAACTGATCCAGATTGTGCTGGTGATCGGCCAGGCGCTCTGCCGGATCTTTGTCGCGGGGGTGGAAGGTGGCGCCCACACAGTGGAAACCATCCCGCGCCGGGTTGATGTAGCCCTCGTAGTTGATGGCGTGGCGGAGCGAGCGGGATGCTACGGTGGCCGGCACATGGCTGACCTGGCCACGCACCCAGCGCAGCGGCAAATGTTCAGCAGCGGAAAATCGATTGGCGTCGAAGGTGTTGGCGAAGATCACGGCGTCGAACGCGGATGCCAGTCCGAGGATGCGCCAGCGTTCATTGCTGCGCTCCAGCCCGGACACGGCAAAGCCGGTGTGCAGGGTGATGGCGGGATGGTTCAACAAGCTGCGACACAGCGTGGCAGGGTTCAGCCAGCCGCCCTGGTTCATCAGCAAGCCGCTGTGATCCGTTGCAATGCAGAGCAATTCACGCACCTGCGCGGCATCCAGAGAGCGCGCCACGGTCTCTGGCCACAGCCCCGACGTGCGCAGTGCCTGTTGCGCTGCAGATTCGTCGGCGTCGAAGGCCAGTTGCAGCACGCCGTTGAGATCCCAGTCGGTTCCCGCTGGAATGTCTTGTGATTCAAACAGTGCGCGAATGAAACGGCAGGCATAGAGGTACGATCCGATGTACCAGCGGTTTTGCGCGGTGTCGTGTGGGCTTAGCCGCGCGTAGGTGATGCCGGTGGCGTTGCCCGATGCCTGTTGTGCGATGTGGGGTTCCCGCTCCAGCACCGTCACCTGCCAGCCCCGGCGGGCGAGTGCGCTGGCGGCGCTGCAACCGGCCAGGCCGGCGCCGATCACGGCCACATGGCCTGGCGGTGTACGCGCATAATCAACCCAATACCAGGGTTGCTGCGCCGGTGGCCGATCTGCGGCGGCATTTTCCGGTGGCACAAAACGGCCCCGCAACATATCCCGCTTGCGTCCGAAGCCAGGATGCTTTTCCACCTGAAATCCCGCCTCGCGCAATCCCCGCTTCACCACGCCGGCTGACGTGAACGTCGCAAAGGTGGTGGTGCTGTGGCTGAGCCGCGCCATCGTGTTGAACAGCGCCGGCTGCCACATCTGTGGATTGCGCGCTGGCGCAAAGCCATCAAGAAACCACGCATCCACAACGCCATCCAGCTGCGCAAAACCGGCCGCTGCGTCGGCGAAGATCAGTGTCAGCGTTACGTTGTCATCCAGAAAATGCAGGCGATGAAGGCCGCCCACCAGCGGCGGATACTGATCCAGCAGGGCTTTGCCGAGGGAAGCAAATTCCGGCCGCAGGTTACAGGCTTTTTCCAGATCCGCCGGTTGCAGCGGGAACTGTTCAACACTGACGAAATGCAGATGCTGGCCTGGCTTGCGCAGCGTGCGCCACAGCTCCCAGGCGCAGAAGAAATTCAGTCCGGTGCCGAAACCGGTTTCGCCGATGGTGAAACTGCCCGGCGTCTGCCACGCCTGCCAGCGCGCCGGCAGATCGTTCTGCTGCAGAAAGACATAACGGGTTTCCGCCGCGCCATCCTCACGGGAAAAATAGACGTCAGCAAACTGGACGGATACCGGCGTGTCGTTCTGCCAGTCCAGCGTGGCGCAGGTGAGGGGAGCAGGGGGCTGTTGCGGGTTCATCAAAAGGCATCGGCGGCTTCGGCTATAATGCCGTGAATTCTAAGGAACCTGTTCTATGTTGGCTACCTTGCTTCCCATCGTGGGCCCGGTGATGCTCTGCGTGCTGGTGGGTTTTGTGTGGAAAAGACTCGGCTGGGCCTATGACACCGCGATGGTGACCCAGCTGGTAATGCGGGTGGGAACGCCCTGCCTGATCATCGCGTCCCTGAGTCGCACGCCGGTGTCGCGGGATGTGCTGGAACACATGCTGCTGGTGACAATGCTGTTGATCGTGCTGATGCTGGTGCTGGGCGCTGTGGCCATAGTCAGCGTGAAACAGCCCGTGCGAAGCTTTCTGGGCGCGCTGGTGTTTCCCAATGCGGGCAACATGGGGCTGCCGGTGTGTCTGTTTGCCTTTGGTGAAGAAGGCCTCAGCCTGGCGCTGGCGGTGTTCCTGGTGTTGTCGGTGGCGCATTTCACGCTCGGCATTGCCTTGTTGAGCGGGCGTTCGGTGTTGCGGGAAATGGTGAGCAATCCCATCATTTATTCCATCGCCGCTGTTGTGCTGATGATTTACGCCCAGCTGACGTTGCCGGCATGGCTGCAGAATACGGTCGGTTTGCTGGGGGACTTCACCATTCCCCTGATGTTGCTGACGCTGGGGGTGAGCCTGGCGGACATGAAGGTGTCATCGCTGGGACTGGGTTTGTATTTCGCGCTGGCGCGGCTGGGCATCGGTGTGGGTGCCGGCTGCGCCGTGGCTACGCTGTTTGGTTTGCAGGGGGTGGCGAAAGGTGTGCTGATCCTGCAGGCGTCGATGCCGGTGGCGGTGTTCAACTACCTGTTCGCAATGCAGTACAACCGCGATCCCCAGATCGTGGCCGGCGCTGTGATGCTGTCGACGCTGCTGTCCTTCGCGCTGATTCCCGTGATCTGGATTTATATTTTGTGATGTCGAAGATATCGAAAGCCTCACCACAGCAATTGGGATTTGATGGCATGGATACCGCGCTCGAATGGCATAAAACCCAGGCAGAACTGTATGCCGGACTCGACCATGTGCGACAATCGCCGCGCCTGTCTGGTTCGGTGGAAATGATCGTGTGCCGGCCTGCCGTGGGTGAGCGCAGAATCCTGCCCCAAGGCCATCTGGATGTGGCGCTGGGCCTGCGGGGCGACAACTGGAAGCAGCGCGGCTATCGCAAGGCCGCCGACGGAGCCGCCCAGCTGGACATGCAGCTTAATCTGATGAATGCCCGCGCCATCGATCTGATTGCCGGCAGCCGCGAGCGCTGGCCGCTGGCAGGTGATCAGTTTTTTGTGGAACTGGATCTGAGTTACGACCATCTGCCCCCCGGCACGTTGCTGGAAATCGGCACCGCTGTGATTCAGGTAACCGCCGAACCGCACCTGGGATGCCGCAAGTTTCAGCAGCGTTATGGCAAGGCCGCCGCTCAATTTGTGAATTCCGATGCCGGCAAGGCGCTCAATCTGCGCGGCATCAATGCCCGCATCGTGGAAGGTGGCGTGGTACTCCCGGGCGACACCATCCGCACACTCACCCAATCAAACCTGTTGCAGGAGAATCCCCATGAGTGAAGAAAATTACGTGTTGCGCAACTGG
This sequence comes from Pseudomonadales bacterium, assembly GCA_020062665.1. Lineage (GTDB taxonomy): Bacteria > Pseudomonadota > Gammaproteobacteria > Pseudomonadales > Ketobacteraceae > Ch67. Next base: position 46,953 of record JAGUVW010000054.1, read on the forward strand.
AACCGTGTCCAGGGAATTCCCGGCGGCAAATTCCTGTTCTCCCGTGTGTTGTCGCGCAAGGCGCCTTATTTCAGCACCATCGGCGCCACCATCGAGGAGCTGCGCCCGAATTACGTTCGTGTCAGCATGAAGAAACGGCGTGCGGTGCAGAACCACATCGGCACCGTGCACGTGATCGCCATCTGCAATCTGCTGGAAATGGCCATGGGCACCTGTGCCGAGGCGTCGATTCCCAAGCATCTGCGCTGGATTCCCAAAGGTATGACGGTGGATTACACCGCCAAGGCAGGCAGCGATATTACCGGCATTGCCGAGATCAATCCCGCCGACTGGAAACCGGGTGATCTGGATGTGAAGGTGCAGGCACTCGATACCGGCGGCAAGGTGGTGGTGCAGGGCATCATCAAACTCTGGATCAGCGAAAAGCGTTAACAGTCAGAACGCCTGCTTCCTGCTAAGCTTGGGCCTGTCGGTGATGGCGATTCGCGTCGCATGTCACCGCCAGGCCCAAGTCATTTCCAGAGCGGGGGAAGCCGGGTGAACGATCGCGTAGTGCGTCTGTTGCGGGCGCCGTTGCATATTCATGTCGCCAGTCTGTTCGTGTTGCTGGTGGTGATGGTGGGTGGGTTGCTGGCGTTCAATCAGTATCGCAGCACCAGCCGGATTCTGCTGGATTCCTCGGACCAGCTGACCGAACTGATGGCCCGCTTTATCCAGTCTGACATCAAGGTGCGCCAGAGCACTGCCGTGGCCAGCATCAACATGGCGCGGCGCAACGATCTGGTGTTGGCGCAGGACTGGACCGCACGCCAACGGGCACTGCCCTGGCTGCAGCAGGAGCTGCACAATCACAAACTGATCTCGGGCTTTATCGTTGGTTATCCCGACGGCGATTCCCTGGTAGCGCATCCCACTATCACCAAAAAGCAGAAGGCGCGCTACGGTGCGCCGCCGCACTCCGACATCGCGGTGGATCATATCGATTGGCAGGATGGCCGGCAGATCGATGCCCACCGTTATTTCTTCGATGTCGATCTGAATCTGATTCGCACCCAGCCACTGGCAGAAGCGGCCTACGATCCTCGCACCCGGCCCTGGTACCAGCAGGCCATGGCCACCAACAATGTGGTACTCACCGAACCCTACCCGTTTTTCATCAGCCGCACGGTGGGCATTACCATCGCCCGTCAGGCGGCGGATGGCGTGGTGGTGGCGGTGGACTATCCGCTGGATACCTTGTCCGGGCTGCTCAAATCCCTGGAATTGCCGCCGGGCAGCGACATCGTGCTGTTCGATCGCCAAAACCAGGTGATTGCCTATCTGGATAAAGCCGACATGACGCCTTATGTGAGCGACAACCAGCTGCGTGCCCGGCGTCTGCACGAGCTTTCCTCACCTGTCATCCAGCATGTGGCGCCCCTGCTGCCGGGTTGGCAGGGCCGGCAGAATTTTGATTTTCAGGGCGAAACCTGGGTCAGCGAAGTGCTGGATGTGGGGGTGATTGAATCGCTGCCGCTGAAGCTGGCGGTGCTGATTCCCGAAAGCGAACTGATGCGGGATGCGTTGGCCCTGCGCAAGCAGAGCGCCGTTATCGGCCTGTTGATTCTGCTGGTGTCGCTGCCGGTGGCCTGGTTGTTGTCGCGGCTGGTGTCCACGCCACTGCGGCAGCTGGAGCGGGATACGGCGGCGATTCGCCAGTTCCGTTTCGATCAGGTGGTGGACACCCGCTCCATCGTGCTGGAAATCGATCGGCTCGGCAAATCCATCAATCTGATGAGCACCACCATCGAACATTTTCTGCAGATGATCGGATCGCTGGCGGAAGAAAAAGAACTGGACGTGTTGCTCAGCAAAGTGGCGGCGGAAACACGGGCAACCTCGGGTGCTGACGCGGCGCTGTTGCTGCTGTTTTCGGAAGATCGGGCGGTGCTGGAAGTGCGTTCGCTCAGTGCCGGTGATGGTGCCCGTTCCATCAATCCCGAACAGCTGCCTGCGTTGCCAGTGTCGGAGCCCTGGCTGGCCAGCATCCTGCAAAACCAGGATATCGAGCAGCGGGAGTGGAATGCCAGCAGCGCACTGTGCCAGACCGTGCAGCGCATCCTGTACGAACCGGGCGAAGAGGGCGCCCAAGTGGTGTTGATGCCCCTGGTGAACCGTGATCGCAAGAATGTCGGTGTGCTGTGCATGGTGTTCCGCACCGACGGCAAATCCCTGCAGCAGAGCGCGAAAATCCACTCCCGTCTGCCTTTCATCAGCGAGTTGTCGGGATTTGCGGCGGTGAGCGTGGAAACCCGCCAGCTGATCCTGCACCAGAAAAAACTGTTCTCGGCGTTCATCGAATTGATCGCCGGCGCCATCGACGCCAAATCGCCCTACACTGGCGGCCACTGCCAGCGCGTGCCGGAACTCACCGAGATGCTGGCCCGCGCCGCCTGCGCAGCGACAGAACCGCCGTTCGATCGTTTCAACCTGAACGAAGAAGAATGGGAAGCGCTGCACGTGGCGGGCTGGCTGCACGATTGCGGCAAAGTCACCACGCCGGAGCAGGTGGTGGATAAAGCCACCAAACTCGAATGCCGTTACGATCGCATTCATGAAATCCGCATGCGTTTTGAGTTGCTGAAATGCATGGCAGAGCGGGATTACTGGCGTGATCGTGTGGAAGGCCGGCAGGATGCATCCGGCTGGCAGGCTCTGCAGCAACTGTGGGCGCAGCTGGACGAGGAATTTGCGTTTGTAGGCCGCTGCAATGTGGGCGGCGAATTTCTGCCGCAGCAGGACATCGATCGGTTGCAGCAGATTGGCCAGCGCCGCTGGACGCGCACCCTGAGCGACCGCATCGGCATCAGCTGGGAAGAAGCCCAGCGCAAGCAACAGCAGCCGGAGCCGCAGTTGCCCGTGCAGGAGTCGTTGCTGGCCGATCGTCCAGATCATCGCATTCCCCGCGACGCATCCAGTCACGCGCGCACCAGCAGCAGTGGCGCATTCAATCTGGTGCCGCCGCCGGATCAGTACAATCTGGGTGAACTCTATAATCTGGGTATCGCGAAAGGTACGCTCACGGCAGAGGAACGTTTCCTCATCAACGATCACATCGTGCAGACCATCATCATGCTGGAAAAGCTGCCCTATCCGGATCATCTCAAAGCCGTGCCGGACATTGCCGGCGGCCACCACGAAAAAATGGATGGCACCGGTTATCCGAAAGGCCTGAAGGCTGCCGACATGCCGCTCACTGCCCGCATGATGGCCATCGCCGATATCTTCGAAGCGCTCACTGCGGCGGATCGCCCGTACAAAACACCCAAGACGTTGAGTGAATCCCTGGCCATCATGCAGCGGATGGCGGCGGAGCAGCACATCGATCCCGCGCTGTTCCGCCTGTTCATTCGTGCTGGTGTGTACCGGGAATATGCTGAGCGCTTTCTGCTGCCGGAACAGATTGACCCGGTGGATGAAGCTGCGCTCACGGCCTGAATTCGCTGCGAACCTGACGGGTAATTACATGCCCGCCAGAAATTTCACTACCCGCCGTTGTAGCGTTTCCGGTGCGTGCTTCTGCAGCAGCGCCAGCACCTTGAATGGCTTTGTCACCCGGTCGTGCAGCGGGCGGGTGGCCGCGGCATTCCACACGCATTCCGCCACATCCTCTGCCGATAGCTGCACGCCCAGCCGCGTAATCGCCTTTACCTTGTCGCGCACGGGTCCGCCCAGCATGTCAGTGTCCACAAAGGGTGGCATCACGTCGGTCACCGCGATGTCGTAACGCGCCCATTCCACATTCAGCGCTTCGGTGAGGCCACGCACGGCAAACTTGCTGGCAGAGTAGGTGGCCAGCGTGGGCGAGCCAAACATCGCCGAGGCGGAACTCATGTTGAGCACGTGGGCGCCTGGCGTTGCCTTCAACAGTGGAAAGGCTGCCTGCATGCAATTGACCACACCCTTCACATTGATGTCGATGATGTTGTGATGCTGATGCAGTGGAATGTCTTCGAATCCACCGGCATGCAGAATACCTGCGTTGTTTACCAGCAGGTGCAGGTGTCCGCCGGTGCGCTGGCTGAATGCCTGCAGTGCCTCGCTCACCTGGTCGGCGTCTGTCACATCGCAGGGATGCCAGCTGCATTTGTCTGAACCCAGTTCATTGGCCAGCGCTTCCAGTTTGGCGCTGTTGCGCGCTGCCATTCCTACAAACCAGCCCCTGCTGGCAAACAGGCGCGCGGTGGCCTCGCCGATGCCGGCGGTGGCGCCGGTGATGAACAGGGTTTTGGTCTGGCTGGCAGCCGCTCTCTTTTTCGTCATCTGTCGATCCATCCACACTGTGCGAGCAAAGGCCCGCCGAACAACGCCCAATAGCGGCGGGCACAGGACGCTATTGTCCTCTGACGAAGGGGCGGCGTCATTGCCCGCGGGACTCAGGCCGGGATGACATTTCTGGCGCTTGCGATTGCAGCAAAAAAATGCAATGCCAACGGAATCAGCGCCAACTTCCGGATAAATTGCTGTGCTAAGCTGCCGGCATCTGAATTTGCAAACCCGCAGGAATCCACCTGTATGCCAACCCGCTATCGCTTTTCCGAATTTCAGCGAGCCACCGGCACTACCCGTCCCGAGGCCCGCTTTGGCCAGCTGTTCCCCGAGCCGGAGCGCGACGCCGATGGCCGCATCCTGCGCCTTAAACCCATCGTGTCCAAAGTCACATCGCAGGAAGTGGTGCGTATCCTGCAGCCCTATGCGGCGTCCCGCTTTGGCGAGCAGTGTCACGCGGTGATTCCGCTTGCCGTCTATCTGGTGCTGTTTCAGCTGCTGATTTTGCGCGAACGGTTCGAGGATTCCTGGTTGATTACCGGAGGGCTGTTCGCTGTCATCGTCGGCCTGATGTTTTTCATGGAAGGACTCAAGCTCGGCCTGATGCCTTTTGGAACCGTGATCGGATCGACGCTGCCCCGGCGATCATCGCTGCCGGTGGTGCTGATCATCACGCTGTTGTTGGGGATTGGTGTCACCTTTGCGGAACCGGCCATCGGTGCACTGAAAACCGCCGGCCAGAATGTGCTGGTGGAAAAGGCACCGTATCTGTTTGCGCTGCTGAATGAGTGGTCGGACACGCTGGTGCTGGTGGTGGGTGCCAGCGTAGGGTTGGCGGCGGTGGTGGGTACGCTGCGGTTTCTGTATGGCTGGAGTCTGAAGCCGCTGATCTATCTGTCGCTGTTCCCGGTGTTGGGGCTCAGTCTTTATTGCGCTTTGCGGCCGGATCTGGCCAGTGCACTCGGTCTGGCGTGGGATACCGGTGCCGTCACCACTGGGCCGGTGACCGTTCCGCTGGTGCTGGCGCTGGGTATCGGGATTGCGGCGGCGGCGGGCAAGGGCGATTCCGGTCTGTCGGGGTTTGGCATCGTGACACTGGCGTCGCTGTTTCCGGTCACCGGTGTTCTGCTGCTTCTGCTGTTTGTGGCGTCCACCCATACACCTGCCGAGATTATCCAGGCCGCCATGGCGCCGGCCGTGAGTGGCGCGGCAGATCTTGCCTGGCACGAAACCAGTCCGGGTCTGGAAATCATCATGGGCATACGCGCCATTCTGCCGCTGGTACTGTTTCTGTTTCTGGTGCTCAGTCTGATGTTGCGGGAACGGCTGGCCAATCCGGCAGAAATCCTGCTGGGCATCGCCTTCACCATCATCGGCATGTGCATTTTCAACCTGGGCCTCACCTATGGCCTGTCTGCGCTCGGAGGCAGTGCCGGTGGACTGGTGCCCATGGCGTTCATGGAAATCGACGGTCACGCGGATTCGCCCATTTACGGATACGGCGTGGGGCTGTCGCTGGCGATCATTTTTGCCTGGGTGCTGGGGTTCGGCGCCACCGTTGCCGAGCCAGCGCTCAACGCACTCGGGATCACGGCTGAATCCCTCACCAATGGCGTATTCCGCAAACGTACACTGATCATCTCGGTATCGGTGGGTGTGGCCTGTGGCATTGCGTTGGGCCTGGCCAAACTGATTTTCCAACTCCCGCTGTTCTGGATGATCCTGCCAGGCTATCTGCTGGCCATCGTGCTGACCTATTTTTCCAGCGAGGAATTCGTCAACGTCGCCTGGGACAGTGCCGGCGTAACTACTGGCCCCATCACCGTGCCGCTCGTGTTGGCGTTGGGGCTGGGGTTCGGCAGCGCCACCGATGCAGTGGAAGGGTTCGGCATTCTGAGCCTGGCCTCGGTCGGCCCCATCATCAGTGTGATGATCACCGGCCTGTGGGCACGCTATCGAATGAACATGCAGGTCAAGGCTGCAGCAGCAGTGGAAGGAGCACTATGAAAAATCAACCCATCACTTTTTTGACGGATGCTGTTCTGATCACGGCGGTGGTGACAGTCGGGCGTGCCGACACCATTCTCAAGGCTGTGCGCAATGCCGGCGCCATGGGTGGCATCGTGCATCTGGCGCGGGGCACCGGCATTCGCGAACGGCTTGGCCTGCTGGCCATTGCGGTGGAAGCGGAAAAGGAAGTCGTCAGCGTGATCACTGCGTCTGATTATCAGGATTTTCTGGCGGAAGTGATCTACAACGCCGGTGAGCTGGGCGCGCCGGGCAATGGCTACCTGACAGTGACCGCGCTGGAACGGATGGCAACCTACATCCCGGAAGAAGCGGCCGCACGCTTGGCCAGGGGGCGCCATGAATGACGTGACGTCCATGGCCCGGCCGTTTGCGCTGCACGCCAGCAAACGTATTCGGGCGCTGCTGCCGGACGACGGCACTGATCGCCGTTTGATTGCGGCCCTGCATGCAGAAATGGGCGTGAACGCTGCCGACACTGTGGCGGTGCGCGCGGTGTCCATGCTGCGCCAGGCCACCTCCAGCCGCGACAAGTTGCCGGAATCGGAACTGGCACGACTGGTGACGGTAATCGTGGCGCCGGAGCAAGCGGATGCCGTGTTTGAATTCATGTTTGTCACCGCCGATATTGGCCGACCCGGCGGCGGCATGCTGCTGATGGATCATCTGCTGGGCAGCACGCCCTTCATTCTGCCCGACAGCCTGCCCGAGGAAGCGCCATAACGCGCTTCAGCGAATGAACAACAATGCCTTGATCAGCGCGGAATAATTCTGCGCTTCCCGTTCGATATCGATCTCACGTTTGTTGTTCAGCACCAGCATCAGCCAGTAACCATTGCCGGCGCGGGCGGCTGTCAGCATGTTTTCCTGCAGGCGCGGATTGTTCAGCGAACCCATGGCGGGCCCCAGCGCATCGGCAATCCACTGCGCGCTTTTTTCTTCCATCAATTCCACCAGGCGGGATGAAATCAGCGCCATGCCGTTGATCAGCTTACCCAGTGTCTTGCGATTGCTGAGAATCTGTTCCAGGGAATACCGCACCGCTATTTCGATGGTCTGATCCAGATCGCCTTCCGGCGCGCGGCGGATGCGCGAAGCCAGCTCGAAAATCGACGTTTCCATAAAGCGCTCCAGCCAGCCCAGATACACATCCTCCTTGCTGCCGAAATACTGGTAGATGGTGGCGTAGGGATGGCCGCTTTCCAGATGGATTTCACTCATGGTGGCGCGGCGATAGCCGACGTCTTCCAAAACCCGAGCGCTGGCGTCCAGGATGTCGTTGTATTTTGCCAGCGCGCGCGCCTGCTTGGGTTTACGTCGTTGTTTTGGCGTGTTTTTTTCGTTGTTCATGTTGATCGTTTTCCTGCGGTTGAATGCGAGAGCGAATAGCGATCTCTCGCATTAGAATCAGTTGCATCACACAGCGGACTGGCGCCGGCGTCAAACGGGTGCTGGCTTTTGACGACAGGAGAAGACAGGCGATGGCACAACTGAAAGCGGTGAGCGGAACCAACGCGCACAAGACACCGGAACGGCAAGGCAGGGCACCGGGACGTGGCTCCATCATGTGGGACACGCTGACCGACATGGCCAACCTGCCACTGATGCTGCCCATCGCCACCATGCAGTCGGCGCTGCCGGCGGTGGGCACGGCGGTGAACAAATACGGCATCTACAAATCCGATCCACAGGCGCGGGGGCGGCGCACCAACTGGTCGATGATCCGCTTTCTCTACGACGGCGGCGACTTCGCCCATCAGGAAGCCAGCAACCTGCGCGCGCTGCACGCCCACATCAAGGGCGTCAATCCGGATGGTTCCAAGTATTTCGCGCTGAATCCCAAAACCTTCCGCATCGTGCCAGATACGTTTCTGGACGCAGTGATCCGCATTCGCCAGGACATGGGCAAGCCGCTCACGCCGGCCGAAGAAGAAAAGCTTTATCAGGAGTATGTGGATCTGTGTTTGCTGCTGGGCATTCCGCAGAAAGACATCGAGCCCACGCTGAAGGATTTTTACGTTTATTTCGAAGACCTGATTCTGAACACGATGACGTACAACGAAACGGTGCAGTTCCTGACGACGACCGGCATCGAAAGTGCGGCGCGCCTGAAGTACGCCAAACGACTGCAGCCGCTGGCGAATGAATTCCATCGCCGCTTTGTCTATCCCACCCTGCGCCTGTGCGCGACCCGCTGCCTGCATCCACTCTACCGCGAGCGTTTCAACCTGCCCTGGTCGGATCGCGATGAAGCGCGTTACCAGAAACTGTGTCGCCGCCTGCAGGCCTATGCGCGGGTGGTGCCGCGGGCACTGCGCTACAACCCGGTGGCTTATCTGGTGATGCTGGGCTTTCACGGGCCGGGCCTGGTGACGTTGCAGGAGCTGGACAAGATCGAAACCCGCAAGCAGAAGCGCGCACAGCAGCGGGCGCAGGAAAAGCAGCAGAAGCAGGCGACGGAGGGATAAAAAGGGCGTTTACTTCGAACGCTGTTTTTACGCATTCTTTACGCCGGTTTCCACTATCGAACTGGAATCGTTACAGGGCATTTCACTAGCATGGCGCCATCCGTTCTGAGTGCAGTGCCCTGCCATGCAAAGAAATTCCCGTGCGTTGACTGTCCTGCACCTGAGCAGTTTTCTGGTGCTGATTTACAGTCTGTCCATGCTGGTGCCTTTGGTGGTTGGACTTGCCTACGGGGAAGAGAATGTGTACGCATTTGCCATCACCTTCCTGCTGGCTTTTTCCCTGGGTTTGATAGGCTGGTTCAGCAGCATGAACAGCCGGCGGGTTCTGCGCACACGTGATGGCTTTCTGGTGGCAGTGGTGTTCTGGCTGCTGTTCTCGGCTGTCAGTGCCATGCCGTTCCTGGTCGATCAGCGTCTGAATCTGAGCCTGACCGACGCCGTGTTCGAGGGTGTTTCGGGCATTACCACCACGGGCGCGTCGGTGCTCGATGATATCGACAACCTCCCCAGATCCATTCTTTACTTCCGCGCCCAGCTCAATTTTCTGGGCGGTCTGGGCATCATCGTGCTAGCGATTGCAATTTTGCCGCTGCTCGGCATTGGCGGCGCCCGTTTGTACCAGTCCGAAATGCCGGGGCCGCAGAAGGAGGAAAAGCTGACGCCGCGTCTGGCCGATACCGCCAAGCATCTGTGGTTGATCTACTCGGGTCTGGCATTGCTGTGCACGCTGGCGTACTACCTGGCCGGGATGGAGCCTTTCCATGCGGTGTGCCACAGTCTGTCAACGGTGTCGCTGGGTGGCTTCTCTTCCCATGGTGCCAGCCTGGGCCATTATGACAGCTACGCGGTGGAACTGGTGGGCGGTGTGTTTTCGATTCTGGCGGCGGTCAATTTCGCGCTTTACTTTCTGGTTCTGCATCGTCGCAGTCTGCTGCCCATATTGCGCGATGCGGAATTCCGTTTTTTCATGTTGATTGCTTCCCTGGTTGTGGGGTTTGTCTGTTTTGAACTGATCCGCACTGGAACATTCGTTGCGCTGGATGCACTGGTGCATGGCTTCTTTCAGGCGATATCCATCATGACAGACAACGGACTGGGTGCGGCGAACTATCCCAACTGGCCGGCACATATCGTGTTGCTGATGCTGGGAGCCAGCTTTTTCGGCGGCTGCGTCGGTTCCACCTGTGGCGGCATCAAGGCCATGCGTTTCCTGATCCTTTATCAGCAAAGCAGCCGCGAGGTGCGACAGCTCATCCATCCTAACTCCGTATTTGCCACCAAGGTGGGACAGCAGCCGATTTCCGATCGGGTTGTGCGGTCGGTTTGGGGCCTGTTTTTTCTCTATATCTTCTGCGCCTGTGTTTTTATCTGGGGACTGGTGGCCTGTGGACACGATGTGGTGACGGCGTTTGGCACGGTGGCGGCCTGCATCAATAACATGGGCGTCGGTTACGGCGAAACGGCGGCAGGATTTGGCACGCTGACGGGGCCGGCCAAATGGCTGATGTGCGCGGCCATGCTGTTCGGCCGGCTGGAGATCTTTCCCATTCTGATCGTGTTTTCGCGCACGTTCTGGCGTTTTTGAACCTCACAGACCGGCGCTTCAGTTGATCATGAGCCGATAACCCACTCCGGGTTCGGTGCGCAGGTAGTGGGGTTGTGCAGGGTCATCCCCCAGTTTCTGCCGCAGGTGGCTGACGACGATGCGCAGGTAGTGAGTGTCTTCCTGATGGCCTGGCCCCCAGATTTCCTGCAGCAGCTGGGTCTGGGTGATCACGCGGTTTGGATTGTGCGCCAGCAGTGACAGCACGCCGTACTCCTTGGGGGTGAGGCTGATTTTTTCACCCCGCAGTTGCACCAGCCGTAACGCCAGATCGATGTGCAGCGTGCCGTCGTCGAGTACTGCTGGCGTGGTGGAAGGCAGGCGATCCCGCAGGTTGGCGCGCACCCGCGCCAGCAGTTCCTCGATGCTGAAAGGTTTGGTGACATAATCCTGGGCGCCGGCATCCAGCGCGTGCACTTTTTCGCGATCGCCGCTACGCACCGACAGCACGATCACCGGCACTTTCGACCAAGTGCGCAATTCCGCCAGTACCTGGTGGCCGTCCATGTCCGGCAGGCCCAGATCCAGTATCACCAGATCCGGCTGCTGACGCGCCACGGCGGCCAGGCCGGTTTCACCGTTGTCGGCTTCCTGCGGTTCGTAGCCAGCGCTTTTCAGTGCGATCCGCAACATGCGGCGGATCGGCATTTCATCATCGATCACCAGGATCTTGGCGCTCACACGCTGTCCTCATTGCGGGTGGGAGTGAGGGGCAGTTCCACCACGAAGCGGGTGCCTTTGCTGTCGCTGCCTGCTTCGGCGCGCACGCTGCCGCCGTGGGCTCCGATCATACCGCGACAGATGGCGAGCCCCATGCCGGTGTTATGTTTTTTCTGGTCGCCGTCGGCCACCACATAGAACATGTCGAAGATTTTTTCCCGCACGGATTCGGGAATGCCCGGCCCCCGGTCTTCGATGATGATCCGGCAGGTGTTGTCGACGGTCGACAGGCTGACGGTGACCGGTTCCTCTGGCGGGGAAAAGCGGGCGGCGTTTTCCAGGATGTTAAACAGGGCCTGTTCCACCAGTGCGGCATGGGCGTACAGCAGGGGCGGTTCACCCAGGGTGTGGAATTCAGTGCGCACGGCAGGAAAGTAGCGCTTCAGGCGCGTCAGTGCACTGCCGATGATGTCGGCGGCCGCCACCCAGTCCCGTTCGATCTTCAGTGTGCCGTGGCCCAGCCGTGTCATGTCCAGCAGGTTCTGGATGTAACGATCCAGGCGGCGGCTTTCCTGCAGCAGGGTGTCGATGAGTTCGTGACGATCCTGGGGTGCCAGCCGGGTGTCCAGCAGTTGCAAGCTTTCGGCGGCGCCCATCATGGCCGACAGGGGCGAGCGCAGGTCGTGGGAGACCGATGACAGCAGGGCCGAGCGCAGCTGTTCCACTTCGGTTTTCACCCGCGCGGATTCCAGATCACGGGCCAGGTGAATGCGCTGCCAGGCGTCTGCGGCCTGCTGCAGCATGGCGGAAATCAGATCGCTGTCATAGGTTTGCAGCCGCGTGATGGTGCTGTCGAAACGCAGCATGATCACGGCGATGGTTTTGTTGTGGTGGCGCACGGGAAACAGACTCCAGGCGGAGCCGGCCAGCGTGTCGGTGAGTCGGCCCGAGGGGGCTCCCTGCTTGCGGCTCCATTCGATGGCGGCGGCATCCAGCTGGTTGAACGGCTGCGATGGGCGGTGTGAGGTCTGCAGGCTGCCGTCGTCGCCACTGGTCACGGCGATGCATTCCACCTGCAGGGCGGTGGCGAGTTCCCGCGTCACGGCATTCCACAGTCCGGTATCGCTGTCGGCCACTGTCAGCTGGTTGGCCAGGGCGCGCAAGGCTTCGGAATAGCGGTTGGATTCCTTCAGCAGCAGGAACTGGCGGCGGATGCGGGACGCGGCGGGGCCGCAGATCAGGGCGATGACCGACAGGAAGATCAGGGTGGAAATGTCGTCCTGTTTTTCCACGGCGAAGGTGTGACGTGGTTCGGTGAGGAAAAAATTGAAACTCAGGAACGACAGCAGGGCGGTGGCCAGGGCGGGGCGGGCGCCGTGACGCAGGCCGACGCCGATCACCGCGAGCACGTAGAGCAGTACCAGATTGCCGCTGCCCAGCCAGGGGGTCAGCAGGTGCGCTGTCACGGATGCCA